>NZ_OY761444.1 GCF_963664415.1 uncultured Desulfobacter sp. | reverse complement strand
CGGCAAACATGCGCATCGTCACGGCCGGAATAAAAAAGGAAAAGGTGATTGGCAAAAGGGCGAAAAAATCCCTTAGATCGGCCCGTCCGTATATAAAAAAGGTGGAAAAGAAAAACCATCCCGTTACAACGAGAAAAAGGGAGATCACAATATAAGCAATGGGTGAAATAAAATAGTCCTTAAATTCCTTTAAGGCGATGGTTTTGATCGGTGTCATGAGTTAAGCGCCCTCCCGTGTCAGTTCGTGGAATATTTCCTCAAGGGCTAAGGATTGTCGTGCAAGCTCGGTGATAATCCAGTCGGTCTTTTTAATGGACAGGTAAAGGTCCTGGCGGATGTCTCTATCTTCCTTGCAGCATAGCTCAAAACTTATGCCTTCACTGGCCGGGGTATCCGCGACAGTAATGTCAAGATTTGCATCAAAGGCCTTAAGATAGTCAAGGGCCGCCGTTATCTCTGCATTTTGCAGCGTTAAGCGGACCACACTGCGGTGCCGGGCATTTTGTTTTAACTGCTCGGTGCCGGCATCCGCCACTTTTTTGCCCTTGTTGATGATGGCGATTCTGTCGCAGGTGGCTTCGGCCTCGGAAAGGATGTGGGTGGAAAAGATAATGGTCTTTTCCCTGCCAATACCTTTGATGATGTCACGGATTTCTGCGATCTGGTTGGGGTCAAGCCCCGAGGTGGGCTCGTCAAGGATCAAAATATCCGGGTCGGACATCATGGCATGGGCTATCCCCACCCGCTGGCGCAACCCCTTGGACAGGTTGCCGATGGGCTTGGCCATGATATCGGAGAGTCCGCACAGCCTGGCCAGTTCCTTAAACCGGGACAGTTTACGCTTGGGATCATCCATGCCTTTGAGCCGTGCCACATAATCCAGGTAATCATACACCAGCATATTGTGGTATAGCGGCGCGGATTCGGGCAGATATCCGATCATGGATTTAATTTTCAGGGTGTCTTCCGGCATTTTAAGGTCATTAATCCTGATGGTGCCGGATGTGGGGGGGAAAAAACCGGTGAGCATCCTTAATGTGGTTGTTTTGCCTGCCCCGTTGGGGCCGAGAAGACCAAGTATCCGGCCGGGTTCAATGGTGAGGCTGATGTTGTCAACCGCACAGAAATCACCGTAATACTTGGTCAGATTCTGAACATCAATCAACGTTTTCTCCTAAAAATCTTCAAGTATTTTGCTTTTTTCAAGGAACGCATCCACGTCCTCTGCAGTTCGTTTCATTTGATCTATTAGTTTTTCAAGATGCCTACAAAAGGGATCGTCTTCGCCTAAAGTCATCGCTGATTTCCGGTAAAGTGAAAGAATGTCGTTGAAACGGCTTTCCAAATTTCCGGCCAGTTTTTTTCGTTCTTCATGCTTGATTTTTTCAGACTGGATAACGGATTCCAGTTTTTTGATGGAATACTCAACAAGCGCATCCCGGGGCATACTATAAGTTTCGGATATGGCCGTCAATGCTTCAATGGTTTTACGACTGAGTACAAAGGTTTTTTGCTTTCGGTCCAGCTGTTTAAATTTGCGTATGCGGATGGTTTGTGCCAATTGATCCAAGGCTGCATGGTCTTCAATGATGTGATCAAATAAAGATTTTTGTTTGATGCCCATGTGAACGGCCACAAGGCCGATGGCATCAATGGCTTTCTGGGAGAGCTTAAAAGTCGCTCTGACCGATTGTTTGCCCCTTAAATCAAACATGGATAGTTCGGCAAATGGGTCCTTGGATTTTGCCATATGTTCTCCTTTTCAGGACACAGTATTATTTAAGATTGGCGGTCCAAAAAAGTAATGAAAGTTTATTGTGAACGCGTATGTTAGCTTAAATGGTCATCCGGATCAATGATTAATGCCTGGATAACCAAAATGTAATTTAATGCTTGCGGGGTAGGGGGATCAAAGGATTCTACCGGTATTGCGCTCCACACGTATTGCACGGTCATCATAGAGACGTTCCATGTAAAAATCTTTTACATTGGTGATTTCCAGGTCTGGTAGGCCGTTTTGGGCCATCCAGGCCCGGATTTTTGGAATCTGGGCAGGGTCACAGGCACGGGCAGTAAAAATTTTTACCCGGATGTCGTTGTCCACCATGCGGCGGACCATATCAATCATAGCCGGTATAGGGGCTCCGATGCTATTCAGTGTTGAGGTCTCGTTCCAGACTGCCAGGGTGCCGTCCAGGTCTACGCCGAACCAGGGCCCGTGGGGCGCGGCATCTGGCATGGCCTCTATATTGTCGGACGGATTTTGATTAATGCGGTGTAAAATTTTTTTTATAGCTGATAACATAATACTTTTTTTGTTGTTGAAAGGTTCATTTAGCCGGGATATTTTTTTGCTATTCAAATATTGCAGATGGAATGAGGGTGTTGGTCTTACCGGTGAAAAGAGGCACCGCATCCGGATATGCTCTGACAAGACGGGTAAACCTGATATACCGGTCAGCGGCATTATTCATTTCGGGTTGATGCCACATCTGTGTCAAATGATTGTTTCCCGTCCGGCCAAGCATGATAATCCCATCCACTTTTTGTGGCAAAACCGGGTTTGTGGGAAATCTGTGCTCAAGCGGTGTCAAGAGCATGGTGCCTCACGGGAAAACAGTGATGGCGGTCATAGCCAAAATCACACACGCAAACATCGATTTTGCCTTTTTTACTGCGCCTGTGAACCAGAATAGCATTCCCATGACGGCAAAAGCAACCAAAAGAAAATGCGGACGGATGACCATCCAGATTAGCTTGGAGATCCGAAAAACAACGAGTCGGCCATACGTAAATAACTTCGGAGCGATCAAAATGGATTATGGAATATTCGGGTGATACTCGTTTTCCAGTCCGGTAAGCATCAGGTCAAACATGCCTTCATCAGTCTGCTTCAGATTGACCAGCAGTTCATGAATATCGGCAAAATAGGGAACCCTTTCGCCATGATATTGTACGGGCTCCCCGATCTGGTGGAATAGAAAACCATATTTTCTCAAAGCATAGAATAATTTTTTTTCAGTGATCATGTACCAATGGGTCAATCCTATTCGCAGACTCTCTTGGAACATGACCTGGTAAAGCCCCAGTACAATGATTGGGTTTTTCCTGCCCTCCATCTCTTTTGGGATGGTCCCATCGTCGGGTAGTATGCCCCCTTCTTTTTCCTTTAAGTATGATTCCACACCGTACATTCCGTCCTCTTTACGGCGCCTGAGGTCTTTGGTAACTGTAAGCCTGGAAATTTCCCCAATTTTATCCGGCTCGGGTTTTTGACCTGGAAGACGTAATTCTGTGGCATGTTCAATGGGAAAGCCTTTGTCGGAGTTTCGCACCAGTCGTATGGTACCGACCACGGAATCGGTTTCATTTAGACAGGCAAAATGAATGGAGTCTTGTTCGTATTCATCAGTTTCCAGTCCACTGGGATGGTCAGCTTTATTTTCAAACCCGAACTCATCCACATAGACTTCATACCTCATCCGGAAGGTATCTTTTAAGACATCATCATCTATAACTTGACCAAACCTGAATCTGTCGTAGGTTATACTATTGCTGATCATCTTTATTTTAACCTATATTATTAATTTTTTTATGATAATCGTGCCGGAATTGATAATAATATCGTGAAGTTTTTAGCCTTGTTTGTCAAGCGCTTTTCCTTGGGGGGCAGAATGAACTTATTTCAAGATGATTTGGCTTGGAAGAGTCCTAATCCATTAAGATAATGGCGGGCACAAGATCGCAGCCTTTGTCCAATACGGTTTTTCGCTATGGATATCGTCCCTTCATAGCCACAAGATACCATGATTTTTAGTTGACAATACTGAGTATCCCATAATACAAGTTGTGGATGACATTCGATCGTCATCACAGAGTAATTAAAAAGCCAATTCACTTTTAAAGAGGCTGTTCATGAGAAAATGTTGTAAAAATATATTGGTTGTTCTTATTGCACTGATCACTTTTATCGGTTGCGCAAATGAAACTGAAAAAAAGGCCGCCTATATTAAAAGGGGAGACGGATACTTTGATGCAAAAGAGTATAAAAAAGCTGAAATAGAATATAAAAACGCGGCTCAGATAGATAATAAGGATGCAGCCCTGCTTTTGAAATTAGGGGATACTTTTATGAAAACAGGCCAGTTTAGGTCGGCCTTTGCCCTTTATTCCAACGTCGAAAAACTTGATCCGGAAAATACTGAAGCCTTAGTTAAGCTGGCTAAATTTTATTTCTTGGATAAAAAGTTGCCGGAAACCCAGGATAGGATCGATAAAATTTTAATGAAAGAGCCTAAAAATCTCAACGCCCTCTTTCTCAAAGGCCAAGTTCTAATCAGACAGAAGCAGATCGAAAATGCCCAGACCGTTTTTGAAAAAATTCTTGATATCAAGGACGACCATGTGGGGGCCTTACAGTCCATGGCTGTAATAAAAACCGGCGAAAAGAAATTTGATGAGGCTGAAGCTTTTTTAATTAAAGCTGTCGAGTCAAGTCAAGATAAAACGACGGCTAGAGTAGTCCTGTCCCAGTTTTATTTCCAACGAAAACAAGTGAATAAGGCCGAGGAACAAATAATTTTATTAGCAGCGGAAAATCCTGAAAATGCAGCTCACCAGAGTTTTTTGGGGAATTTCTACATGAAAATAAAAAATTTTCAAGGAGCTGAAATCGCGTATAAAAAGGCAGTTGAGGTCCAACCGGATAGCCCCCAACCCATGGTTGCCTTAGCCGGTTTCTATAACGTAACGGGCCAAAAGGATAAGGCCCTTGAATGGTACAGAAAAGCTGTTGCTCTTGATCCTGAGAATTCCAATACCCAGATCATTCTGGCAAGATTCCTGTATAAAGAGGAAAAAATAGAAGAAGCAGAGATCCTGGTCTCCGGTATTCTCAAGAAACGGCCCAATTTAACGAATGCCAGAATGCTGAAAAGCGAAATTCTGGTTTTTCAAAAAAAATTCCAGGAGGCACTCAATATCTTGATCTCCCTTGAAAAGGAAGAGCCAAAGGCTCATAGAGTTCAATATTTCAAAGGCCTTTGTTACATTGGATTGGGGGATCCGAATCAAGCGGTAGCAGCCGTGGTCAAGGCAGTAGAATTGAAAGCGGATTATACCCAAGCAAGGTTGTTGCTTTCTGAACTTTATTACCGGCAACACTCCTATGATCTTTCCGTAAGTCAGGCTAGTGAGGTAATCGCGATAGATCCTAAAGTCTACAGGGCTTATATGATCCGGGGCAATGCCTATATTGCATTGAAAAAAAATCAGGAAGCTGAAAACGATTTCAGGAAAATGATCGAAATGGGTTCTGCCAATCCGACAGGCTATTACCGACTCGCCTACTTAAAATCAGCATTGAAGCAATTTGACCAGGCCGCCCCCTTGCTGGAAAAAGCCTGGGCCCTGAACAACAAACTCGTTGATGTATTCACCTTGAGAGTCAAAAATGCCGTGGCCCAAAAAGAATTTGATACCGCGCACTCCCTGTGCATTCAGCAGATGGGCGTATTTAAGGATAATAACAAGTTGAAGGCCCTTGTGCATAGTACCCGTGCAAACGTTTACCTGGTCCAGAAGAATGCTAAGCAGGCAGAATTGGAATTGTTGAACGCAGTTGATCTTGCCCCGGATTACCTAACTCCATACGAAATGTTGGCAAAAATATACATAGCCCGGAAAGATATTGAGGCGGCCAAAAAACAATATCTGACTATGATTGAAAAAAATGATAAACTGGCACCACCTCATGTGCTGCTGGCCGTCCTTCTTGAAGCGGAACATAAATTTGATGAAGCAGAAATTTATTACCGTAAAGCGCTTCAAATTAACCCTAATTATGTAGCCGCAGCGAACAACCTGTCAATGTATCTGGCAAGTCGAACAGATAAAGTTGACGAGGCTCTGGCTCTGGCAAAAAAAGCCAAATCCAATTATCCCGAAGATCCTGGTATTATGGATACCATAGGTTTTGCTTACTATAAGAAAGGATTATATGGCAATGCCGTTTCCGAATTCCGGAGCAGCTTGGAAAAATTGCCGAACAACCCCATTGTACACTACCATTTAGGTTTGGCTTATTACGGACGAGGAGAAAAAAAACAAGCATTAAAAGCGCTCTCCAAAGCTCTGGAACTTAATGAGGATTTTCCCGAGAGTCGTGAGGCAAAAAAATTAATAGAGGAAATAAATAAATAAGGCTGATGTTGTGTTTCAGGTTTGTATGCCTCAAAGGGGCTAAAGTTTTGACCCAATTCACCATAAGAGCCAAACGTATTCATGAGTACTGGGTCCCTAACCTTCTGATAACCAGACATCTCATCAAAGCCCAGGTCTAAACTTATTAGCTTAGGCTGCTTTCTGTGTGGATAGGGTGGCTTCAAGAGAAAGCAGTTCCGGTCGTACCCCTAAAGCAACGACGGAGACTTCTCTTGTCGTCCAATGTGGCCGGACATAGTTGTGAATTATTTGATGCACATTTAGCGTCTTTTGTAAGCCCCCTATCGTTTTTTTATAAGTTTTTGTTTTCCTTATGAAAGTACTATTCTTTGCTCTGATTGCAGCGTTTTGAGCCTCTTATGGTTTACATGGATTTTCGACTCATTTATGTCTTGATCCGTATCAAAATATTTCCGTTTTGGCGCTTGGTCTTTGGGGGCACTTACGGCCTTTTTTGTGTTTTGGGGTCCCCTTGTTTTTAACACGTACGCTGACTCCTTTAGGAAGAACTCTGGGAGGTCGTCCTCTTTTGCCGGTTCGTAAAGCCTTGGAACACAACTCGAAGAGCATATTGCCATATCGTCTTTCATCATTTGAAAGAAAAAACAATTCATCTGTATGATCGATATACCCACATACTGTTTCCATAACTACCTTGAATGATAATGTGTTCTTTGTATCGTTGGTCAACAATAAACCAACTGACTCTTTCCATGATGACATCTGTCCAACCTTTGGATTCCAGTGGGTCTGTCCGCTTACCGACAATGGTGTAGATCTCATCACCTTAGAATGTCAGGGATATAAAATTATGAAAAACCATACAAGAACAATGTGGCTTTCTAATCGGCGATTCTCTTTTTCCATATTATGATGGTGTTTTTTTGATCTCAAGACCCTGTCGGTTGTTCGAAGACCCAAGCCTTTGCGACATCTCAATGCAGATGCCGCCTTACTGATTGGAATTTTAATGTTATCTCTGGCTGTATTATTGGGTTTTCGAGAATGAGTTGCGACAACTATTGCAGATATAAATTTCCGAATTCCATTGTGAATAGTCGGATAATGTTTAGAAGCCGATGTGTGAGACAAGAGGCAGTGCAGTATGGGTATTTGTGTGAGGCTTTTTATGATATCCGTTGTTAATCACATCATCACTATAATTGCAATCCTCTTCCACATAAAAGCGCATTTGAAAGTTCAGGCGCAGTGTTATAAAAATCATTGCCATATTTTATGGAGCTTGTTAAGTAATCAGAGGAATGGGGATAACGACTGTTCTGCATTGCCGGTGTAGCTTACGGGAAACTGATGTTTTTTCAATGGTGGCATCTTTTATTCAAAATTGCTGTTATAAGATGGGTAATATCATTCTAATGGTGCCGAGTGAAGGAAAAGTAGAAAGGGTTTGTTTTTTTTGAAAGCCTATACTGGAGAATAGCCTTTTTGTCATCCAGCTATGAATATTTTTATTATTTTTTTGAAAAAATTTTCATATTTCTGAAGACTTTTTTTCATAATGAATGGGTTTTTGTTTCCAGCGTGCATTTAGGTTTGGATTTTTTATGAAGGTAATAGAAAATTATCATGGGTAACGTCTTGAATTGTTGAGGTTTCAGTTTGAAAAAAAATGATTGCGAATAAAATTATTGATGTTTGATGGATATGGCATCATTGTTGCTGAATTAAAGTCATACCGTCAAGGATAGAACGAATCATGTATTTATAAAGTTCAATAGTAATCTTGACAATCATAGAAAAGTGATTTGATATTATGCTTAGTTTTTATTTAATTAATAATGAGGGGCACTAAGATTGTACGGAAAGAAAGGAGGGGAATCTGGTACATTGGTTTTAGAATAATTATAACGCGGGATAAGATTCAGAGATGTAGCATTCCCCGGAGTTTGGAGTTATTATTTTTATTTTATTATGGAGGATAGTTTTATGAAAAGGTTATTTACTTTAGTATTGTCAATGTTATTACTGCTCGGTGTGAGCACATCTGCTCAGGCACTGGTTATATTTAATGACTGGTCATTGAATTTAGATACCGTTGGGGAAGCAGGCTTGACAGGTCAAGTTGATAATATTAACCAAATTTTATTTGATGGTATTGCATATTCTCAAACAAATGATACCAATGGGGACGGAATACCCGGCATAGGTGAAATTGGGGCAACCGATGGGTTGCTTGCTTCTTATATGTATACAGAAACTCCAGGGTCACCGGCACCTACAACCGAATCCTGGGGTTTTGAGATGACTTTTACTTATTCCATGAACTCAGTTGGAATTGATCCTGCAACAGGTTCTAACTATGAACATCTGGCTGCGGGCACAACATTGAGTGGAAGTGATGCTTACCTTCAGCGAGACGGAATGCTGTATGTTTATATTGATGCCTCTGCTGATGCTGATACAACTGACGGCTCAGGTTTTTCAGACGGAACACTAATTGCAAAATTTGCTCTTGTGGCGGGTGTTGGCGGACAGTTTTCTACGGTGACTATGGATGGACATGACGATGCAACTTATGAATTAGTTTGGGCTTTGGATAATGTTCTTCTTGACTCTTATGGTAATGATTTGCAAGATTCAATTGGAACGGACGCTGCTTCCATCACGATCACCGATACTAACTTTGATGGTGACGACGATGCTAACGGCATGTATGATTCTACATACGGAAGTTGGAATCCTGGAACCCAGTCATCTACTAATTTTATTGCATCCTTAAATGGCTCAGGTGGAATGGGTGGTAGTGCTGTTCCTGAACCTGCCACAATCCTGTTATTCGGTTTCGGCCTCCTTGGTGTTGCCGGAATTAGCAGAAGAAAAAAAGGTTAGTTTTTTTCAAATAATATAAAAAAGGCCGTAGATTTTCTAATCTACGGCCTTTTTTATACCCGAAGATTGCATCAAATATTGATAAGAGCACCATTCAAGTCGATTACCTCTATGCAAAAGTAATAATATAGTTTATATAATAATAAGTTCCATATTTCATTTCGGGGGCTTTTAGTGAAGCGATATACTTAACTATATCAAATATAAAATCAAACCATCATCTCAACACAAAAGAAATAAATATTATTTGATATTTCAAATAGATGGAATTTAGATCAGGAAGAGACCTTGAAACGCAACATGAGTCAAAAATAATTGAATTCAGGAGGTTACATTTCAAATGAGGTCCATTAAAAAACAGTTTTGTAATAAAATTCCATTATAGCTTTGAATTATGATTTATGTATATATTCTAAATTTCATAATTGGAAGTTGTATTTTTTCCATTAGCTGCCTTGTCGCAACTCTATTCTATAATTCTTTTATATCAAATTCTTTAATTGTAACAATATTTATTCTATCATTAATAGTTTTTTACTTTTGTTTCATGGGGTTGGCTATTACATGTTGCCGAATCATTACTTTTTTTATTCCAAATAAGACAGGAACATTTAAAAATACATCCAAAATTCAAATTTTGAGAATTACAACTGACGTTCTAACTTCCAATTTATGCCGGCCTTTTTTTTCTTCAATGCCTTTTCTTCTTTCTTTTATGGGTGCAGTTTGTGGTAAAAATTTAAGCTTTTCTGGTAAGATTTTTAACGCTGACCTTCTATACGCTGGAGATAATTTACTCGTAGGAGATGGCGCTTTTATATGTGGTCACCTACAACAATCCAACAAATTTATATTGGGGAAAATAAAGATTGGAAATAACGTAACATTGGGCGTAAGAAGCTTTATCATGCCCAATGTCACTATAGGTGATAATTCCATTATAGCCGCTTATTCTGTGGTAACTATGGGCACAAAAATACCTAACAATGAAATATGGGGAGGTATCCCAGCAAAAAAAATCGGCAATCGTACATAAGACTAAAAGGAAGGAATTTTCCAATTGGAAACTACATTGATTATATTGGGCGTTATTGCAATTATACTTTCATGTATACCCTTATTTTTTTCTATTCAATTTTATAAGGGAATTAACGCATATTTCAATAAAAAATCTGATAACAATAAATATAAAGCTTCATTAATTGTTCCATGTAAAGGTCTTGACCCAGGATTTAAGGAAAATATTGAATCGCTATTTAACCAGAATTATCCTGATTATGAAATCATTTTCGTTACTGCAACATCAGATGATCCTGCTTTCCCGATACTTTCGGATATTATATCGGCGTTTCCTGATGTTACGGCCAAGCTTCATACAGCAGGTACTGTTAAAGGTAGAAGTCAGAAGATTAATAATCAGATTTGCGGATTACAGCATGTTGAAAAAGACAGTCAAATTTTTGTTTTTATAGATTCAGATTCAAGGCCTAAAAGGGACTTCCTTGTTAACCTAATATCACCTTTATCAGATAAATCTATTGGAATCGCAACAGGGTTTAGATGGTATCTTCCTGTTAAAAACACTTTTTTTTCTTTTTTAAGATCAACGTGGAACGGTGGAGGGATTGTTTTTTTGTCTAATCCAAAGGCAAACTATGCTTGGGGCGGAGCAATGGCTATACGCAAGGAGGTGTTTTATGAGTGCAATGTGTTAGATTATTGGCAAAATGCGTTGTCAGACGATATGACCATAAGTTTGGCAGTGAGACAGAATAATTTGAACATTACATTTGTTCCTAAGTGTCTTGTTGTGACTCATGAAGATTGCACTATGTCGGAAATGTTTGAATGGACAAATCGACAGACAATTATCTCAAAAGTTTACCATCCGAATTTATGGAAATCTATCCTTTTTGTTCACGGTACAGGCAATATCATACTTTGCGTAGGTATGGTATTATTAATTTTTCATGCTATATCAATCATCAATAGCCCACAGATAATAATTGCAGCAATTTTAATGCTTTCAATTATTCCCATGGAAATGCTAAACGGAGTATTTCTACTGCCATCCATTATAAGAATGCTTCCAGAACATCGAAAGAAACTTAAACGGGTAGCTATTGTTTACTGTTTAATGGCGCCGCTTGCATCAATTCTTGTTTTAATCAATTCTCTTTATTCCCTATTTACAAACGAAATTAAGTGGCGTGGTATTACCTACAAAATGAAATCCATCACAGAAACTATAGTTGTCGATGAAAAGAGTAATTACCCTTAGGTACTTCCACGGCTTTGCCAGGGCTACTTCACTTTAAAAAGACTCTACGGTATATGTAAACTTGTTAAAGACAGGAAATATTAAAATCAGGTCGCAGTAATTTGTTCTAAAATCCATTTTTAGGGGATGGAAACACAAAAGAATTTCAAATTGACCGGAATTGCAGAAAGCTGCCTTCAGGCACCTTTCAAAGACGTCTGATTTAGATTCTTGTAGGTCGGCCCTGTTTTTCAGAGATTATTTTTTGAATATCCGGCAGCCGTTCAGAGCATGCATCCATACCACGTCGCATGAGTGCAATGCCTTCATGAAAGTCATCCCAGACAAACGTACCGACATCCGGATAGAGTACAAGATCCGCATTTTTTACATAATCCCCTGTAGCTCGCCCGTGAACAATGCTGATGGTTTGCGAAATGATCTCTTTAATGCCTGGATTCTTTTTTTTCATTACTGAGCCTGTTGACTTGGATTCAATACTCACAGCAATCACAATATCTGCACCTTTTCTGAGAAGTACATCCACAGGAACCGGGTTCAAAAGTCCACCGTCCACCATCCACCGGTTCTGGTGCTTAAAAGGGGAGAACACGCCCGGAATGGCAATGCTGGAACGGACCGCATCTGTAACATCCCCGGTATCAAAAACCACTTCCTCCTCGTTTAAAATATCTACGCCTACCAGGTAGGTCGGAATCATCAAGTCCAGAAAATCCGCATTATTTACGGCGTTTCGTACAAGCTGAGCCGCTTTTTTCCCCCTGAGCAGGCCTTGTCTGGGCAGGGTATAATCAAAAATTTTTTTACGGGTGTCTGCTCGGGTTCGAAACAGGTCAATGGTGGAGTGTTTTAATTTTTCAACAGAGGCGGTGGCTGCGTAAATTCCACCCACAAGTGCCCCCATGCTTGTTCCTGAAATCATATCGATGTGGATGTCGGCTTTTTCCAGAACTTTTAGTACTCCGATGTGTGCCCACCCCCTTGCACCTCCAGCACCCAGCGCAAGCCCCAGCCGGATACCGGCAATTTCCCGGGCCACAGCCCTCGGCCCCCGTACAGGAAAACATTTCTCCGTATCTATCCGGTCGTTAACCGCCAACTCAGAGCGGTCCACCCAGATTCCCGGGGTCTCGGAAAGCCCAAGGCGCTGCTTTAGTTCCTGCCGGGCTACCCCTTTTTCTCCGTACAAATGGCTGACCCCTACCCGGATTCTGCCTAAAAAGGCACTGGCTCCGCAAATTGCCTCGATCTCTGAGAGACGGGACCTGACATCCCCAAGTTTTTCCTCGGTGTTATGAATAAGCAAAAGCGTTCGGTCGCACAACCGCACAAACAGCCGTTCCATCTCATTAAGGCAATGAATAAGATTGATAAAAACAACATCATAGGATTCTTTAAGACCGGCCATCAAGACCGGCATGATTTCAGAAAGCCTGTCGGAAAATCCCGTTCGCAACTGCAAAACATGAAAACCTGATAAATGTTCATACCAATGAATATCTGCCGATTTATAGCTGTTTGCGGGCAGAAGTCTGAAAAGTCCCTGGTCCGGGCATGCTATTCGGGACAAGTCATATTTATCCATGATGCTGCCGGCTTCAAGGTGAGGCTCAATCACCACCACCCGTTTATGTGATTCATCAGAAATGTGGAAGGAAACAGAATACAAAAAATGGGACACACCCAACTCCGGGCCCGTGGCAGACACGGCATAAAATGTCGGGGTCATGGTCTGAGGACTGCCTTGCGCTGCCTCAACGCTCATGCGTTTGGCATAAAAACGACTTAGATACAATCCAATACTTCTATTGGTTTTGACCAGAACGTCAAAATTTTCACGCGCCAGACAATACACAGTCACATCTAGCGAAGCCTCTACCGTTGAGTTCCTATGCGCACCGGAAAGCAGGGACATTTCACCAAAAAAATTCCCCCGTTTTAACTCGCTTACAAAAAAAATTTGTCCATCTGCTTCCTTGAATATTGATACCGTACCCGAATGAATCACATACATAGAATCCCCGGGCTCGCCCTGGTTGCAGATAACATCGCCTTTACGATAGAATTTCTTTGTAAATAATCCGGCAATCTCTCGGATTTGATCCGCCGGCACCGATGAAAACAACGGTATCCGCGAAAGAAAGTCATGAAGGTCTTGTAACTTGGTCATCATAGAATTAAAATTGTTCCTGCACACAGATAGCCCGGTTCTTAACCACAGATACTATGTTATTTCTTTTTAATAATTTTACAACATCCTTAATGCCTTTATCATTTTATTTCCTTATTGCTATAAATACTTTTAAACATTTAAAAAAGCCATAGAAAACATGAAAAAGTTGCCCATTGGCATACAGACCTTTGCCAAAATAATAGAAAATGATCTGTGCTACGTGGACAAAATACCGCTGATAGCCCAGCTTGCTGAGCAAGGTGAGTTTTATTTTTTGTCCCGCCCCCGACGTTTTGGAAAAAGTCTGCTCATCGACACCATAGCCGAAGCATTTCAGGGGAAAAAAGCTCTGTTCAAAGGGCTTTACCTTGAAAATAATTGGGATTGGGACAGCAGTCACCCGGTCATCCGCATTGATTTTGCAGAAGGTGTTTATAAAACCCTTGATCGGCTGGAGAACAGGATGATGAGGATTTTGACCAAACATGCGGAACAAGAAAAAATTATTCTATCCTGCACCCACATTGACGATTGTTTTGAAGAGCTCATCACCGATCTCCATAAGAAAACAGGCCAAAGAGTAGTAGTTTTGGTGGATGAATATGACAACATTCTTGACAATATCGAAGACCCTGAGACGGCGATGGCGATCCGTGACGGATTAAGGAATTTTTACTCTGTTCTCAAAGCTCAGGGAGCCCATCTGCGGTTTGTTATGCTGACTGGGGTCTCAAAATTTTCAAAAGTCTCACTTTTTTCGGGCTTAACAACTTATGCGACATTTCACTGGATAAACGGTATGGTACCCTTTGCGGGTATACCCAGAAAGAGCTCGAATTTATTTTTCATTCATATTTGCCTGATGTTGATTTGACACTGTTGGTATAATGGTTACTATTTTTTATTTAAAACTGTCTACAACCCCTTTGATGTTCTACTCTATCTGGATAGCCGACAGTTTAAACCCTATTGGTTTGAAACGGGTACACCCTCATTTTTGATAAATCTTATCAGAACAAAAGCCATGCCGACAGTGCTTTTGGAGCGCATCAAGATAACCGATGCCTTTATGGGACGCTTTGATATCGATTACATAGAACCGTCTCCCCTTCTTTTTCAAACTGGTTACTTGACAATCAAACAATTAAGCTCCTATCCCGGCGGCGTGTACTATACTCTTGGGTTTCCAAACCATGGCGTAAAAATACGCATTTAATGACGCATTGCTAACGGATTTAACAAGGGCCGGTCAGGAAAAAGAGCAGACAAAACTTGCCATGCTTGATATTCTAACTTCAAACAAGCTTGATAAACTGAAACAAATATTTCACGCCTTTTTTGCCTCAATCCCCCATGATTGGTACCGTAAAAACGACATGGCCGGCTACGAAGGGTATTACTGTTCCATTGTTTACTGTTATTTTAATGCTCTGGGTCTGGAAGTCCGGGTTGAAGATGCAACCAATCACGGGAAACTGGATATGGCAGTATTGTTTAATGAAAATATTTATATCTTTGAATTTAAAGTAAACGAACTCACTGATTCTGCCAAGGCACTGCCCCAGATCAAAGAAAAAAAATACCATGAAAAATATACCGGTACGGAAATCTATCTTATTGGCATAGAATTCAGTAAACAGGATAGCAATATTACCCGCTTTGAGTGGGCGAAAGTGTGAAAGGTTGCCATTTGGATAGGTGCTTTTTGGGGATCAAAAACATTATGGTTGGATATGCAAGCCTCCGGGTAAACCGTTCACGGTAGATTTTGAAAAAAATATTGCCTGGTGGTGGATAATGATTATTAGGCTTGTGCTCAAATGCAAATTGATTTATTCTGTAAGACGTTTATTGAGTTGGATGAGATATGATTCAGGGAACGATATTTTACTATCAAATTAACCAGCTTCCCCTTCTATAGAACTAAAAATCAAATTGTTTAGGTTTAAACGTGACACAAAATAAAAAAGTAGCCGTCGTTGGATTAGGGTATGTAGGCTTACCTTTGGCCGTTCATTTTGCACAGATTTATACCACAGTTGGGTTTGACCTAAAGGAACAAATTGTAGAGAACTGCAAAATTCATAAAGATCCGACCGGCGAAGTCTCAAAAAAAGAATTTCAACAGGCCATATTTTTCACGCCCACAACGGATCCAGAGATGATGTCGGATGCCGATTTTATTGTGGTGGCGGTTCCCACTCCCATTGACAAGGCGAAAAAACCGGATCTTACCCCGGTGAAAAGCGCAGCCCTCAGCGTGGGCAAGGTTATGCAAAAAGGTGCGGTTGTTATTTTTGAATCCACAGTTTATCCGGGTGTAACCGAAGACATTTGCGTGCCCATCCTGGAAAAGGCGTCCGGCATGACATGGAAAAAAGATTTCCATGTGGGATACTCTCCTGAACGTATTAATCCGGGCGACAAGGAACATAACCTTACGAACATTGTCAAAGTGGTCGCCGGGGACGATGCCAATACCCTGGAACAAGTGTCGGCGCTGTATGGCTCCATTGTGAAGGCAGGTGTGCATCCCACCCGGACCATTAAAGAGGCCGAAGCCGCCAAGGTCATTGAAAACACCCAGCGGGATCTGAACATCGCCTTGATGAATGAACTATCTCTGATTTTTGATCGTTTGGGTATAGATACCCGGAATGTCCTTGAGGCGGCCGGCTCCAAGTGGAATTTTTTAAAGTTTACCCCCGGGCTTGTGGGTGGCCACTGCATTGGTGTGGATCCGTACTATTTGACATTCAAAGCCCAGTCCGAAGGATACCATCCTGAAATCATCTTGGCCGGCCGAAGGATTAATGATAATATGGGGCGGTTCGTAGTCGAAAAAACCATTAAAATGATGATCAATGAAGACCTTTCTATCAAAGGGGCTAAAGTCGGTGTCTTTGGATTGACCTTTAAGGAAGACTGCCCCGATTTAAGAAACACACGGGTGGTGGATATTATTGAGGAACTCAATAATTATGGATGCCGGACCCTGGTTCATGATCCCATGGCAGATCCACAACAGGCAGAGGAGTATTACGGCGTTACTTTGGTCCCCTGGGGGGATATGACGAACTTGTCCGCAATAATTCTTGCGGTTTCTCATGCCTGGTACAAAGAAAAGAATATAAATGATTTTATAGATTGCCTGGTGCGGGGCGGTTGCCTTGTGGATGTCAAAGCCATGTTTGATTCGGATGCGGTGGCACGGACAGGCGTCCCATTCTGGAGGTTGTAATGGATATGGACATGATATATGATCGATTAAAAACAGGGAAAAAAAATGACTGATCCCTTTCAAAAGCAACGCCAGTTTAGACCTGAGCAGATCATTGACATATTGATCCGAGGAAAATGGATACTGATTATTCCGCTGTGTATCTCCCTGACCTTGGGAGTAGCATTTACCCTGACAGCTGATAAAACCTACCAGGCCTCCACATTGATTTTGGTTCAGCCTCCGCGAGTGCCCACATCCTATGTCCAGTCCGTAGTTTCATCCTCCATAACCGAACGGATCTCCACTATTTCTCAGCAAATTTTAAGCAGGAGTAATCTTGAAAAGATTATGGATCAATTCGACTTATTTAAGGATCAGCAAGACATGTATTTGGAAGATAAAGTCGAAATGCTGAGAGAAAGAATCCAGGTTAAAATAGAAAAAAAACATGCCACAAGAAGGAATGAGGAAGCTGACACCTTTTCAATATCATTTATAGGAAACGATCCTAAGCGGGTCATGCAAATCGCCAATACCCTGGCTTCATATTTTATGGACGAAAATCTCAAGGTCAGAGAAGCCCAGGCCATTGGTACCAGTGAGTTTTTGGAATCAGAATTAGAAAAAACCCGGACAATGCTTGAAAAACGAGAGCAGAAACTGGCTGAATTTAGAGGTAAATACCTTGGTGGACTGCCTGATGAGCTTGACGCCAACCTGCGTACCATGGACCGTCTTCAGATGGAGTTGACCGAAAAAATTAAACTGTTGCGGGAGGTGAAAAATACCCTGAGTTTTTTGGAAACCAAAATTGCCCAGGCAAATATGCTTCCAGAGGAAGTATCTCCCACAGGAAACGAGTATGAAGGCCTTACAGATGAGCAGAAACTGGAATATGCTAAAGAAAAGTATGACTCTCTTCTGCTCACATATACGGCAAAACATCCAGATGTCCAGAAATTGAAAAAAACCATTGAAAAGCTTGAAAGATCAATTGCCGAAACAGACAAAAATACTAAACCCGGGGCAAAAGATACAAATTCTAAACAAAATTCATCTGTTATGGTTATGGAAGTTCAGCGCAGGCAGCTTGCTGGTGAAATTGAAGGCATTCAAAATGAAATTGCACAACTCCAGGAAAAAATGAAAATTTACCAGCACCGGATAGAGGAAACGCCTAAAAGGGAGTTGGAGTTACAGTCCCTGAAAAGAGATTATGCGAATATACAAAGTACATACAACTCTCTTCTGGACAGAAAACTTGAAGCACAGCTTTCCGTGAATATGGAAAAAAAGCAAAAGGGTGAGCAGTTCAAAACTCTGGACTATGCAAGACTGCCCGAAAAACCCATTTCCCCTAACGTCAGAAAGCTGTTTCTTATTTCCGTGGCTTTAGGGTTTGGACTCGGCGGCGGCATCATATTTCTAAAAGAATTTATCAATTTGTCTGTAATACGTTGGGACGACCAGATCGAAAAAGAACTGAGGCTGAATATCCTCGCATCCATTCCTCCTTTGGAGCAACCGGATGCCGGAAAAAAACGGAAGCTTGAGTGGCTTGTGTTCGCAGGGTTCTGCTGCTATGCTTTTATATTTCTGGCCTTTTTTGCCGTGTTGTACAGCCAAGGACTGGATCGAACCGTGTCATTTATAAAAATGACCCTTAACGTATAAATTGGGGAGCATGTAACTGTGGGCAAAATTTACAACGCCTTGGAAAAAGCAGATAAGACCAAATCAGCAGATATTTCAGCAATGCCGGACCATACCGCGAAAGCCGATTCCACACGTCATTTAGCACCCCCGGAAGAGGAAGAGGTATACCCGGAACATGAGATCCCCCAAATCACAGACAACTGCCTGGAGACTGTTTTAAAACCACATTCACCGATATCAGAGCAGTTCCGCCTGCTGAAAAATAATATCCTGTTCCCTGAAAAAGGAGAACCATCCAAAACTATTATGGTGACCAGTGCTTCCCCTGGTGAAGGCAAATCCTTTACTGCGGCCAACCTGGCAGCCAGCATTGCCCAGAGTATTGATGAATACGTTCTTCTCGTGGATTGTGATCTTCGTAAACCAACCATCCACAGCAAGTTTGGATTTGATTCTGAAGGTCTGAAAGGATTAAGCGACTATCTTTCCGCAGGCATCCCCTTATCTTCGGTGCTGAAAAAAACAGCCGTAAATAAACTGACCATCCTTCCGGCGGGCCCGATTCCACCTAATCCGTCTGAGCTTTTATCCTCTGAGCAGATGCGCCGAATGCTCCATGAAGTAAAACTGCGTTACACGGACAGGTATATTATAATTGATACACCGCCGCCTTATATCACATCGGAAACCAATGCTATTGCAAGATATGTTGACGGTATTCTCCTGGTTGTCCGCCAGGGCCGGACCCGGATAAAAGAGATTCAGGATATTATTGATATTTACGGAAGACACAAAATTTTAGGGGTTATAAAAAATTTTTCTACAAAACCTGTCGGATACGGATACGGGTACGGAAAATACGGGTACGGAAAATACGGGTACGGAAAATACGGAGCCTACTCTGGAACAGGGAAGTGATGTGATCTAAATGATCAGGATTTTAAGACATTATTTTCCCATCAGGAATATGCTCTTTTCTTTGTTTGAAGGGTGTATTATTTTTGGATGTTTTCTTTTTTCCACTAGACTGCTGACCTCCTCGGCATCATTTTTTTTTGACCTGATGTTGGTTTTGAGAATAGCCCTGATCACTATAATCTGCCAGATCAGCCTCTACTACAACGACCTCTATGATTTTGAACGGGTTTCCAAAATGCCGGAAATGGCCACGCGACTGCTTCAGGCACTAGGGATTACCTCAATTGCTCTGGCCTGCATTTATTTCATTTTTCCTTTGGCCATTCTTGACCAGAAAGCTTATATTTTAAGTATATTTTTTTTAATGATTTTTATTATTTTTTGGAGAATCTGCTACATTGAGATTCTTAACCGTGGCATCTTCAACGAGCGTATAATCATACTTGGATCTAACAACTTTGCAAAAGATATCTATAAAAAAATTTGCAGTACTATCGACTGCGGTTATACCGTATCGGGAGTTATTCCTGATAATGATACCCCCAATTTGCCCAAAGGCATTCCAGCAGACCTTGTTCTACCCAGAGAAGGCGCCCGGATATGCGAATTGGCGGAACTGAAAAATATTGATAAAATTGTAGTGGCCCTGAAGGAAAAAAGAGGGTGCTTTCCCATTCAGGAGCTGATTCAATGCAGAACCGAAGGTGTTGATGTTGTTGAGGGCAGCTCTTTTTATGAGATGCTTACCGGAAAAGTACTGGTCCGGCAGATCAACCCCTCATGGCTCATCTTTTCCCATGGCTTTCGTAAATCAAGAGCCAAGGAAATTTTAAAGCGTGTAGAGGATATTGTTTTTTCTTTTAGTATGCTGACGCTGCTGTCTCCGCTGCTTTTGCTTGTGGCTACTTTGATCAAACTGGATTCCAAGGGTCCTGTTTTGTTTGCCCAGGACCGGGTAGGCAAGGATAAGCAGGAGTACATGATGCATAAATTCCGTTCCATGGTTGCGGACGCAGAAAAGAAAACCGGCCCTGTATGGGCCGGGGATAATGATCCCAGAATCACCCGTATCGGCCGTATCATAAGGAAATACAGAATAGATGAGTTACCCCAGTTATGGGAAGTGTTAACCGGAAAAATGAGCTTTGTGGGGCCCAGACCCGAAAGAAAATATTTCACAGATCAGCTTGAAAAAGAAATCCCTTTCTACGATCAAAGATTTAATGTCAAGCCGGGCCTGACAGGATGGGCCCAGGTCTGTTACGACTACGGCGCAACTGTGGAAGATGCTGTCGAAAAATTAAATTACGAGCTTTTTTATATAAAAAATATGTCCCTTGCTCTGGATATTGTTATTATTCTGAAAACTGTTAAAACGGTTCTTTTCGGCAGGGGCGCAAGATAGAAAAAATTGTAAATTAAGTTAGTTATATTACAATAATCGGAAAATATTAATGTAACCGAGGAGGCAGAGCTATGTCCAGACGCTATGGTAGTTGTTTTATGTCATTGTTAGTAGTATTAAGTTTTGTTTTAACAATTCCACCGGCCTTTTCTAAAGAAAAGAAAAGCGTTGAAGAAGACACAAATTGTACACAAGAGGTAGCTGAAGATTATAAAATCGGGATTGGTGATGTTCTTCAAATAAGCACATGGAAAGAAGAAGATTTAACGTTTGATAAAGTATTTGTCCGCAACGACGGGAAAATCACCTTTCCCCTTTTAGATGATATTCAGGCAGCAGGCCGGACCACCGTAGAACTAAAGCAGGACATTCAGGAAAGGCTCGCCGAGTTTGTGGAAGCACCAACGGTTACAGTGACTTTAGCCAACCCGGGAAGTCAAAAATATTATATCCTGGGAGAGGTCCAGAAAGTAGGTGAATATCACCTGATAAAAAAATTAACTGTTGTCCAGGCATTTGCTCTTGCAGAGGGGTTTACCGAGTGGGCCTCAAAAGATGAAATCATCCTTTTCCGACGGCACCAGGGAAAAGAATTAATGATCAAAATTGATTATGATGATATAACGGACGGTAATCTAAAAAATGATATTCAGCTCAAGGCAGATGACATTATTATTGTGCCGTGATCTCTCAATTATTCGGTAGGCTCGGAGGAAAAATGAAACCTGACATAGATTTTCAAATATCAGCTGTTTTTTATTTTCTGGCTGCATTGATTGTTATACTGATTCCTTCAGAAAAGGTCGATGCCAGGATGATTACCCAGCTTACACCAACCCTTACCATTACCGAGGAATACAACGACAATTATTTTCAAACGGACAAGGACCCCTTTGAGGAATGGATTACCTCATACGGACTGGGCTTCTCCATTGGTCTTTTAACCCGGAAAACCAATATTGTTCTTGAATATGAGCCTGAGTATATGGATTTTAAAAATCTGGATGACAGGGATGGTTTTGACCATAACGCAAGTTTTTCAGGTGATTTTAAACTGACACGGCATACCCAAGCAAAAGCCGATATTGTTTATGACGGGGATAGTGATAATAAGGACGGGGAATCCTGGGAACACTCCGCAAGCGCATCCATAGACAGTCAGTTGAGCAGAACCGTTAATGCAAGTTTGTCCTATGATTATGCAAAAACATTTAATCAACAGGACAGCACTGGCACGTATAGAGAGTACGAGACCAATACCGCTTATGCTTCAGTCCAAAAAGTATTCAATGCCCGAAATAGTACAGGTGCTAACTTTACCTATGAATCAAGAGATTACAAAACAACGGATGCCGATACATATGACCGCTATTCACCCAAAGCGTTTATAAAATACTGGATGACTCCACTTGACGGCGTCGAGGTCAACGCCGAATATGAAAATAAAGATTTCAGCACTGCATCTGGTAACGATTATTCCACCATTGCAGGTGATATCAGGTATATCCGAAAATTTAACCGCCACCTTGACGGATATATAAAGTATCGTCATTATCTGTCTGACAGGACCGACGGCGACCACCGGATTTATCATCCGTCCGTGGGGATTGACTGGGATATTACGGAGGATTCGGGTATTTCGTTGGGCGTAGGCGTTCTTTTTCATCAATGGGACAATGAGAATGACGATTCTCAAGATCCTTTTATCGACTTAAATGCATATAAAATATTTAACTTTAGCCCCAAAGGGGTTTTGTCTTTCACCGCTAAAAGCAAATATGAGGAATCTGATGAAGATTCGGCCAGCCTTGGCTATAACATCACCTATGAACTGGGCGCTAAATTAAATTATGATTTAACCAGACATATATCATCCAGTCTGTATGGATCATATAAGCTTCAGGACTTCCAGGAGGCCACAGTAGACCGTATGGATCACAAGGCAACGTTTGGCGGGAGCCTGATCTGGCATCCGCTCAAATGGCTTCAGTTATCTGCAGACGTATCCCATACCAGCTTTAATTCCGATGATGACTCCCGTAAAGACTATGAGGAGAATAAAGTTACTTTTTTGATCCGTCTGATCCCGGAAACGCCAATCAGGGCGGATAGCATTAACAGCAGAAAATCTCTGGAAGATCAGCTTTTTAATTAATGAAGGAGCATTCTTTGAAAACAAGACGGAAAACCATCCTTCTTACCTTTGATGTGGAAGACTGGTTCCAGGTTGAGAACTTTAAAGAATATATTCCTTTTTCATCTTGGGACAGTAAGGCGTTAAGGGTTGAAAAGAACATTCACCTGATCCTTGACCTTTTAGATTCGTTTAAGTTTAAACCCAAGGCGACTTTCTTTATTCTAGGGTGGGTTGCGCAAAGAAATCCCTCCCTTATTCGTAAGATAGCCCAACGAGGCCATGAAATTGCTTCTCACGGTAGAAATCATAATCTATGCACGGCCCTTTCACCAAAAGCTTTAGAGCAGGATTTAAAAGATGCTAAGAACCTGCTGGAAGATATAACAGGGGAAGCTGTGTATGGATTTCGGGCCCCAAGCTTTGCAGTAAATGACAATATATTGAAAATTATAAAAAAAACCGGTCACATGTATGATTCTAGCTACAATTCATTTGCAATGCACGGCCGGTACGGAAAAATATCCCTTTCCCCAAATCAAATTGGAAAAAGTTGTCTCAAAATAGACAACGCTTTTTATGAAATTCCAATCAGCAATCTTAATTGGGGTAGAAGAGTTATGCCACTTGGCGGCGGTGGCTATTTCAGACTTTTTCCTTTGGTACTATTTCTTCAAGGCATGAACCAAGTACTCAAAGAAGAAAAGACGTTTACCTTTTATTCTCATCCATGGGAGTTTGACCCGGATCAACCAAAAGTAAATCAGGCCTCCAGATCCTTTAAGTTCCGTCATTATGTGAATCAGGTGTCAGCTGCTAAAAAGCTAAAAAAAATGATAGAAAATTTTAAAAATTGCCGTTTTATCTCTTGTGTAAATTATATAAAATCGCGTACCAATTAATTTTTTAGGCATCTGGATGACAAATTTTAACAAAAGAATCCTATTAATTCTGATCATCTTTTTGTGCACTTTTTTAATCCTCCAGCAAACCGATACAGTCAAAATGACCCCAATTTTGAAACCATTATCCGACTTTCCCAAAACCATCGGTGATTGGCATCAGGTAGAATCAATTGATATGGCGGATGAGGTGGAAATTATGCTTGGTGTGGATGACTATATAAACTGGAATTACATATCCCATAGTGGCAATAAAATAAATTTGTACATCAGCTATTTTGAAGCAGTGGGGGTTTCTGGCGAGTATCATTCACCTCTGCACTGTATGCCGGGCGGCGGAAGAAAAATTATAAAAGAAGAAGTCATTAAAATTCCCGGGATAAAAGATAAAATCAAGAAGCTTACTTTGGTCTATAATGGAAATGTAACTTATTCTTATTATTGGTATTTTAACCGTGGTAGGGTCATCTTTTCCGAATATCTGGAAAAGATTTATCTTGTCCTTGATGCTGTTTTTAAAGGGCGTCGGGACGGCTCATTCATCCGAATCATTACGTATCCTGATAACAGCGGAAAGTTCAACGTCAATGAGACATTTGAGTTTATTTCTCAAATAAATGAAATTTCCTCGCACTTCATTCCTGGAGAAAAGCTTGAAAAAGAATATGGATACGCCAAAAATTAAAACTGTTTACGGAACGTTCGTTTTTCTTGGCATCGGCTTTATTCTCCTGTATTTTCCCATTTTGAAAAACATGTATGAGGATTGGGGAATCAACCCAAACTATTCTCACGGCTATCTCATTCCTTTCATCTCCGGTTATTTGATTTATTTTTTAAAAGATGAATTGAAGAAGCTTCCCTCGATAAGTTCCAATTGGGGGCTTGTTTTAATTGTTATGGCCTGTTTTCAGCTAATTGTTGGAACGATTGGCTCAGAATACTTTCTTCAACGAACTTCCATTATTCCTCTTTTTTTAGGTATCTGCCTTTTTCTTTATGGCAAAGACATTACATTAAAACTGTTTATTCCTATCATATACCTAATTTTTATGATCCCTTTGCCTGGAATAATTTGGAATAAAGTGGCTTTCCCTCTTCAACTTTTTGCTTCCTTTCTGACCGAACAGGTCATCCGAATTTCAGGTATGCCCATTCTCCGGGAAGGAAATATTTTGATTCTTTCGACGATTACTTTAGAAGTGGTTGATGCTTGTTCTGGAATCCGGTCTCTAGCAACTATGATGGCCTTGAGTATTCCGTTCGCTTTCTTTATGTCAACTGGAAAAATTAAAAAGATTTTACTTTTTTTCTTCTCCATACCAATTGCAGTCATCGTTAACATTTTCAGGCTTTCTATCACAGCTTGGTTTTCAGTTCTATTTGGAGAACAATTTGCTAAGGGTTTTTTACATGAATTTTCAGGTATGGTGACCTTTATTATAGGGTTAGCAATGCTTTTTGGTTCAAAAATGGTTTTAGAAAAACTGCACCTTGAATAGGATTTAAGATGCATAGGTTTTTATTTTATGATTAGTGAGGACAAACAAAAAATTAAAATATGCTTGGTCGATGATAGTTTCGAAGCACGTTGGAATAATTTTGTAACAAAACATCCACGTGCAAGTCATTGTCATCTCTTTGCCTGGAAAAAGGTCATTCTGGACACATATAATCAACCCGCTTATTATTTTTGTGCCCAAAGAAATGACTTGCTGGTTGGTGTCCTGCCATTGATACATATTAAAAGTCCAATTTTTTCATCAAGCCTTGTTTCAATGCCTTATTTGAGCTATGGAGGGGCTTTGGTGCAGGAAAGAGAAGCCGAAAGACTGCTCATGGACGCAGCTGTCGATCTGGCTGGGAAATTGAAAGTAAAACTTGTTGATTTAAGAGATAAACCTTTCAATAATCTGGAAATTTCAACCAGCGAACTCATGGAACACGAAAAAGTTCGTATGGTGAAGAGCCTACCCGACTCAGGGGTAAAATTACTTAACTCATTCCCATCAAAGTTACGTAGCCAAATTAAACGCCCATTGAAAGCTGGAATGACTTTTTCTATAGGCGGCAGAGAATTTGTTGATGCATTTTACGATGTTTTTAAAGTAAATATGCGTGACCTTGGAAGCCCGGTCCACAGTAAACTTTTTTTTAAGAAAATTTTTGAGCACTTCACTGACAAAGCGAGGATTGGCATTGTTAAATATAATAAGATTATTGTAGCTGCGGGCGTTATTATATCATATAAAGGAGAGGTTGAAATTCCTTGGGCTTCAAGTCTTAGACAATATAACAGATTTTCTCCAAATATGTTGTTATATTCGTCCCTTCTGGAATATTGTTGTGATCAGAAGATGGACATTTTTGATTTCGGTCGCTCCACGCCAGGAGAAGGCACATATAAATTCAAAAAACAGTGGGGTTCAAAACCGGAACCGCTTGCCTGGCAAGCATTACATGTCGAGAAAAATCAGAACCGTAAAAAGTATAAGGATTCATCTAACAAGGATAAAATGCAGCCTTTTATACGGCTTTGGCAGAAACTACCAGTTTCTGTTGCAACAACTGTAGGTCCTTTGGTTCGTGGTGGGATATCAAATTAAGCGAACAACGTGTTCTACAGCCGTACTCGTAAGTGATTAGCTTAACATTGATGAATCTGTAAAAAGTCGAAAATCCCCAAATCGCTATTCATAATTTCAGTTGGCTATAGCCGACAAGTTGTCAAAATTTGATTTTTATAGATTGATTAAACATTGGATAAACATTGATGAAAAAGAAAATGAGGCTTGCTCTCTTTTTGAATACGGTTTCGTTTGGGGGCGTTGAGAAACATGTTGCCGAAATAGCCATTGGAATGAATCCAAAAAGATTTGAAGTTTTTTTGATCTGCCCCCTCGAATTGGCACCCCATTTCCATTTAACATCAGAAGATAGATATACTATTTTTCCTGTGAAGCAGATTGAAGGCCTTAGTTATCGTCCTTTTATGGACTTCATTACTCTTCTTCGTAACCTTAAACCGGACATCCTGCATTGTCATTTATATAATGCAACAAGAGTAGGAGCACCGGCAGCGGTTTTGTCCGGAGTTCCTGCAGTCATTGAGACCGGCCACCTTGTTGAAAGATGGCGGTCTGGATTCAAAAAGGTGATCCCCAATGGGATAGATATGCTGATAAGCAATTTGGTTGATCAAATGGTTGCTGTCAGTACGCCTGTCGCAGAATATTTCATTAATGAGAAAAGATATCCGGTTCAAAAAGTGAGTACGATCCATAATTGGTGCGATCTTAATTCTTTTTCACATAGAGGCGTCTCCGCACAGAATATATCAAAACTTAAAAATGAGCTGCGACTGCCAGGCGAAGCAACTATTCTTGGAATTATTGGAAGGCTTGAAGAACAAAAAGGGCATCGATATTTGTTCAAAGTTTTACCAGATCTGATTAGACGTTTCCCCAATACCCATATTTTGGTTATTGGCCAGGGAAGTCTTGAGTGTTTTCTTAGAAAAAAAGCGAATCAGGATCAAATACAAAATAATGTGCATTTTCTGGGGTTCCGGGAAGATATCCCAGAACTGATGGCTTTGCTGGATATACTTCTTCTTCCTTCTCTATTTGAAGGAATGCCGCTTACTCTTATTGAGGGAGCTGCTATGGGGATACCATCTATTGCTACAAACGTGGACGGAAGTTCGGATGTTATCCAGAATGGTGAATCCGGTTTTCTGATACCAGTGGCAGACACAGGAACACTTAAAAGCTGCATAGAAAAGCTGATAATCTCGCCTGAATTGCGAAAAACAATGTCTATCGCTGCAATGAAGTTTGCAAAAAAACATTTTGATATGAGAAGGCAGCTGCAGAAATTAGAAAATCTTTATGAAGCTGTGCTGGCAAGAAAAATTGAGAAAAAGTAAAAACACCCCGAGAACACAGGAGTAACAATGAAAATTTTAATAGTAGGCGGAAGCGGGTTCATAGGGACTGAATTAACGGGCATGCTTTTGAAGCGCGGACATATCATCGTAATATTAGATTTGAAAAAAAGTGCTCAGTTTCCGGAATTATGTATTCAAGGAGACATCAGGGATCTTGAAGCTGTTATTGAAGCATCAAAGGAATGCGATCTTATCATTAACCTCGCAGCAGAACATGCCGATAACGTTGAACCGATCTCTCTTTATTACGATGTAAACGTAGGAGGGATTAAAAACGTTATAGCTGCGGCAAAGGCCAACACAATTAAAAAAATACTTTTCACCAGTACCGCTGCTGTATATGGCCTGGATAAGGGGGAAGTTGTTGAGACCATGACCCCGGATCCGTTTAACGATTATGGGCACAGTAAATATCAGGCAGAACAAGCGTTGCTTGAATGGGCAGAAGAATATCCGGAATCTGATCTGATTATATTACGTCCAACAGTGGTTTTTGGAGAAAACAATCGAGGAAATGTATATAATCTATTTCATCAGATTTATAGTAACCGCTTCGCAATGGTTGGTTCCGGCAGGAATGAAAAATCCGTGGCATATCTTAAAAACATTGTCGCGTTTATGGATTATATTATTAGCAAAGGTAGTGGTGTCGGCATATATAATTACACCGACAAACCAGATCTCTCAATGAATGAGCTGGTTGGAATTACAAGAGCAAGCCTGAAGAAAAAAGGGAGGCTGCTTAGATTTCCCTTTGCTTTTGGACTGCTGATCGGTTATTGTTTTGATCTTCTTTCTACGATCACCCACAGGGAGTTTCCCGTCAGTTCCATCCGGATTAAGAAATTTTGTGAGCATACTACATTAAATGGGGATAAATTATTTGCAACAGGATTTAGGGCTCCTTACAGCTTGGCAGAGGCAATTGACAACACGATCAAATATGAATTTTTAAAAGGATAACCTGAGTCTGTAAGTTTTAAATGATGATTGCACTTTTTATTATCAGCTGCCTTTTTATTACGCTTATTGTTTTTTCGCCTTGGTGTATCAGCTTGATGTCCGCTGTAAAACATAAACAGGATACTTATAAAGGCGAATCGATATTAAAAGTATCTATTATTTTACCTGCTTATAATGAGGAAGAATGCATTGAAGAAAAATTGAGCAATTTGAAGGAAAGAAGTGAGGAACTGATGCTGGATTATGAGGTTCTTATCGGTTCTGATGGCAGCACAGATAACACTGTTAAGATTGCAAATGAATTCATTGCCCGTCACAGACTGGCCAACTGGAAAGTTTTTGACTTCAGCAATGTTGGGAAATGTCAAACGATCAACCGCCTTGTTCAGCAAAGTACTGGGGAATGTATATTGTCAACAGACTGTGATACAATCCTCCACCCGTTTGCTCTTCATGCGCTCGTAGATATGTTTCAGAGCAACCGTTCATTGGGTTGTATATCTTCTGTGCCGCTATACGATTTAGGAGAAAAATCTGTTCAGCAGAGATATTGGTCTATAGACCTTCTTATCCGGGAAAAAGAGTCAGAAAATGGAGATCTCATTGTATTCAACGGCTGGCTGTATGGATTTCGAAAGCAAGCATTTGAAACTATCCCGACAGGCGTCATGGCGGACGATCTATGGATACCGATTTCAATCCTGTTAGGCGGTTGGCAAAGCATGCAATGCCAGGAAAGTATCGTTAGTTGTCACCGCACTGATGAAGAAACAGAGCTGCACAAACGATGTCGGGTCATGGCCGGAGGGATGGATGTTGTATTTCGATTGTTTAAACGGTTGCTCCTTTCTCCCGTTCTTTTGGGCACCGTCTTTCTGCATAAGATCAACCGCTGGCTGGTGTCCATATGGGTTCCTTTGGGCATTATCAGTTTCTTTTTTGCGTTTGTCCCCTTTTATATCGTTGTATGTTTAACTCTAATTTTAATTTTCTTTTTTTTGTCTATTGCCAGGTTAAGAAATGTTATTATCACAATAATACAACCTATTTTGGCTTTTTTCAAAGTTATTTCCAGCAAAGACCTGGGGCGATGGGATCATGCTGGCCGGAAATGAATTAATTTTAACAAACTATATATTTTACTCCATCAGCGTTGTAAATTTGAATAGAGGGACGTGAAAATTATTTCTTTAACACTAAGCCTTGCGAGAATATTTGCCACATTTGGTATATATATGTTTCATGTTTTAAGTCAATTTGGAGTCAACAATCACAACATTGATTTTATTTCTATTTTGGTCTTCTGTTTTTTAACTGGTTTTCTTTCATCTAACGTGAAATTAGATCGTTATCAGTGGTTAAAAAAAAGGGTGTTTTCGATAATGCTGCCATACTGGTTGGTCATCATACCTGTCTTGTTGGCAAATCGGGTTGTTTGTTATAAGGAAACCACGCTTTTTGAGGATTTAGTTACTTTTTGGGGTGGGAATATGTTTTTAAAGAATAAAGTATATGTGATTGCCTGGTATATCACTTTTATACTTCTTATCTATCTGTTTACATATTTCCAATCTTTATATAAAAACTTATACTTTAAAATCATAGTTTGGGCTATTGGGTTCTGTATTTTTTCGTTGTGGTTGAATAAAGAATATTATTTTTTATCATTTGCTATCGGTTTTTTAATATCTACTCGCTATCCAGTTCTCCCGGGCAGAAAAAATAATAAAACTTATTTGGAGAATAAGTTGTTTTCAATTCAGAGCCATTGTTATTGTTTTTTTCTGATCCATGGTGGTGTATTGGTCGCTTTATGTTATTTTTTACATATCAATATCGTTGAATTGTTTTTATATGGAATGCTTTTAAGTGTTTTTGGTGCAATCACCTTGAAAAAAGCTGTGAAATTAGTACAAAGACAAATACCGAGGTTTAGCAATGTTGGATGATACGCGTGCCCGAAAAAAAAAAAAGAAAGCAGTGATTGCAATACTTATTGATGCTTTGGGATGGGAACTTGTAAAAAAATATAAAGTGTTTTCCGACATCGCTGACTATAGAACAGGGTTGAAGACCATTCTTGGTTTCAGCAGTTCGGCAGTGCCGACAGTTCTTTCAGGCGTGTCAGGGGATAAAATGGAGCTTTGGAATTCTGTTTATTATTCTCCTCAGACTTCTCCTTACAAGTGGTTGAAACGGTTTGAATGGGTACCGGAACCACTAAAAGAAAATAGATATTCTAGATTCCTTATTCGACAATTTTCACGGAGAATGGCAAAACATAGAGGGTATTTCAGCGACTTTGCAATTCCTGTAAAATATCTCCCTCAGTTTGATCTCTGTGAAAAAAGAAATATTTATTCTCCTGGTGGGCTTATAGGTAATCAATCTATTTTTGATGATTTGGAAAGGATACAGAAGAAATACAAGGTGTATTCCTATGTTCAGGGGGCTTCAGATGAGCATATATTCTCAAAGGTTAATAACGATATAATTAATTCAACTTCTGATGTTTTTTATCTTTATTTGTGTCAGCTTGACGCTTTCCTTCATGCACATGTAAATGAACCGGAAAAGGTTAAACAAAAGATACGGTGGTATGAAAGACAAGTTACAAACCTGGTCGAAAACGCGCAAAACCATTATTGCAACATTGTTATTCATATATTTTCCGACCATGGCATGGTACCTATAAAATCAACAGTCGATATGATAACAACCATCCAAGAACTTGGATTCATAGAAGGTAAGGATTATGCCGTGATGTATGATTCAACTATGGCACGTTTCTGGTTTATGAACGGAAAATGCAGAAACGCTATAACTCAGAAATTATTCGAACTTGAATACGGTAATATAGTCAGCGATACAATACTGAAAGAAGAAGGCGCTTTCTTTGAAGATAGAAGGTTTGGTGAAATTATATTTCTTATGCAACCCGGGACATTGATTTGCCCAAGTTATATGAGTTATGCCCCTGTTCCGGGTATGCACGGCTTCTCTCCAGATGATCCAGATATGGAAGCCTCGTATTTGTCTAATGTCGTTCCAAATGTTCAGCCTCGACATATAAGAGACATAAAAAGAACGGTTTTAAATACAATCTGATCTCAATGTCATAAAGTTAACGGCAAGGCTTATTATTCATGTAATTCTCTCGCTTGGGCACTGGGCCTGAACCGTTGAACGCACTTTCCTTTTGAATGAGGATTGATATTATATGAATGATGTGATTAACAGCGGTTATGAAAAAAACTACCCCACTCCAATGCCCATACTGCTGCTCATCTGACACATCGGTTTTTAAACATTATCCGACCATACACAATGGAATCCGGAAACTGTATATCTGTAGGCGTTGTGAACGCTTATTTTCGGAAACCCACAATACAGCCATGAATAATATTAAAACGCCAATCAGCAAGGTTGCATCTGCATTGAGACTTCGCGGTGAAGGCCTTGGGCTTCGAGCAACCGGCAGGGTATTGAGATCAAACAAAAGTACCATTGCACTATGGGAAAATAGATTTGCCGACCAGAAAGCCACATTGTTGCTATATGGTTTTTGTCATGAATTTATATCCCTGACATTTGAAGGAGATGAGCTCTACACCATTGTCGGTAAACGAACAATGCCATCGGAATCCGAAGGCTGGACAGCGGTCATTATGGAAAGAGCCAGTCGATTTATTGTCGACCAACGATGTGGGAAAAAAGATACATCATTATTCAAATCAGTTATGAAAACCGTATGCGGGTATATCGATCATACAGATGATTTATCGTTTTTTTCAGATGGTGAAAGACGATATGGTAATATGCTTTTCGAATTATGTTCCGAGGTTTTTCAAACCGGCAAAAAGGGGCGTCCTCCCAGAGTTCTTCCTAAAGGAGTCAAAGTTCGTGTTAAAAACAAAGGGGATCAAAAACACAAAAAAGGCCGTAAACGCCCAAAATACCAAGCTCCACAGCGAGAACATCTTGATACGGATCAAAATTTAAAGGAATCCGAAATCCATGCCAACCACCTTGAGGCTCAAAACGCTGCAATCAGGCGAAAGAATAGTACTTTCAGGAGGAAAACAAACACTTATGCAAAAACGGTAAAGGGCTTACAAAGAACACTGGATGTTCATCAAATAATTCACAACTATGTCCGTCCGCATTGGACGACAAGAGAGGTCCCCGCTGTTGCTTTGGGAATATTAGCAAAACCGCTTTCTCTCGAAGGTATCTTATCCATGCAGAGAGCGGCATAAACCAACAAGTTAAACTGGCGCTTTGAACAGGATGCCCTGATTATCCGAATGTTAGAGGCCCAGTGCCTTTGAAGGGGATGAGCCATATACATGGAGGGAAAGCGAAGCACCGATCCTTCGGACTCCAAAGGATGGACCGCAATCATCATGGAGCGAGCCAGGCGCTTTATTATCGGACTACCGGAAAAGTTCCGGCAGTCACTTTGGGAATCATGTCGGAGGCCTTGAGCCTTGAGGATATCCTCACAATGCAAAGAGCCGCATAAGGTTCCATGACATTGAATCTGATCTAAAAATTAAGTCGATTTTAGGAATATAGTAATTGTGTTTCCTGAAAGATGTAAAAGACTAAAAACATCCTGGAATTACGAAAAAACAGAAGATGACCATTAATATGAACTGTAGCCCCGATGTAAAAAAAATATCAGTAATAATTCCCACTTTTAATCGAATTAAATATTTAACTGAAACTATAGATAATATTTTTCAGCAGGATTATCCTATTTATGAATTAATTATTGTTGATGATTTTTCCAATGACGCTACTAAGAAAATAATTAATGATTTAATCATTAAGAGGGGTGATCATACAATCCGATATTTTGAGAATGAGAAATCAAAAGGTGTAAGCGGAGCAAGAAATACTGGGTTAAAATATGCAAAAGGGGAATTTATTGCTTTTCAAGATTCTGATGATTTCTGGGTACCAGATAAGCTTCAAAGACAAATAGCCATTTTTCAAACTTATCCTGAGATAGACGCTGTTGTAACCGAATCTGCCTTTTTTGGAAACTGTGAGGAAAACTATGGGAATTCCAGTTATAAAAAACAATTGTTTGGTGACAAATACTGGATACATGCTGGCAATCACGTATACTTATCTAAAAAAGAAACATTTTTGTTCTTGTTAGATAAAGGTTGCCCCTTTAGAGTCCAATCATTAATTTTTCGTAAAAGATGCCTGAAAAAAGTTGATTTTTTTGATGAAAAGATGGTTTATCTAGAAGATTCTGCATTTTTATTAAAATTTTTTATCACAGGAAAAGTTGTTAACATAGGAATAAAGTTAACCAAAATTCGGAGGCACGAAGGGAATACAGATAACATTATTGACTCAGCTGGAAAACATGAAGGAGACGTTCAATTAATTCATAATATTTATAGATATTATAAAAAGAATATCGTTGAAAAAAACGTCTTGATTATGGAAAAATTAGACAAAATTTTAAGTAATTCATATATAAGATATTCGACTGAAGCATTTAGATCTGGAAAATATGCTGAAGCAAAAAGAAACTTGAAATTCGCTTTAGAAATAAAGCTGTCAATAAAATCATTGATTAGATATTTTTTGTTATCTGTAATACCGGGTTCAATTTTAAACGCAATAAGAAAGAAGCTGAAATAATAATACAAAAATACTGGAATCTCGAATGGCAGTGTCTTGAATTCAAACTATCTTGAGATAGCGGTTATTTTTTTTTAGCCCCTTTCTCTATAAGGTCTTATTTTGTTGGAGAAAATAGTGATAATGAAAACGGGAACTATAACCTTTCACTGTTCGCACAATTTTGGTTCGACTTTACAGACATTTGCACTACAGACTGTCCTGGTAAAGAATGGAATTGACAATACAGTTATAAATTATGTCTATGAATTTGACATGAGAAACTATTCTCTATTTCGGAAACATCTTTACCTTAAAAATCCGAAATCATTATTGGCCGATATAATTCGATTTAATATAAGACGTAGAAGAAAAAAGAACTATGAAGCATTTATTGCAAAACATATTAAAATGACAATAAAAGAATATCGATCTTGCGAAGATATGAGAGAGCTAACGGATCAGTATGACACTTTTATTGCTGGTAGTGATCAAATATGGAATGCTTCGTGTACTGCAGGGGTTGTTCCTGCATATTTTCTTGATTTTGTTGAAGGCTCTGGTGCTCATACTGTTGCATATTCACCTAGTATTGGTCATGCTGAAATTCAACCAAAGTATCAGGATGATTTCAAAAAATATCTGAAAAACATCAATATCATTTCTGTTCGTGAAAAAAGCACCATTGAAGAAGTGAAAAAATTAACGGCAAAACCTGTCGTTAGTGTAATGGATCCGACATTGCTATTATGTGCAAAAGAGTATGAAGCCGTAATGGTTCCTGTTGATGCGCCTTTTAAGTATATTTTTTATTATGTGCTTGAACCAAATTTTGAAATGGATAATTACGTCAGATCACTCTCAGAAAAATATAAACTGAAGGTCATATACTTTTCTCATAAAAAAACATCCTTTCCGCATGGAGAGTTAAGTATTTTCCCTTATGGGCCTGGAGAATTTTTATATCTTATAAAAAATGCGAGTTATGTGGTTACAAATTCTTTCCATGCATCAATTTTTTCTGTGCTATTTAGAAAAAAATTTATCACTTATACTACTAAACTAAGTTATCCTAGGATGATAGATTTTTTAGGAAGTTTAGGGCTATCTGAGAGAATCAATAATGAGGCCGTTAGAATTCAGGATCCAATTGACTATGAAGAAACCGAACTGTTGCTGAAAATCGAGAGAGAAAAATCTATAACATTTCTAATCACTTCTTTGAAAAGGGAAAAATGATTGTAGATAATAAGATGATTGAAATTTGTAAAAAGGAAGAATGTACAGGCTGTTTTGCTTGTGAAAACTGTTGTCCTCACTCCAGCATTACTATGCTTGAAGATGAATATGGATTCGTTTTTCCCAATATAAACCAAGAGACTTGTACTGGATGCGGTCTTTGTGAAAAAGTGTGTCCCGCGGTTACGGAATTGAAATTTTTATACCCTGAAAATGCCTATGCTTTTTGGAATGATCGTTTTCGTGAAACAAGCACATCTGGTGGGGCGTCTGCAACTTTTGCACAGCATTTTATCAATAATAACGGTGTCGTATATGGAGCCGCACATATAGAAGGCTGTGAGGTAAAGCATATACGTATCGATAGTGCAGATCAACTGTATCGTCTACAAGGATCAAAATATGTACATAGTTATGTGAATGAAACCTTTAAACTGGTTAAAAAAGATTTGCTGAAGGGGAAAGAAGTAATTTATTTTGGAACCCCCTGTCAGATTGCTGGATTGAAGCTTTTTTTAATCAAAGAGTATGAGGGGCTTTTTCTTGTTGATATCATCTGTCATGGGGTTCCATCTCAAAAGTTTCTTAATGAAGAGATTCATTTTTTCGTTGGAAATAAAATAATTGAAAAATTTAGTTTTAGAGGTCCGGATGGTTTTCGTTTAAAATTTTATTCCAATGGAAGGCTACTTAAGAATATAGCACAAACTGAGTCCATGTACTACAGATCCTTTTTAAAAGGTATAACCTATCGAGAATGTTGTTATTTTTGCAAATTTGCCCGCCCCGAGAGAATAGCAGATTTGACAATAGGGGATTTTTGGGGGATTGGTAAAGAAGATAAATGTGACTATCTTAACACCTTAGATAAAGGGATATCTGTTCTTTTGCCAATAACCTTAAGAGGAAAAAAATTAATTGATATAGTTAAAAAAGGGGAGGGCTTTATACAGGAAAGGCCAGTGACGGAGGCTATTAATGGGAACTCCCAATTATATGAATTTGTGAGTAAGTCTAAAGAAGCTGTTATATTTCAGAAGACATATTTAAAAAAGGGATTTCATAAAGCGGTAAAAAGAGCGTTGTTTGTTGAATTACTGAAAGAACGAATAAAAAAAATAATCGGATGGAATCAGGTATCGTAGGGAAGTGATACCTTGCTGGTGTAAATAGATTATGAACGAAACTTTAAAACAGCTATCATTCGGATCTTTGGCGAGAATTACCTATTTTGTAGCAAGTGCACTTATAGGGCTTTTTATGATGCCTTTTATAATAAAAGCACTTGGGAACCAGATGTTTGGTTTATGGGAGATAATTGGCTCAATAATTGGTTTCTATGGTTTGTTCGATATAGGAATATCTAGCGCAGTAATGAGATTTGTATCAAGAGATGTGCAGCTTGGAGATAAACAAAAACAAAATGAATATATCAATACGGCTTTTTTTGCTTTCATTATTATTGCGTTGGTTCTGATAATAGCCTCTCTTTCTGTTTGTGCATTTGGTTCAATATTTATAAAGAATTCTAAGGATTTGTTTGTTTTTAGATGGGTGGTTTTTATTCTTGGAGTTGGCTTTTCCTTTTCTTTTCCAATGAGAGTTTTTACAGGTGTTCTCAATTCGAATCATCGATATGATTTGTCTTCATTCGTAGACCTGTGTGGTGTGTTGTTGAAACCGGTTCTGATTATACCACTATTGGAGGTTGGATATGGAATAATAGCGTTATCTATTATAACAGTGTCGATATCTGTCGGGACATATATAGTCAAATATTTTTTTGCAAAAAGGATATTTCGTGGATTAAGAATTTCATCGAAATATTTCAAAATAGAAAAAGCCAAAGAAATCTTAAAATATAGTTTAGTTAGTTTTGTTATTGAAATCTCAAAAGTAATGAAATTCAAAGTTGATAATTTCGTGATTGCTATGGTTTTGGGGTTATCAGAAATAACTATTTATGTTATCGCTGCTCGCCTTTTATCATATTTTATGGATTTTATGTGGATTGCATTAACAGGTATGTTGCAGACTGTTTTTAGTCGATTTGAGGCCACGGCTAATGTTGATTTAATCCAAAAAAGATATTATGAAATTATGCGAATACAGGCATACATATCTGCCATTGTTGGTGGAGGGATGTTGATCTTTGGTAAGCACTTTATCCTAAGATGGATGGGGGATGAATATATAAATTCGGTAAGAATTTTAATGATACTTACTCCTGCGTTTATAATAATATATTTTGCCGGACCAATATATGGACTACTAATGGGAACTTCAAAACACAAATTTTTTGCAGTAGCTCAAATGGGTGAGGCGATGTTTAACCTTTTTCTAAGTGTCCTACTGGTTCAGTATTACGGTTTGGTCGGTATTGCAATCGGAACTGCTGTTCCTGCATTATTATTCAATGCATTAATTCTCCCTATATATGTTTGTAAAATTTTAAAAGTTAATTATTTAAAATTCGTATTTATTTTTTTTAGGTTGATTTTTAAAGCGTCTATGGTTTTATTTTTCTTTTGGTATTTCGTAGCTCCACACGTAGAAAGTAATTATTGTAATATTGCTATTTTATTTATTTTAGAGGTTGTCTTTTTTGGCGTATTTATTTTCTTTTTAGAACTAAATTATAAAGAAAAAATAAATTTAATAAAAACAATTAAAAGGCACATCTAAAGGGTGTTGAAATCAATGATACTCGAATAAAGCATATCGCCTGAGCCTGAAGCGATTTGGAGTTGAAAAAGCCTCTGTTTAGTTGTAACTTTCAAGCGACTAAACCAAAAGAAAACAACACCACAGAGGCTTTATGCATAGAAAAAATATCAGGCGACTCATCGCAAAGCAATTGAAAAAGAATTTTCCAAACTGGAAAAATATGACCAGGAAGTCCAAAAAAGAACTAACAAAAGAAATTATGAATGAGGTTGTGGATAACTATGATTATTCTCAGGCATTGGACATTCCCGTTGAAGAACTTATAGGTATTGAAAAACAAAGACCGTCTGAGGGAATTCGCAGCCTTTCGGATATGGCAACCTATATTGAGAATTTCCATTCCGATAATTTATTTTCCCTTGATTGGCTGAAGAAGCCTTACCCGGAAATTGTCGATAACGAATTGAAGTTTATTGATCAGCTTTGGCACTGGGCTTCAACTATTCCAAAATGTATTTTTAGTCTTGAGTTCTCAACCTCATGGAACCTTATGCGGCTTTTTGCATTGTGAGGAGACTCTCAAGGCTCAAGGCCTCCGACATGATTCCCAAAGCGGCTGCCGGAACTTTTCCGGTAGTCCAATGAGGTCGAACATAATTGTGTATGATTTGATGAACATCCAGAGTTCGTTGGAAGCCATGCTCTGTTTCAGCGTATGTGTTTGTTTTTCTTCTTCTTGATGCAGCATTTTGAGCCTCAAGATGGTTGGCTGGATTTCATTTTTTGCCAAGCTTTGATCCGTGTCAGGGTGGTTCCCGCTGAGTTGCTTGATATTTTTGGGTGTTTGCGGCCTTTCTCTCGTTTTTGATCCCTCTTATTTTCACACGCACTTTGGCTCCTTTGGGTAGCTTTTTTTTGGGGGGGGCAGCTTTTCCAGTTTTCAAGACCTCCGAACATAAGTCAAACAGCATGTTGCCATACCGTCTTTCCATCCGAAAAAAAGTCAGGTCTTTGGTATGATCAACATCGTTGATCTACAATGAAGCGGCTGGATCGCTCCATGATGACTGCGGTTACCCTTTGGAGTCCGAAGGATCGGTGCGCTTTCCCTCCACGGTATATTGCTCATCCCCTTTAAATGAGGGAAACAAATTCATGACAAAAGGAATACAACATCAGCGTTGCTTTCTGGTCGCCAAACAGTTGCTCCCAGCGGACAATGGTGTCCTTATGCGATTCCAATTCTCGACCGGTTGCCCGAAGGCCAAGCCCCCTTGCTACGAAGTAGCAGTGCTGATGCAACCTTGCTGATTGGTCTTTAAATTTTTTATGTCAGAAACATTGCCAGTTGTAAAAAATTAGGACAAAATCAACTGTAAGCAACTATCATTTTCTGATTGGCAGGCCTTTTTGTTAAGGGGCAAGAAAATAATTAATTCCACCGATCAGACCGTTAATTGACTACGGTAGGAAATACTATGCATTGAATAGAAAGAGCTTCCCCGGCCTACCCCCAAAAAAAACGGGACAAATGATCATACATCTGTTATGAAAAAATAGAAAAGGAGTATGATCATGCCGGCATTGATACAGCCTATAAAATTTTGTGGCCGGGATTTTTCGACATACGATTTGTTGGTGATTACGGAAGTTGTGGCTACATGCGATGGTATCAGCCGCACTGAGATGGCCTACACGGTATGCGAGCTTCTTGATTGGAAACGGCCCAGCGGGAAGCTCAAAGCCCGTGAGTGCAAGGACCTCCTTGAACTTCTGGATGACAGAGATATCCTTAATCTACCGGAGAAAAAGCAACCAGGTAACCACACTCCCCAGAAATTCAAAAAACAAGTCACGGACAATGAGCCCTACTGCACACTTTCCGGCAGTGTTGAGGAATTTACGCCTCTGAATATCCAACGAGTACGAGACAGGTCTCAGCGAAACCTGTTCCGGGATCTTATCAGCCGCTACCACTATCTGGGTTATGCCATGCCCTTTGGGGCAAGGCTTCAATATTTGATTTCCGTGACTCGACCTAAGCATCAGGTTGTGGGCTGCATCCAATTTTCAAGCCCTGCTTGGCGGATGAAGTCAAGAGACCTATGGATCGGCTGGGACGATGATAGGCGAAGCAAGGCCTTGCAACATGTGGTTAACAACAGCCGGTTTCTGGTGTTAGCCCCAATTCGCAACCTGGCAAGCAGCATGCTTTCTGCGTCCCTTGATCACCTCCGATTCGACTGGGAGAGGCAGTACGGAGTTGCTCCCCTTCTTTTGGAAACCCTGGTGGACCGGAGCCTGTATTATGGCGGGTGCTACCGGGCTGCCAACTGGATCAAAATAGGCGAAACAACTGGACGTGGACGAATGGATAAGACCAACAGGCAAAATGAAGCCGAGGTGAAAACCATTATGGTTTATCCGCTGGTTAAGAATGCCCGACGTCGACTTAGAGAGGGAAATAAAGAAGGTAATGTCGCTGCTGAGAATTTGTTTAAATCTCAAATTACTGGACAATCGGGGCAGCATAACGTATGGTCATCATGGACCCCTATAAAGAAAGGAGAAGCCATGATGAATCATCCTGAATTGCCCAATCTTGAAAAAACAAACGAATTTTCTCTGGAATTAAAACTGTTTTTGAATGACACCCGGTCGAATTTAAAAGGTTCTGAACGACGTAAATTTATGGCTAACGTAGTCCGCCTTATGGGCAAGGGGGGCCAACGCCGGGCAGAAAAAGAACTGGGATGGGACAGAAAAACCATCCAGAAAGGGACAAAAGAATTAGATTCCGGTTTTGACTGTATAGATAATTTTTCCGGTCGTGGGCGCAAGCCTGTTGAGGAAAAGCTTCCGAATTTGCTTGATGATATAAAAGATATTATTAAGCCGACGAGCCAATGTGATCCCACGTTCCGAACAACTCAACTATACTCTCCGCTAACCGGCGTGGAAGTCCTTCGTCGATTGAGGGAAGATAAAAAATATAGCCCTGAGCAGTTACCAACCGTGCAGACGATAAGATATAAACTCAATCAGTTAGGGTATCGCTTAAAAAAAGTTGCTAAAACCAACCCCCAAAAAAAATAGCTGAAACAGATGCGATCTTTTCATATGTGAAAACAGCAAATCAGGTTGCAGATAGCACTGAAGGCGTGATTCGCATTTCAATTGACACCAAGGCAAATGTCAAAGTGGGTCCTTTTTCCAGGGGCGGATATAGCCGTCAAAAAGTTAAAGCCTGTGATCATGATTATAAGCCGGACACAATATTAAAACCTTTTGGGATTTTTTTGCCGGCGCACGATGAGAGCTACATATATTTTACTGAAAGTAATGCTACAGCCGATTTTATGGTGGATTGTTTAGAAGATCTTTGGCCGATGCTAAAAACACGATTCAAGCCACATACCATTGCCATCAATGCCGACAATGGGCCAGAAAATAATAGCCGTAGAAGTCAATTTATGAAAAGGCTTGTTAACTTTGCAATCAGACACGAAGTCAGCATTTGTTTGATTTATTACCCTCCTTATCACAGCAAATATAACCCGGTTGAGAGGTTGTGGGGGATTCTTGAAAATCACTGGAAAGGGCAATTATTAGACAGTGTTGATAAAGTGGTGGGTTTAGCAAGAACGATGACTTACAATGGCATTCATCCAGTAGCAAAGCTTATAACCAAAATCTATGAAAAGGGCGTCAAGATTGGAGAAAAGGCTATGGAACGATTAGAAGAGATGATCGAAAGGATTCGCGGTATCGAAAAGTGGGCTGTTGATATCCCTTGTTATTAAAACATAAATTTGGTGGGTTTTATTCCCTTCGACACCCTAATCGAATTTTGGAAAATTGAATTATTCGGAGCTCTCTATGTTTTTTTACTACATAATGATATTTTTGTTTCCATTTCATGATCATCCAATTCTTTCAGCGTCCATATTTGGAGTTACTACGGTTAAGATTGCAGGTATTGCTGCTACAATAGTCGCTTTAATGAATCTTTTTCAGGGGGGCAATGGCTTTATTGCAACAAGAAAAGTTATAATACCATATCTATTTTGTCTCTTCTGCTATTTCGCTTCATATTTGTTGAATGATACTACACTATCGTTGGAGGTATTCCCTAGGTTTTTGTCTGTTTCTGTCCTCTTGTTTACTTCAAGTATTTTACTGGACAGTTATATAAAGATATGGAAAGTTTTACTGGTTTTTTCAGCGGCAATGAATATCTCTTCACTTTATGTGGTAAAACAGCATCTTTATGGCGTAATACGTCCAGGAGGGACATTTGGTGATTCCAATTTTTATGCTATTGCCGCAGCTTTTACAGCCGCATTGTGCCTATCTCTGTGGGCATATCAAAAAAAATATAAAATATTCTTTATGATAAGCTTTATTTTGAATTCATCAAGTGTGTTATTGTCTGGTTCACGTGGTGGATGTCTCGCGTTAATTGTTTCCTTGCTTTATTTCTGGTATAAACATAGAAATAAACTTATAGGGGCTTTATTGATTTGCCTCGCTTGCGGCGCTTTTTTTGTTCTAATTCCCAATAATATGCTTGAACGTTTTGAAGGTGAAGACTATGGAGCAAGAGTGTCAACGGAACATCGATTAAAAATAATAGCTGCGGGCTTTGATATGATTCAAAAAAACCCTGTCATCGGAGTTGGCCCCGGCATGTTTAAAATAGAAACTATTAAATACCTTGGTTCTGAAAAAATGGCGAAAATGGCACACAATTCTTATTTGGAAGTTGGTGCTGAATTCGGAATGCTTGGTGTTTGCGCTTGGTTTTGTCTCTGTTATTCAAGTATAAGGCAACTTCATGATAGTTTACGTATTGCATCAAAGGAAGATGAGAAAATATTTGCTTGCCTACATTCTCTGCTTGTTGCGGTCAGTGGGTATTTTATAGGTGCACTTTTCCTTTCAGTGGAATATGAAAAAGTGCTTTGGCTTACAATTTCAATTGCTTCAGTTTCTGTAAATATTGTTCTCAAAGAAATTCTTCCCCCCCCTCCAAGATTGCATAAGGAATATAGGTTGAATGAGGATAAACGTTGAGGGGCCTCATTCAATGTCATTAACTTAACGGAGCGGTTGGTATCCATAGTGGAAACGGCTACCCCTTTCACCTATGACATTACGCATAAAGCTGCAAGGATATTGAGAAAAGAACTCCATGCCGATGAAAGATGGAATCAGTTTACAGCATTGGCAACAAGCACCAGAAAAAGGTTCAGCAGACGCCTCTGGCAGCAATTGCACCTCCGAATCAAAGATCCAAAGCCCGCTATATGAACGTAGACACGTTGATCAAATGGGGAATGGACAAGCTGATATTACTGGACAACCCGGCTCATCTGTCTTGCCTGGAATGTTCCCAGGAATATTTTGTTGAAAAATTAGGATGGTTGAATGATTTTCGGGATGATCTCCATGAGTGGTTGGATCTTGTTCGCATTCTTAAGGAGACAGAGTCATTCGTTAAATCCCAAGGCATATATCAAGATTGCGTCAGCTGTTCTCGGTGAAAAAACTCTGAAAACCCCGTCAATACTGGATTTACTATGAAAAATTTTACGAACAAGTAATGTGATTATCATAAACAATAACAAAGACTTAGGCCTTCACCGAGAATTGCTGAGATTGCGTCCCTGATTTGTTAGAATTTTCGACATATGAAGTAAATACACCAAGGGCAAAACGGATAAAATCGGACCTGCAGTCTTTTTATACCGGGAATCATTGAACGCCGGTAAAAAACGACAGATTACTCGGGGCATCCGAGGCCATTGAATCAGTATTCGGCAAGACAAAAAGCCTTGAACGGGATCAGGCGAAAAGCGGTTTTACAGTTTTCATTTTGAGCTTGGCCTCCATCGTTTCAAAAACTTCATCCGATATCGTTCATGAGGCGCTTGAAACAGTAAAGACCAAATCAATTCACAAATGGTTTCGGGACGCCGTCGGGAAGTCTGTCCAATCAAAGAATCTATCCGAAAAACCACACAGGCTAAAGTCATTACAAGATTTTCTCCATCCATATCATACATAAAGCAAGGAGGACAAACCCCAACCAATATCGATTTTTTCGTTCCCAACGTACGACCAGGCGACGATACTTCTTCTGCAACCATGCGAAGGTACGCTCCACTTTCCACCTGTCAATGGGGTTATTGGGCGGTCTTCCTCTGGGTGTTTTCCTGTTGGACCACGAGCGTCGAGGTATCATTGGTGTAATTCCACGTTTGCGGATTGTGTCTCTCAGAACACGAGAATCATATCCCTTATCAGCTTGTAATGCATCGGGCCGTTTTTTGGGTCTTCCAACCCGCCTGTAGGGATACTCACATGATCCAGCAATATCTCGACCTGCTCTCGTACGTTTGCGGCAGCACCGGTTGATTTCAAAGCGAACGGCATACCGTTTCCGTCGACAAGACAGTGAAGGGTTAATCCTTTGCCTTTGTGGCCGTACTCAACATCCTCACCACCTCCCTTACCCGCTACAAATGCACCGTCTACGGAAGCACGTTCCCAATTAATCAATCCGAGGAATTGGGCGATAGCAAGTATATGGAACAGTATCTTTTCCCAGATACCATCAGCCTGCCATTTACCGAGCCAGTCATGAGCAGTAGATTTGGGAGCCCTTTGCTCACCCTTTGGAATATTGATCCACTTGGCTCCGTTAAGTAAAACCCAGATGATTGTATTCAGTACTTTGATAAAATCAGCATACGGTCTACCCCGTCCGGTTCGTTGAAGCGGAAGGAATGGAGCAAAAATTTCATACTGATCCTGAGTAAGTCCTTCAAATCTTGTTTGCATGATTAAGTTCCTCCTTTAAATCAATATAATGCACTGATTTTTAGAAGGAAATGGACCAAAAATTATTTTTCGGATAGATTCAAGAGAACGCAGGTCAACCAGCGGATAAAAACAGAGAAACAAAAAAGGGAACCGGTTTATGCGGTTTGAGCGGGGGTATTTTCATCGCCCTAGGTTGCTATTCTATGGTGCTTTCACTCGTGTTCGACAGTTGTGGGTTCATTTTCGAGGGATTTTGTTAAAATCCGTATAATGATTTCAAGAAAAATTTGCTCCTCGCCGCCAAAACTTGTGGGCACACGAATCTATCTTTATATATTGATATAGAATTAAATACATGCTTTTTATATGGGCATGTATGTACGCACGATAAAACGCAAGAACAAAGATGGGTCTGAGGTTGAATATGTTCAGTTGGCCCAGAACACTCGGCATCCTGAAAAAGGCTATACGCGGGCGGAGGTCATCCCCTCCTTCGGGCGGCGGAACCAGCTCGATATCGCAGCCATCAGACGTCTCATCGATAGCCTGAGCCGGTTTATAAGCCCCTAAGACGCACAATCCATAAACACAGAAGACCAGGGCCTGGAGTTCGAATCCAGTAGGCCGGCAGGTGGGGCGCTATTGCTCAAAGGATTGTGGAAGCGTATCGGCATAGATGAGTGCCTCACCCAGGCATTGAAGGATAGATCCTTTACCACTCCGATTGCCGATGCCCTTTTCGCTCTGGTTGCCAACAGGGCATTGGCACTGTGTTCTAAACTTGCTGTTGAGGAATGGGCAGCTAAAGACGTTCATCTGGGCATTGAAGAGCCTCTTCAGGTTCAGCATCTTTATCGCAGCATGGACTTTCTGGTCGAACATGATGATGCCATCCAGAAAAAAATATTCTGGGCCGTTGCCAATTTGCTGAATCTCACCGTGGATCTCCTTTTTTTCGATACCACCAACACCTACTTTGAAATGGATGGCCCTGGAGACTCTGAACTTCTGGCATGCGGAAAATCCAAACACAAACGGGATGACTGCCCTCAAGTCACTATTGGATTGGCTGTTACACGGGAAGGCATTCCTGTACGGTGCTGGGTATTACCCGGCAATCAGAACGATGCAAAATGTGTAGATCAAATCCAAAAAGATATGAAGGACTGGAAGCTGGGTCATGTCATTTGGGCTATGGATCGGGGAATGACCAGCGAAGAGAACCGTAAGATCCTGCAAAAAGCTGGTGGGCAGTATATCCTTGGTGAAAAGCTCCGTGGTCCCCATCTAAATAAATTGATTTTATGGGTACATTATATCAAAAAAGGATAATAAAACAAATTAAGAGAGAGGGGATAAGGTTTTAAAATGTCGAATAAGTTTGGGGTAGTGGGTTGGTGGGAAAAATTAAGATGCCGTGCAAAGGTCTCTCAGTTTTTGGGCAAGAGGATATTGTGTGAGTACCGTTGGGCTTGATGAGACAACGGTGAGGGCATATATCCGATATCAGGAAGAAACAGAACAAAGACAGTTGTTTTTTTATGACTGTTTGATTTTAAATAGCCCAACGGGGTTTTCCTAACGGTAACGCCCCTTTTAGGGGCTTCATGAGGTGTCCCGCTATACAGGAGTGAGACGCACTTAGGAGAAATGCTTATGAATAAATTTATTTTTTTTCTTATCATTACGGCCTTTTTCCCCATCGCATCCCATGGGGATAGCTTGCCATCACTTGATCAGTTCGGTGGATATACGAATTTAAAAATTGCAGAGAAGTCGACAGTGTGGAGCACGGCTAAGATCAAGAATCGTTGGTTTTTAGTAACCCCAGAGGGGAATGCATTTATTAATTTAGGGGTTTATACACTTGGTGAAGGTGCCGGCGCAGATACAAATCATAAGACTTATTTTGATTATTGGAGGGAAAAGTACACATGGAATGCTGAAATCTTTTGCAATGTTCAGCTTAAACGTTTGAGAACCTGGGGTTTTAACTCAATCTCTGACTATGCTTATGCACATTGTAAAGGGTTTGACCCTAAAGTGGGGAGTAAAACTATATTCAGAACACCTTCTTTTCCTTTTCCAATAAATGGAGCAGAGTATTCGAGAAGAAATGTGGGAGAGCTTATTCCTGGGCATGTAAAAGAAATTATTCGCCCATGTAACAATAATTTTAAGTTTTGGGGAGCAAAAGTAGTTGATTATTTTGATCCACGGTTTGCTCAATATATCGAAGCAAGAATTAAAACTTATAGACGAGTAGTTAACAGCCCTTGGTGTATTGGGGTAAGCTATGACGAAGGCGATAATCTCTATGGCTTTGGGGCAGGAGATGACTGGGGGGGCGTAACTAACGATCATCTTGGATTGGTTGTGTTGGTAACTCCACCAATCCAAACTATTTCTCCTGATAAAAAATGGAAATATCAAGATACTGAGACTTATATAAAAACCGCATTAAAAAATTTTTTGAAAATGCGCTACAAAACTATTGAAAAGCTAAATGCTGCATGGAACTCTAATTATACAAGCTTTGACTCAAACGGTGGTTGGGAAAAGGGGACGGGGTTGCTTGATGAAGATGGGAGAAGAAGTCATAAATATTGGATTGGGAGAGATAAGACACTGTCTGATGGCTCTGCTTCTCCTGCACTTAAAAAAGACTTGGATGATTTTCTTTACATTATAGCTGATAAGTATTTTGGAACTTACCATAAAATTATCAAAGAGCAATACCCGGATATTCTCCAAACCGGCCCAACAGTTTTTGGAAGTTGGGGGCAACCTCCCAGACGGCAGGTTTTACAAGCAGCCGGTAAATACCTGGATGTAGTAAGAACAAATTTATCCGAACCCGATTTGCAAAAAAAAATTGATTTCATGGTTACGCACCTTGGACATGAAATTCCAATGATTCAATGGTTAGGTGTAGTCGCAAATAATGATTCTGCATTGTACGCTTATGGTGATGCAGCTTCTAAAAGTAGAACTCAAGAGGAGCGCGGCCAAAAATATGAAAAACAATTATTTGAAACTCTGATGACTAAAAGTAATGATGGCTCCTATCTCTTTACAGGTATCCAATTATGGGCCTGGACTGATCACTGGGGGGAAAAAACTAATTGGGGGCTTGTCACCATAAAGGATAACGCATATGACGGGGATGAAGCGGTCAAAAAAAAGAAAATGGGTAGAGATGGTTTCCTTGTTGGTGGCGAAGATAGAGATTATGGTGATTTTATTACGCCAGTTACAAAGGCTAATTGTAAAGTTTACAAATGGATTAACGAAAGAAAGTAAATTGAGAAGCAATAATTGACCAATTTTATTCTCAAACCGATTGTTTTATGTTGCAATAATTCTCTGAACAGATGGGCGAATAAGCTGCTTCAACAATGCTGTCAGTCGATTGTTTCAACCTGTAAAGACCATAACATTGATTCCATCATCCTCACGGGCAGTTTTTCCCGCGGGGAGTCCAGTATTTTCTGGGAGAACAATACTCCTGTTCTCGCCGGAGACATAGAATTTTTATTGGTCAGCAAAAAGACCGGTACGCTGGTAAAAGATAGAGCTTTTTATGAAAAATTTAAAACCATACTTGGAGAGCAGGTTTCCAAATCAATGGGGTCCGAGGTTGAAGTGGATATTGGTCTTGTTGATGCCGGTTATTTTTCTAAAAAGCTAAGTCCGTCAATATTTGGCTATGATTTGGTCAATTATGGAAAAACGCTATATGGGGTTGATTACTTAGACAATACGATTATTCGCAAGAAAGACATTCCTCAGGAAGATGCTTTGGCTTTGTTGATGAATCGCACTATCGAACTGCTTATTCTATCAGAAAACAAATCGAGAGAATCATACCATTATCAACTGGTCAAAATCCTTCTAGATATGGCCGGGTCAATTCTGGCGTTTACCGGCAACTACGCTGCCCCATACAAAGATCGCCCGAAGGCACTGAGAAAATTATTAAGGGATCGCAGTTCTGATATGCAAGGCCTTTCTATTCCAGATTTGCCTGATCTTGTTGAACAAGCAGCTCAACTTAAACTCAAGTCTGAACCAAATGAAGCGATCCAAAAAGCTATAATTTTAAATGATATTAAAATTCAAAATTATTTGGCGCAATTGATCTATTGGCAAATGAAGCAGATTATAGGGTCTTCGGGGGACATGGGTTTTGTAATAAATAAATATTTTTCACAGGAATCATTGCTTACTGTTTTTAAAGGATGGATAAAATATTTTATCCATCCTTTTCGATCTTCTGATGGCATAAATTTTTTTCTTCTACCAAAAACTTTGATACGGGTAAGTCCCAGAAACCTGATATACTCCTCTGCTATGAAATATTTTCTTGGTACTGTTTTCGGGCATCATATCAAGAAAACAGCAGGAGATGATTTGCACGCGTTCAACAGGGGATATGACCCAAAACGCAGCATTATAGAGGTCAGCGAGTTATGGGGCCAAGTCATTAAGCATAATTAGATCATCAAATCCTTTGGGTTCCATGGATGATCAAATCCGGGGAAAATTTAATATGAGATCTTCTTTCACAGATATTCTTGTGCTGTTCGGTTCAGATTCACAACTGGAATGGGGGCGAGCCTTTCAACTGGCACAGGCATTCAATCAAAACGGTTGTCGGATTGTTTATGTCGATTTGCCGGTTAGACTTTTTTCTAGAAAAAAAAAATATTCTTTTCAAAAGTTACGGCACTTTCAGACGATACAACCCCAATATGGCCTACCTATCGGAAAATTGCCATTTTTGTATCTTTTGAACCACTATGTCCTTTTTCATCAAATCAAATCCGCTCTCAAGACATTTCAATTTTCACCGCATGTTTTATGGGCTTATACACCTTATCAGTCCTCAATTCTTAAGAGTTTAAAAGAACACTACAATCCAGCGATGACTGTCTATGACTGCTCTGATGAACGTATCGGTATGGCTAAAAAGGCATATGGTGAAAAATCTGCCCAAAAGGTAGCTTATGAAGAAAGGCAGATTATGCAATGTAGTGATATTGTCTTTACAGTGAGCACACCATTACAGAAATTAAAAAGCAAATTTCATCCTCGTGTGCACCATTTACCAAATGGAATTAATAGATTGCATTTCAATATTCAGTTGAACTGGGAATGTCCCAACGAATATAGTGGTCTTACAGGGAGGATAATACTTTATACCGGCAGCTTGGAATACTGGTTGGATTTGAAAGCAATCACTAAAGCGGCTGAAAAGTATGTAGACGACAATTTTTTTCTGGTAGGTCCTCAATTAACAGATATTAAGATATTAAAAGGTTTCAAAAATATTCATATCCTTGGCCCACGTCCACATGAAGAGATTCCTCAATACATATCTCATGCAGACCTATGCATAAATCCAATCAAACCAACATCTGTTACTAATTACAGTGATTCTATGAAAACTCTACAGTATTTGGCAATGGGAAAGCCTGTTCTTTCAATAGATTATGGTCATGCGAAAGATTATGATGGTTTTGTGATATTATCTGATTCCACATCGGATTTTGTGGAAAAACTCGGTGAAATTAAATCAGAACCGGTATATTCACAGCGCAAAGACGACTGGCTGAGACTCCTCGATGATTATTCGTGGACCGCAATTGCTAAAAAAGCAATGGATCAACTATAGCCTCAGAAGTGAGATCATGTCTTCACAGGATGAAACCATATTCATCGTTTTTTCTGACGACTGGGGTGAACATCCCTCAAGTTGTCAGCATCTTTTTAAATGTATTGGTTCCAGGTATCGTACCCTTTGGATAAATACCGTGGGGTTGAGAACACCAAAACTGTCGAGAACAGATATTGATAAAGCCATTCATAAAATTCGTAGGATGTTTACTCGTAAGATCACGCCTTGTTCATCTAAAAAACTGCCTGATGAGCTTACCGTTGTCCAGCCATTTATGCTGCCTTTCCAGAATGTTCGTTATGTAAGGCACTTAAACAAGATATCGGTGAGGCGTGCAATTCAACGTTTTATACACACGCAACAAATCTATAAATATATAGTTACGCTTGTTACTGCGCCAAATGGTTGTGATTATGTCGGGTTATTTGACGAAAACAAAATTGTTTATTACTGTGTTGATGATTTTTCAGAGTGGCCGGGTCATGATAAACGGCTTATTCTCGAAATGGAAGATGCACTCATTTCAAAGAGTGATCTGTTTTTTGCGACAGCAGACACCCTTTTTACGAAACTGAAAAAGTATGGAAAACCTGTTTTTTCTTTTTCCCACGGAGTAGATGTCGAGCTTTTCAGTAATCTGCCTGGTCGAAATCACCATTGGTTAGACAATATTCCCCGTCCCATTGTCGGATACTTTGGACTATTTGATGATAGAAGTGATCAAAAGTTATTGGCTGATACAGCAAAAAATCATCCTGATGTTTCTTTTGTCATAACCGGAAATGTAGTGACAGATGTAACCCTTCTTGAAAAGGAGCCAAATGTCTATTTTACGGGGCCTGTGCCTTACCAAAGTTTGCCAGCTATTGTTGCCGGGTGGGATATTTGTATGCTGCCATACAAAATGAATGCACTTACCGAGTCGATAAATCCGTTAAAGCTTAAAGAATATATCGCTACTGGCAAACCTGTAATCTCAACGCCCCTTCCTGAAGTCGTATCACTTAGCCAATGGATTCATATCCACTCAGGCCAGGATGAATGGCGCAAGGCTATTACTCAGATTCTATCAGGGAAAGAACTTACCGGGAATTGCGAAGAAAGGCGTCAATTTATTCATGAGCACTCTTGGGAAAACAAAGCGTTATTCATGCTTGATAAGATTTTTGAACAAATCGGATAATAAAAAAAGTTTCTTATTAAAGGTCTCGAAACCATTGAGGTTTTCATGAAGTTTGTCTCTTTTTTTAAAGAGGCTCTCTGCTCATTTGGGTCGTATTATGATTTGATTTGTGTATTTTTATTCGGTACAAAGGGTCTCCAACAAGAACCTGTTTCCAGGACAGATACGGTAGGCTGATCAGATAGGATTCGGCCAAGGTCAGTTTTCCCTGGGATAGGAAATCAAAAAAGATCTCAGGCAACGGGAAGGATTGGACATACGGCTCTCCCACAGGGCCGACGGTGGCGGCAATGCCCTTATCCAGCATTTTTTTACACCAGACATTACTGTTTTCACGTTTTAGAGTCATACATTCCGAGCTTGCAATATGAAATCCAACCGCCCCTTTTTCCCAGGTAAAGGCATCCACATATTTGGCATGGCTGTACCACCCGCAGTAAAGTGCAGCATTGGGGCAGTCCCCGGGCTGAAATAAATTCTGCTTATCATCCAACACCACCTTCACCCCCCCCCTTTTCAGGCGCTTTGCCGCATTATGGATGGATTTATCATAAAGTTTATATCCGGAAACTTTTTTTTGATCCGGATACTTCCATCTGGCATCAAAGTAGGCCGTACCTGACAATCCCTTTTTTTCTGCTTCAATGCTATCATTTACAATTCGTTTAACAATACTTGCATCCGCCCCATCCAGGCGACTGACCATGATTACGTCTGATTTACTGATGGACGTTTTCTGGGAGCGCCAAGGAAGAAAATAAGGATTTGGCAGCCAGAATTTAAGCTTGTAGTTTTCTTTTTTGACAAGCATTAATTCAGAATCAAAGGATGCAACTTTGTCCGTTGATGCTCTGAGCTGTCTGATTTTTTTATTTATCTGCTTCAATGTTGTTTTTTGCTCTTTAGTTAACTGCCCGGTTTTTTCTTTCAGTGCATCAATATTTTTTTTCTGCTTTGTCAATAGGTCCAATCGCGTTTGTTCTCCTTTTGTCCTCCCTGACGAGGAAATTCTTAGCGGAAGTCCATACATGGTGACAATCGCGTTGATTTTACGGTTCTTTTCCAGGGCGCGGCGGACAGGGGGAACAATTTTTTTCAAATAAGCCTCACGTGAACAGGTCTCCTTGTCTGTTATGAATACCATTAACAGATTTTCCTTGGGGATCTGCCGTTTCTCCATGTACCAGGTGGCAAGACCTACGCTTTTAGCGGCATTGCGGTTGGCAATGACAAGTACTTCATTCGGAGACAAAGCCACGGCCGGCATGATGGAAAAGTTTAACGATAAAAATAAGACTGTAAGAATGCCAATGGAAAAACGCATTACACCTCTTTCTGTTTATTCAAATGGTTCATATACCAGAGAGCTGTCTTATCGAGGCCGTCCTGAACCGAGTATTGCGGGCTGTATCCTAAATGGTCTTGGGCCTTGGATATATCGGCTAAGGAATGGCGAACATCTCCAGGCCTGAAATCCCTGTATTCTACGGTTACACCAGCGCGGTCCGGCAGTTCATCGGTAACCCGGTCACGGATGAATGAAAACAGCTGATTTAACGTGGTGCGCTGCCCAAATGCAACATTGTATACCTGGTCTGCGGCGTTATCTTCGGCCGTTGCTGCCAGTAGATTGGCTTGAACACAATTATCGATGAAGCAGAAATCTCGGCTGGTTTCACCGTCCCCATTTATATAAACCGTGTTTTTACGGATCAATGCCCCAAACCATAACGGAATCACTGCGGCATAAGCTCCATTAGGATCTTGGCGGCGGCCGAATACATTAAAATAACGCAGTCCGATGCTTTTAAATCCATAGGTGGAAGCAAATATCCGGGCGTACAGTTCATTAACCAGTTTTGTTACTGCATAGGGGGAAAGAGGGTTACCGATATTCTCTTCTTTCTTGGGAAGTGTTGGATGATCCCCATAGGTAGAACTTGATGCCGCATATACGAATCGTTTTACGCCCGCGTCCCGGGCGGCGGTCAGCATGTTTAAAAAGCCTGTAATGTTATTTTCATTGGTGGTAAGGGGATCGGCAACAGACCGGGGCACAGAACCCAGAGCAGCCTGGTGTAGTACATAGTCCTGCCCTTTGCAAACAGTCTGGCAGGTGTCGGCATTGGTGATATCCCCTTTGACAAAAGAAAAATATTGCCATGCCTCGGGACCAACGGCCTCTTTGACTTGGTCCAGATTATGCTGAAATCCTGTGGAAAAATTATCCAGGCCGGTCACTGTCTGCCCGAGCTTAAGCAGGGCTTCCAGAAGATTGGAGCCGATAAACCCCGCGCATCCGGTGATCAGCCAAGATTTTGGATTGTTTTTTAAATTTTGTTGAATTAATGTGAAATGCATATGTGTGTTTTTTAGGTTTATTAATGCAATTTTTATTTCATAACGGAAAATAGCTAACAGCCCATCCGAAGGACGATAATCAATGTTTTTTTAACTATGTCTTACCACAGTTCCCAGTGCCCGAAGTAGTAGACATAAAGGGCTAAGCCGATATTGGTTACCCCGTGGGCAACAATGCAGGAGATCAGATCTTTTCTTAATATCCACAAAAGGGCCATTAGAAATCCGTAGGCAATGGCTGCGGGCCATTCGCCAACGACATGGCCTGCAGCAAAAATAATAGTTGAAATCCCAATGGCGTAAACGGTCCACTGTCCTGGTGCCACATCAAAAATACTGGACTCATCCAGCGCTGCAGAAAAGGGTTTTGGTGTTTTTTGCCTGCGTAGAAGATCCCATTGCAGGGCGACCCGGAAGACAAATCCACGCATAAACAACTCTTCAAAAATCGGCACCACAAAACCGGCTGTCAAAAGCCTTAAGGCAAATCCAAGATCAGACCAAGGCGCACCATCTTCAGGGGTTGTGAACGGGGCATATAAACCGCACCACACCACCAATCCAATGATCCCGAAAACAATTCCCCACAAACAGGATATCCACTTATTTTTAGGGCCGGTTAAAGGAACGTACCATTTCCAGGCCCATATCAAAAGCCCGGGTACAATTACCAGCTTCATTATGTATATGATTTCTTCAGGTAACTTGTTCTGCAGAACAGAAGAAAAAGCCACATATGCAAAATAAGGTGCTGCATATGGAATCAGCAGATCCATATTTCTCCATTTTTTCCGGGAACAGGTAATGTTGGATGTACTCATTAGAATTTAATTACCTCTATTTCAACCCTGCGGTTCATCTTTCGGCCCCATGCCGTATCATTGCTTTCAATGGGGTTCTGCCCGCCTTTGCCTTGAATTTTCATCTGATGATTTTTGACGCCTAGTCCAAGAAGGAAGCTTTTAACGATATTGGCTCTGAATTCGGATAATTTTAAATTATACGCGTAATCTCCTATCGTATCCGTATATCCGGTAATGAGAATGCTTGAATCCTCGTGAACAACCAGAGATTTTGAAAATGTTTTAAGCTTTTCAAGGTCCTCTTCTGTTAGATCATTGGCGTCGTACTTAAAGCGGACTGTAATTTTATCCCTTGGAAGTGGGGGAGGGGGCAAAGGATCGTTTCGTTCAGGTGATGTATTTGTTTCTGGGGTATTAATGGTAAACATTACTTCTGAAGTTTTTTCAGCCTGGCCCTGGATTCCTTTTTCAACGGTGCTCTTTGGGTTGGACGGAATAGAGGTGTCCTGGTCCTGGTATTCAGAATTCAGGGTGACGGCCTGATTCTGCGGCTGGTGGGTTTGATTTGTTACTTGTTCTTCTATGCGTTCCTGCTTTTTATCAAACGGTCCTTTTTCCTCGGCACGCATGAAAGGAAAATGGTCTGGAAACATGAAGTACCAGGCAAAAATAAAAAAGAATATTAAAATTAACAGCTTGTCCCATGACAATAGTTGTTGTTTTTGCATTTGTGGAACTGTTGGGATCTCCTGCCTATAGGGTTGTTGATCAAAAGCATGGGCCGGAGGGTCATTTTTACTTTCATGGTGGGTTGTGGACTCAAATGATTCATTGATGTCACGGTTGCTCACATGGGCCGGAATTTTCAGTTCTTTTGCACATTCCTTTACGATGCCTGAATCAATGATCCGTTGTTCTTTGACAAATCCGGATAACAGTGAATGATCGCATAAGATATTGATGCGTCTTGGGAATCCACCTGAATACAGGAAGATTTCCTGAACCGCATTCCAATCAAACAGCCGCTCCTGTGTGCCTGCAACTTTGAGTCGGTGGCGGATATATGCATCCACTTCCTCCGGGGTCAAAGGGTCCAGGTTATAGTTAAGGGTCATTCGCTGGAGGACGGCCCTGTTCTGGGGCCTGTTTAAAATTTCATTGAATTCGTTTTGTCCGATGAAAAATATATTGATCAGTTTTGCATCCGGTTTTTCGATATTTGACAGCAGGCGGATCTCTTCCAGCATTTCCTGGGTGAGCAGCTGGGCTTCGTCAATAATGAGCAGCACCTTTTTATTTTTTTCACTGGCGCTGAGCAGAAACTTTTTAAAATGGGCAAGAAAGGCACCTTTGGATGTAAACTCTTTGTCTATGCCGAAAGATGCGGCAATATAGTTAAAAAAATCAAGTTTAATCAGGCTCGGATCCGGTACGGAGGTATAGATGATATCTTGTTCTAAGCTTTGGAGTAATGCGTTTATCAGGGAAGTTTTGCCTGTACCCACATCCCCGGTTAACAGCAAGAATCCCTTGTTGTCCAGGATGCCATACTTAAGCGTGGCAAGGGCTTCCTGGTGTTTTTCCCCGAACCACATGAATGCAGGATCACAACTGATCTTAAAGGGTGAGCACTTGAGATTGTAAAATTCATTGTACATTTATAAATTATGGAGATATTCCATATCCTTGGTTTGGCTCTGTTTTGTTCCTATCACCACCACCTCTGTTTTGTTTGGATGATTCATGAAATAAAGCCTGCCGTTATATGCAAACAATATTTCAAAACAGGTGGCTTTATGTTTTTTGCCGGAAAACACCTTTCTTTTCACAATGACCGATGCCGGATCCCGATCCAGCTGGTGAATTGTCTCTTCGGCCTTGATCTGCTGGTCTTCGGTGAGGTTTCTAAATCCGTCTAACGCTTTTCGGCTCATTTCAATGTGCTTGTACAGGGTCTTGAAGCGTTTGGATATAAAATCGAACTCCCCCCTTCTGGAGTTTCCCGTACTTTTTCTTCGTTCATACTTTTCAAGATTTGATTTGAGCTCGTCTATCTCAACGTCCCGCCGCTCCTTTAATTCGATATATGTGTTAAGCTGGTCTTCAAGGGCGATGATTTCGTTAAACATTTCATCTTCATTTGTTTTTGCTTTTTTTTGTTCCAACTGGTATTTTTGATCTAATTGCTTTATATTTTTGAATAGTTCCGCCCGTTCCCGTTTAAGATCTTCCTCCAACTGTTCATGGCGCATCTCATTTTTTTCTAAGTTTTGTTTTAAATCCTGGATCAAAGCGTTTTTAATGTCCCTTTCTTGCTTCGCTTTTTTTATACCCTGTCTATAAAATACAAAAAAGATTAAAATTGAAATACCGGAGTAAACGGCAAAGATTAGGTTCGCAAGAAATGATCCATGATCCAAATGCAGAACGGTATGAACCTTAAGTTCGGAATTAAGAATTGCAAAGTTTTTATCTGCAACGGCCTGGGCATCGTAATAGCCCAGTGAATCTTCCTGAAATTCGTCCGCTCCTACATAAGTGGGATAGATGATTCTCCCCCGGCCTTCGGTCACCTGTACTTCAAGGTCAAGTTTAGCTATGCGGATCAGGACGTCCCGGTTTAAAATGGTCTGGATATTCTTTGCTATCCGGTCTTCAATGTGTACTGAACCGTTTAATAGTTCATTGGAATTTCCAATGAACTCATTTTCTATTTTTAAACGGTATTTTTTTTCCAGGTAGTCCCGGCATCCGGCAAGGGTGACCGTATACAAAATCGGGGTGATGACGAGGCAGAATATAACAACTTTAAATGGAAAATGTTTCATAATGTCAAGATAAACCGCCTTTCCGCATCAGACAGGATCAGCAGTTAGCCGAAGGAATGGTTATGTCGTAGTAGCCTCCTTGTTGATCTGCCTTGTTAAACTCTACATTGGCACCCAGGCGGTTTTTTATCAGAAAAAAGTCAGGCCCTAAATCTGACGGACTTGAGACTGATTTTGAGTCCCGGTAAATGATGCACAGATGATTTTGGACAAGTGATGCATTAATATAAATGAGAGGCTTTGAATTGCGAGCTAAGGAGCTTAGGATCAGTTTTTCAAATAAAGCAAAAACCGGATCAAAGTCACATATAAAAGGATTTTCGTCCGACTTGTCAAAGGATAAGTGCAGACGTTCATCCTTAAACCGTTTTTCAAGCTGCTTGAATAGATGTTCAATATCAAGTATGTCGGCCTGGAACGGTTTTCGGCTTTCACCATAAAGCGCGTCAATCATATCTGATTCAAAGTTCTGGAGCTTGGCACTTAATTCATCCGGTACGATCATAATATCCTTGTTTTTTTTATCCAGAGAGCCCACGGTCAAAATACCCTGCAGCTCTTTTATCCAGATTCCTTTTTTGAATATTTCAGTCTCTTTTTTAGTGCCCATATTTTTTTCCGTCCATTTGTTGATAGGGTTATGTAGGGATTCAAATCTGGAAACGATTGGTTAAGATTACCTTCATAAGCCGAAAATCGCAAGGTATTTTGGCTGTTATTCAGGGGATATCGGTTTGGAAAAATGAATAACGTTGAAACTATTGGTTGCAGTGTCAGGCTGTTGTCTATCGTCGCCAAGCGATTCTGTAGGTTTTTAAATCGGATATCATCCTTGTCTTGATTCGCCGGACATTTACCGTTATTAAGGTTGTTAATGATGCAGAGCGTCTAAAACAGGAAATCTTAAATTGTAACTTTTAATATGAGATGGATAATCAGCAATGACGACGGCATGTGTAAGAAAAATTCTGCCCAATGTAAAGGATTTTAAGGCCTTCTGGGAAAAACAAGGACCTTTTAGATACGCACTGACAAGCAAGGAATATCCTCCTGTATTGCTGGCGCCTGAAGAGTGGATATTCGGACAGGATCAACAAGCCGTTATCAAGGAGCTAATGCAGTACTCCCGCATGAAGATGTCCTTTGTTCAGGCACCGTTCAATCCGAATAATAAAAGTATTCTGCGTCCCGATGATATTTGTGCCTGGAAGATTCTCCATTTTCCCGAATCCTGGAATACCATGGTCTGCGACGGGTTCCTGCCTGAAGGTCAGCTTACCCGGGCTGTGGTGGATGAGTGCCTGAGTATGGGGCTTGTCGAGGATAAATCCGGTATTGAACAGGCTTTTTTCAGTCTGCTGGAACGGCAGCTGGATTGTATGGGTTATGTATGGCTGACACCTCGGGGGAACGCAAAAACCGCATTTATTCATGAATACCTGGAGGAGTGGCGCCAGGATGAGAATGAGGCCGGGCTATTGTAACACCTAAACCTGACTATTTCCCCCCGGCCAGGGATTTGATCTGGCTGGTTTTTGGTGGAAATTCCCAGAATCCGTTAATGCCGCATTTTTGGAACATTGACGCTAAATTTTTTTTATCCAAATGCCTTTGAAGAGAACTTACGATGAGCGGAACTTCTTCTTTAGAATAAAATTCTCTGATTTCCCTTGCAAGATCGTTGACCCGCATCTGCCTGATAAAAAAATCTGTTATGATTCCAGCCGGTTTTTTACTTACAATGAATTCGAATGCCTCCTGGGGACCCAAAAACGTTTGGGCACAGAATCCGCATCCATGAATGAGCCTGGAAAAAACATCCAGATAGGTAGGTGATTGATGAATAACGACAAATGCCGGGCGGTCCGTTTGGTTTCGTTTATCCCTTATCCGGGCAAATTTTTTAGCGGTTGAGGTTCGTTTCCGTTTTTCAAGAATGGTGACCCAGGTGTCAATTACCTTGGCCGGTGCAGATGATTCCAGGTAATTTGAACTGATATATGAAAACGTATCCGAGGGCATCAATGCCTCAATGAGCTGGGGCACGCAGGTATCTAAAATGGTCGTGGCCAGCATTTCGCCAACTTTGGTGCCGAATTCAATTTTTTTTCTGATTTCGGCAACCACATAATCCGAACAATGGGTGTCCAAGGCCCTGATGGCTGCCATGCTTACAAAGATCACCGGATCTGTAACCGCCTTTACAATAGGCGCTGTTGATTCTAATTCGGGGTAATGTGACAGGGCCGTATACAAAGAAAAACGAATCGCATTATTAAGGTCTTTTCTTTCGGTAAGGGTTAAAAGATCGCCCAAAGATTCTTGGGGAATAGTCCTTGCAACAAGCCTTAACAGGTTCACGATCAGATCTGGTGTTTGGTTTTCAAGGTTGTCATGCAGGGCATCTGCAACTTCAGGCCCTTTGTCTCCATAGTATTCAAATGCATTGAAGCGGTCTTCAATTTTGGGGGAGACCAGCAACCGTAAATTGGGATCTTCAGGCTCCTGACACAGTGGTTCCGACTTAGCCTGATGGGTTTGCCTATAAGGTTTTTTTGGGGGGGACGGTTTTGCCTTTTTCGAGGACTGGGGTGCCGGAGTTACTTTTCGTTTGCTTTTTAGAAAAGCCAGGGTTTCCAGGATATCCGGACCACATTTGTCCGTCTGTTCAATTTGCTCCAAACGCTGTATGGCTTTACTGGTTCCGATACGTTCCATGGCAATAATCGCTTCTTTACGTAGTTCAAGATCATCGTAAAAAACAAATTCAGCCAGATCATCAACAAGAAATTCCATGCCAAGGCGGCCTGCGGCCCGGAAAATGTCCTTTAGCAAGTTTTTGTTGGTTTCTTTGCGCAGGATGTGCCTGATTAAATACGTGATGGCGCCGGGTTGGGCAGGATTGGTGTGGTTAATCAGGATCATTGCAAATTTAAAATTCATATGTGCTCTGTCCATGGTGAGTTGATACAGACGCGAGCGAAGAGGGTGGGTGGGGCCCATGGTGTTCATAAGAAATGATAAAATATCATAGGCAACATTATCCTGGGCCAAGGCAAGTTGTTCAACCACCGCCTGTTGTTGATCTTCATCAAGGTTTAAAATCTGCAGCAGGGTATCTGAATGCATTCTACCTGTCTTGATAATGCCTTCAAATTTAGTAATCAATGAAGTCATACGACCTCCTTATGAATCATATCCTTTTGGGTTTTTCTGCTGCCAGCGCCAGGCATCTTTGCACATATCATCCATGTCCAGGGTGGCTTTCCAGCCAAGTTCCCGCTCGGCTTTAGACGGGTCTGCCCAGCATGCGGCAATGTCACCCGGCCGGCGAGGAGCTATCTCGTAAGGAATGTTGTGCCCGCAGGCTTTTTCAAATCCTTTAATCATTTCAATGACGGAATACCCCCGACCGGTGCCAAGGTTGTAAATTCCCACACCAGGGTTTTCCATTAGCTTTTGAAGGCAGCTGATATGTCCTTTGGCAAGGTCGGTGACATGGATAAAATCCCGGACACCTGTGCCGTCCGGAGTCTCGTAGTCATTGCCGAAAACATTGACCCGGGGTAACTGCCCGATGGCGACCTGGGCAACATAAGGCATCAGATTGTTGGGAATGTCCCTGGGATCTTCGCCAATTTCTCCGGACGGATGGGCCCCTACCGGGTTGAAATATCGCAGCAGGGTGATGTGCCATTTGGGATCGGCTGTATATAGATCAGACAAAATTTCTTCAATCATCAGTTTGGTTCTGCCGTAAGGGTTGGTTACGGACAACGGGAAGTCTTCGGTGATGGGAAGATGCGCCGGGTTGCCGTAAACCGTGGCCGATGATGAAAATACAATGGCCGTAACACCTGCGTTTTCCATGGCTGCTATCAGGTTCAAAGTGCCGGTGATATTGTTGTGGTAATAGCGCAGGGGCTGTGAAACGGATTCTCCCACAGCTTTAAGCCCGGCAAAATGGATGACGGCTTCAATATCTTCATGAGCATTGAACACTTCGTGGGTGGCGGCTTCATCCAGCAAATCCGTTTGGAAAAACGATAACGCTTTTCCCGTAATGTTTCTGACCCGGTCCAGGGCCTTGGCAGACGAGTTGACAAGATTGTCCAGGACCACTACTTCATGTCCCTGGTTAAGCAATTCGACGCAGGTGTGACTGCCGATATATCCGGCACCACCGGTGACAAGGATTTTCATTGGAAGTCCTTATAAGATTTGAAAGTTATGTCTTTTTTCCAGGAAGCCTGGTTGAATATTTTGGAACATATCTTACATGGTTTGCACATTTTTGTACAGGAGGTAAGACTGGTGAAAAACTGAGTCCCTAAACGGGTATTGTCTATGTGCCATTGCCGGGCAAGTATTTCCGGTGTATCCATCAGGTCAAGAAGGTTGCCGTCAAAATACTCTTTAACATAGGCGCTGATACACCTTTTTAAAAACTTTACGCCCCGGGTACGGCCGCAAAGCTTTATCCCGTAGGCAATTCCCTGATAATGGTGAATGTCCTCGGGGCGGATAAAAGGGGATTTTAAAAACGCATGGGGGCGAAAGTTGAAATAGGCCTGGCATCCCAGATTTTGATTCATTTGAAATGTGGTTTCACTGGCAAGCCCGGTATTTGAAAGAGATATATGGGCATCATGGCTGAGCTTGAACGGGCATTGGTAAATGCAGCCCTCATTGGCTAAAAGTTCAATGCGTATGTCCGGGGCGTAATTTTGGGCAGCTTTTGACAAAACGGCTAACTTTTCAGGAGTTCTGTTTAAAGCGCGGTCCGGTACGATACGGGCTGGTTTTTTAAAACGGGAAAAGGCAAGCAGTTCAAAAAAAGAGAATAATTTGCCAGGGCTGTCCAGCATGGTGTTTATCCCTGGTACCAGTTCAAGACGAGGAACAATTGCATGTCCTGTCTGGTCAAGGGCGCGCAACAGATACATATCTGAAAGTACGATGCCTTTTATACCGATATTTTTGTCAAGGTGTTCAATATCGTTGAGTATGCCGGACAAAAGCGTATTGTTCGTATAAACATTGGGGAGCATGAACCGGGTGTTCATTAAAACATATTTATCAATTGCCTTTACCAAGGACAGGGTGGCGCACAGATCGCGGGTCTCAGCGGCAAGGTCTTCACCTATGCGCACCCTTGCATCGGTTACAGGTCCTGACGGCAATGGAAAGTATATGGAAGACAGGCTTGATGCATGTCGGGTGAGAAATCGGGCATAGCCTTCATCCGGAATAAAGGGGACAGACAGTTTCATCACTGGTGAGTTCATAAATAAATCGACGTGTAAAGCAAGGATAACAAAACTTCAATATGTTACAAATGAATCAAAAAGGCAAGATCTTGACATTGACACATAATAATGCATGGTTAAACTTAGGTTTATACCAGGCCAAGGCCTGGAGTTTATATACTGAATAAAAGGAGTCTTTTCAATGATTGAACTTACAGATGCTGCAAAAACGCAGATCGACAATTATTTTCAGGGGAATGAGCCGTCCCCCATCCGGATTTTTCTTAACTCCGGCGGCTGAGCGGGCCCGTCTTTAGCAATGGCTCTGGATGAGCCTAAAGATAGCGACGACCTTTTTGACATCAAAGGGTTAAAATTTCTGGTAGACAAAGAGTTTATGGAAAAAGCACAAATGATTAAAATAGACTTTAACGGTATGGGGTTTAGCCTTGATTCGAGTCTTGATCTGGGGCAGGGCGGCAACTGTGGGGGATGTTCAGGATCTTGCGGATAAGTTAAAAAAACGTATCTATTTGTGTTATTTCAAAAAAGGCGTCTTTTGTTTTTAGGAAAACAAAAGACGCCTTTTTAGTTTTTTTTGAGTACATACCATCCACTACGCCTTGAAAGACTTTCTATTTAACTATTGGGGGGCTGTTGGATGGGGCCTGCAAGCAGGATGGGCGATGCGTCTATTTTATCTGCCGCCATCAGGCTAACCACCCGCTCAAATGCACTTATAATCATCATCTGCTCCCAGTCTTCAATATCCGAAAAATGTTCCGTGAATGTTTCCTGAAGCAGTGGTGGCAGATCCTGAATAATATCCTGACCCTTTTCCGTGAGAAAAAGACTGACGGCCCGCCTGTCATCCTCTCTTTTTTTTCTGGCAATGTATCCACGCGTCTCAAGACGCTTGGTAATATCCGTTACTGTTGCCTGACTTAAGCTTGTGGCACGGGATAGCGGGGTAATGGAAATCTGGCCATGGGAGGAAATTTCCTGGAGTACAATAAGCTGGGGGCCGGTCAGGCCAAATTTTTTATTCAGCTTTCTGGAATGAATGTCTACTGCCTGGATGATTTTACGAATTGATATCAAAAGGGTTTGACATCTTTGATTGCTTAGTTCTGTTACGGCCATGATTATACTGTATTTATTGTGTCCGGATTCTTAATCATTAAAGTGGGTATTTTAAGATATTTTAGTTTTTAAAATGCTATTGTATACTATTATCCGGGCATGAGGCAAGCAGCCAATGGTTTTTGTCCTGGTTGACCCGTAACATCGACCATGGTAGCTTAGGTAATCACAAGTGAAAATCAAACGTATTCCAATGTCAATTTTTCGAGGAAATGTCATGGAACAACAGGTTGGAAATGTGTTTCTGAGCAGGTGGGCTGTTGTCTGCGCCGTCATCTTCATAATCCTTGCCGGTATTGCAGGGTGCGGTGGCGAAAAAGAAAAAGATAATACCGAGCTGGTCCTGGGTAACTGGGTCTACTTCAGTAATCGCACATATATTCTCACCTCAATTGATATGAAAGGCACTTGGAAATCTTCGGTGAGGATTGCAGATGTGACCTCTAAAATTGTTGATTCCAGAGGGACAGCCAGTGGCACCTGGCACTTAGATGAAGGGCAGCTTATTTTTACCGTTGTGGATTCAGATATAAACGATGTCTGGGAAAAAGACAGCACTGCCTTTTACAAAGTACTTGAACTCAGCAAACATTTGATGATTCTTGAGGGTGAAAACGGCCACAAGCAAGAGTGGAAAAAAACGGTTCAGAAAAAGGGAAAAGGCGGCCCGGGGGAAGTCAATCCGATTGTTACCATGGCACCTTATGCCGTTAATCTGAACAAGCATTCTTCCGGCACTCAGGATCGCTACCTGTGTTTGAGTATGCATTTGGAACTTCTGGAGCTGATGCCCGAACAGCCGGTACCTCAATTTCATCCAAGGGCCAGGGATGCCGCCATCATGTACCTGGCTTCATTGACCTATGATGATGTTTCTGATTTTGATCGCATCAAGGTTCAGAAAGAAAAGGTCAAAGCCGTACTTAACCCCTATATGGACGGGCTGATCAAAGAAGTTGTCATTGATCATGTGGTTGTTGCCGTTTCTGCCGCCAAGGTGGAAGAATTTATCATTGAACATACGCCAGCACCAAGTAAGGAGGAGCCCGCTGAAGGAGAAAAGGGTGAGGCCGGCAAAGATAAAGAGGAAACCTCAAAGGACTCCTGACAGACCAGAGGTCAGCTCTCTTCCTTGGGTTTTATGACCAATACCGCCCCGGACTTAAGACTGATGTGTGCTTTATCCTGTGTGAATACATTGCTGATTCCCATGGTTGATCCCATGCAAAGGGTTTGATTTGTCAATGGGTACTCCAGCCCCTCCAGGGTCAATCCTTGCACATGGTCTGATATTGGGATGACGGATAGCAGGTCGCCGGGGCAGCCCGTGAGTGTCAGATGGGAAACAACAATATGAATCTCATTATGTGCATCAATGAGCGTGGTTGGTATGCCTTGGGCCGCAAGTCTGCGCAGAATAAAAATATTTGCCAGGGTATGGTCAAGGCGGGTGCTGGTTGCTCCCATAATAAGAAGGTCTGTACATCCGTGGGTCATAGCATATTCCATACATAATTCCATATCTGTCTGGTCTTTGCGTGCCGGATGCTTTAAGATTTTAACTTGTTTTTCCTTAAACATTGAAAGGATGTTTTCAGGAATGGAATCAAGATCGCCGATGATAATCCGGGGAACAATGCCCATGTGGTTAAGGTGAACTGCGCCGCCGTCTGCGGCAATAACCATGTCCGCTTGTTGTATCCGGGATAGAAGCCTGTCTGTTTGACACAGGGTGCCGTTTGCTACAATGACTATTTTCATAATATCGATTCATACCAGAAAAATAATGTAATGCAAACAATACTAATTGACACAATGAGCGGGAGCTCTTATTTTCCAAGCCGATGAAGCTTTTCAAACGCATACATACCTATTTGTTTTTTGAATTTATCCCACCTTTTGCCATAAGCACCTTTTTTTTAACCTCGGTGTTTTTGATGACCCGTATTCCGGATATCACAAATATGGTGGTTAACTATAACGCCAGTATTATGGATATCTTTCTTTTGATATCTTATACCCTGCCGCGCTTCATGGAGTTTACCATTCCTATGTCAGCTATGGTTTCGGTGCTTTTGACCGTCATGCGCATGTCAGGGGAAAATGAGATCATCGCCCTGAAAGGCGCCGGCATGTCTTTGTATAAACTTTTACCGCCGGTTCTCTTGTTCACTATGATTACCTTTTTAATCACCATGTGGGTGACGGTTTATGGGATTCCTAAAGGGAAACTGGCCTTGAAGGTGAAAACCATAGAGCTTGCCAGATCCAGTATTGATGCGGCGCTGCAAGAACGTCAGTTCAACAGTCAGCTTGACGGGATCATGATTTATGTGGCCCATGTGGACATGAACACCCGGGATTTGACGGACGTATTCATTGAGGACCGCCGAACGGCCGACATGGTTTCCATCTCAACGGCGCCCCGGGGGCGCCTGGTGCGTCAGGAAAACCGGGATGTATACACTATTCGGCTGTATGACGGCATGATCAACCAGGTCAATGTTCAGGATCATTCCGTGACCAGTATTAATTTCGGCCACTATGACATCAATATCGATCTTGCCGGCATGCAGAGAAGTCAGACCAAAGAAGTGAGAAAAGATTTTGATGAAATGAGTCTGCATGAGCTGGTCCAGCGTATCCGTAAGGGGTTTAAAAATTCTGAAATGGACAGTGAGGCGCGGCTGGTGCTGCATGAAAAATTTTCCATTCCATTTGCATGCCTTGCCTTGGGCGTGTTGGCATTCCCTCTTGGCGTTCAGTCCTCCTCTTTAAGAAAATCAAACGGTTTGGGCATGGGAATCGGTTTTTTTCTGCTTTACTATCTGCTGCTGGCCTTTGGCTGGTCCGGCGGCGAGGCCGGGCGCTATCCGCCTGTCATTGGCATGTGGCTGCCCAATGTGGTCATGGGGGGGGCTGGGATTTTTCTTTTAATCCGTAATGCCAAAGAGCGGCCCGTGCATCTGCCGCTTTGGATACAACATATTCCGGCAGCTGTTATGGGGCGTTTTAGAAAAGGGACCACAAAGTCATGATCAAATGCCTCCACAAATACTGGCTCAAAGAGTTTATCCGAATTTTTATTATTATCCAGGCATTGGTTATGGTCTTGTTTGTGTTCATTGATTACTTGTCGCATATGGACAGGATGCTTGAATATGATGTTTCTTTGGGCCGGGGACTCTGGTATGTGCTGCTTAAGATGCCGTATATGTTTGTTCAGTTTACTCCGGCAGGACTGCTTCTTGCCGTTATTTGCGTGTTTGGTCTCATGAACCGGAACGAAGAGATTACTGCGTTGAAGTCTTCGGGCATCTCCGTTTATTTTTTGGTCAAGCCGGCTGTTTGGGTCGGATGTGCATTGGCACTGTTGATGGTGTTGCTGGGTGAAACTTTGATCCCCTTGTCAATGGCACGTTCCAACAACATCCGCTACCATGAGATGGTTGAAAATAAAGGCGTTGTTCACAGTCGAAAAGACATCTGGATCCGTTCGGACAAAACCCTGGTGCACATTAATTTTTTTGACCCGGTTCAAAAAACGGTGGCCGGCGTTACATGCACAACCATGGGGGATAATTTTAAGATTGCTTGGCGTATTGATGCGGAAAAAGGTGGCTATGACAACGGGCAATGGATTCTGGAAGATGTGACTGAACAAGTGTATGATCCCAAAATTGATGATTATCGTGTGGCTATAAAGCCCAGAAAGGTCACCACCCTGAATCTCAATCCTGAAGATCTTGGTCGCATGGCCAAAAAGACCAATGAGATGAGTTATACCGAGCTTAGACGGTATGTCCAAAAAGTAAGTGCCGAAGGGTATGATGCCACTACGTATAAGGTGGACATGTATGGTAAGCTGGCATTTCCTTTTATCTGTGTGATCATGGCGTTGACAGGGGCCGCTACAGGCATGAGGGGTTTTGTGAAGACCAACCTGCCCGTTGGCATTGCCGTGGGCATGGGGTTTTGTTTTTTGTACTGGTTTGTCTTTGGGTTTACTGCCTCTTTGGGCTACGCAAAGATTTTGCCGGCGGTGGTGGCGGCTTGGTTGGGCAATATAGTTTTTCTATGTCTGGGCTGTATTTATTTGATTCAAACGGAATAATGCTGATTTTATGATTGTTTTTTATCATCTTTTTACCTTCGCGGTGTTTTTTTTCTGCCTGCCTTTTTTACCTGTGATCTGGATGGTTTCAGCCAAACGGCGGGCCAATTTATTGCAACGCTTAGGGATTTTTACCCGGCTTCCTAAAAAAGAAGCGAACACCCGAAGAATTTGGGTGCACGCCCTGTCTGTGGGTGAAGTGAATTCAAGTCTGCCCCTGGTACAGGCTTTGAAAAAGAAATATCCGACACACCACATTGTGTTTACAGCATCCACTAAAACCGGATTTGAGCGTGTCCTTGAGTTGATGCCACCGGAGCGGCCAGGCTCCCTGGTCTCGGCTGTGGGGTATTTCCCCTTTGATTTCTGGTTTGCAGTGATGCGGGTTACTTGGCGCATTTCACCGGATATTGTTTGTCTGGTGGAAACGGATCTATGGCCAGGTTTTTTGTCTGTCATGCATCGACGCGGGATTCCCGTGGTTCTTGTGAATGCCCGTTTGTCGCCAAAATCCTTAAAGGGGTATCGATGTATAGGGCCGTTGGCTCAATTGTTTTTTTCAAAGCTTTCCTGTGTCATGGCCCAAACCCGGCAGGATGCCTTGGGTTTTGAACAGCTTGGTGTGCCCGCAAACCGTATACAGGTTACCGGCAATATCAAGTTTGACCAGCCTCGTCCCGGGTTGTCACCGGAAGATATTTCAGGCCTTGCCCGGGATCTGGGATTTCACCCGGGTTACCGAATCATGATTGCCGGCTCTACCCATCCCGGTGAAGAATCCATGGTGATCCGGGCGTTTATCCAGGCAAGACGAAGGGATCCTGCACTCAAACTAGTCATTGCGCCCCGGGATCCTTGCCGGTGTCCCGTCTTGCTCAGAGAATTGCCCCTGGAAGGATTCAGGGTCGCATGCTACCTGGATCCATTGGAAAATAAAAGAAATGTCGATATTATGTTTCTTAACACCATTGGCGTTCTGGCCAAGGCCTATGCTGTCTGCGAGTTTGCCTTTGTGGGTGGTTCTTTGGTGGACAGGGGCGGGCATAATCTTTTGGAACCGGCCGTGTTTGGAAAGCCGGTATTATTTGGCAGCCATATGACGGATTTTCGTGAAATGGTCCAGTTATTTATCCAAGGTGAGGGCGGTATCCAGGTCAATGACGAAAAAGCCCTGGCCCGTGAATTGGAGCACATGCTCCGCAATCCGGATCATTGCAGGCGTATCGGACAAAATGCCTTGCAAATTTTTAAAGACAACGCAGGGGCGATCGATAATTGTTTAGGCCGGATGGAGGCCTTTCTTGATTAAATCCTGGCTGGACCGGATAGAAAAACGGGTAGTGCAGACCATGGAAACCCCTGGACCTTTTGCTGCGTTATCCTTTGACCAGGTGCTGGCCGGATGTGCAAGCTTATATCAGGCCGGTGTCAGGCTGCGTTATGCGATGTATGAAACCGGTTTTAAAAAAAAACGGCGCCTTGATTGCCCTGTTATCTCCATTGGTAACCTTGCTGTGGGCGGGTCCGGTAAAACTCCGATGGCGGTTTGGCTGGCAAAAATGTTGGTGGAAAAAGGATTGCGGCCTGTGGTGATCAGCCGGGGGTACAGGGGAACACTTGGAAGCGGGGCGGCTGTGGTGTCGGATGGCCGGGATGTGTTTCTGGATGCAAAGACCTGTGGGGATGAGCCCTATATGATGGCCATGGAAAAAGTCTTTCCGGTAGTCATGGGGCAAGATCGGTATGAGGCGGGGCTTCTGGCTTTGGAAACTTTTGCACCCGATGTGATCATTTTGGATGACGGATTCCAGCATTTGGGATTAGCCCGGGATCTGAATTTAGTGCTTCTGGACTACAGACAACCCTTGGGAAACGGTCGCATGCTTCCGGCCGGCCGTTTGCGTGAAACCCTCTGTATGGCAAAAAAGAGAATTGATGCCGTGGTGTTTACCCGGTGTCCCCCGGATGTATTTCGAACTGAATCGCTTCGGGAATCTGGAAACCAATCCTTTGTAAACGATATCATCAAAAAATTGCCGTCTGTGCCTGTTTTTTTTTCTAAACATGAGCCTTTTGTGGCACAATCGTTTTCAGCCGGGGAAGACGATGGTAAGGATGATTTTCAATCCCAGTGGTTGCAAGGAAAATGGGCGATTTTATTTTCAGGCCTGGCCCGGAACGACTCCTTTGCACAATCCGTGCAGGATCTGGGTGTAAACATTGCCGATCATTTTGAATTTTGCGACCATTACCAATATAATGCGCCTGATTTTAAACGGATTTTAGACCGGGCTAAGGCGTTGAAGATCGATCTTATTCTGACAACTCAGAAAGACTGGGTAAAGGTGAATCCCATATACTTCAGGGATATAACGGTTGCTGTTATGGGTATCCGGTTACAGTTTTTCAATTCCCAGAGCTTTGAAAAATTTGTTTTGAGCCAACTCAACAGGCAAGGTAGGGCGTCGGCTTGTCCATAACAAATTAATTAAACTGATGCATGAATGTTGATCAAATTTATTGGTTATTTTATCCTTTGATATACGTCTTGGGCTACTTTATTTTTGCTGTAATCAATTTTTCCGTAGGAGAACAGCTCTTTTTTTTTGGTAAAGAGTATCGATTTCTCACAAAATGACCGCCAAAACGTATCTGCCTGACAATTATCCAGGTAGTTTAAAAATCTACGACCCAGTCTGCTCATGACCGTTCGGGCCAACGTCTCTTTATTTTTGAAGTGTCTTAAATCCGAGTCTATCCAGGCAAGTTTGTCGTCACCCGGATGATACATCACATTTCCAAGTCCCAAGTCCTTAGGGCAGAGCATTGCATTAAGCATCACTGCCAGGTCATGCCCGAAACACCGGATGATGTTAAGGCAATCCGGACGGTATACAAACCTGGGATTTAAGTCGTCGTAACCAACCATGAAATTCATTTCATGCATTGATTCAACACCATTGCGCATTTTGGGAAATACAGAAAACGCTGAAAAATAAGTTTTTGGGGTAAACAGACCCAATTCAGATAAAATGGCGGCACTTTTTGATTCTCTTTCTGCCTGGGATCTTAAGGCATATTTTCTAAAAATATCTTTCGGGATTGATTGGCTGTAACAAACCTTTAAGATGTGATTGTCCACTTTATAAATATTGGCATGTAATTGCTTCTTAAATAAGAATGCATTTTTAAGTTTTCCGGTCCCTACTACTCGAGAATACCCTTTACAGACAAATAAATGGGCGTCACCCTCAATAGTTATCTTTTTGAAAAAAAAGTTATCCATGCTTTTCCCGTCCGAGTCCTCTCTCATGTCGCGGGCGTCAGGTTTTCTTTGTTCATTTTCCATACAATAGTCACCAATGCAAAAATGATAAACTGGATCATATCAATAAAATGTGTGGTCATGACCTGCAACATACCATTTGTCAGAAACATGGTTAAAAGTGCAAGGCAACATCTTGACAGACTTTGTATGAAGAGATCTTTCCCATATAAAATCAGCCGGCAGCAAACGAATATGCAGACGGCAAATATTCCAGCGTACAGTACCATCCCCAAAATACCTGTCCTGGTGGCCATGCTCAAAAACATGTTATGTGGCCGGTGAAACGGAATCTTTCCGTATTTTTTAGGTATTCTGGAGAGATACGTCTTTTTATCGATGAATTTAGGGTTCCGGAACGTATCAATTGAAAATCCGGTTCCTAAAACAGGAGAATCTTTTATTATCTCTATTGAATAGAGAATTAAACCTCTCCTGGCATTGTTTTTAAAATGTTGAAACGTAATTCTCTTTTGCATAGGGCTTAGGGATATAGCTAAAATTATGGCAAGCAGCAGAAGGCTTAAAATTTTTTTGTGATACTGTAGTTGTACCGGAAATGCGATGCACAGAGCCAAAACCGCCCCCCTTGATTGGGTTGCGATAGTCGATATGGTTAGAACCATTATTGCCACTGCCAGAAAAGAACGCTGGCATCTATTTTGACACACTTTAAACAGCCACACGGCTAAAAAAAGGCCAAACATAAATCCAAAAGGAATCGTATCCGTGGCAATTGCTTTAAAACCCTTTACAAAAAAGCGAGAAACGATGTCATGCTTTAGTATACCGTAATATAAAATTAAACCGCCGGCGGCAAAAATGAATTCCGAGAGCACAACACAAGCGGCAAGTAATAACAGCCGTTTTTTTGTGGTGAACAAATTTATTACGACCAGGTAAAAGATCAAATAACGGATCAAATGGGAATACAGGTCGTGGGCACTATCCGGCTTATCCATCGCAAACACGACACTTAGTGCGGCCCAGAAAAGAAACAAGACCAAAGGGTAGAGCAGGGGTGTCTTATAATAAAACCCGTTAATTTTATTTTGAGCCATAGCGATCATGGGCAAAATGGCAGCATAAAAAAACAACTGATCTAAAAATGTTGTGTGTGGGAAGGGATTTAAAAAAACAACCAGCAGCATTAAAAAGACAGCGATGCTTTCCAATCTGCCATTTGCACTATAACCGGTTTTTTGCATAGCTGTCGAAGGCCGTAACCAAGAAGATAATTTTTTCATAAATTAAATATATGAGGAAGATAATTTTTTTGAAGTAAAGATTTTCATGTAATCTTGAGGCAAAATTTTTTGCATATAATCCAAGGCCTCATAAGGGGAATCCGTGCTGTGTATCAGGTAACGCTTGTGTTTAGACGCAAAGCTTTCTTTTACATATCCACGGATTTCTTTTTTTATCTTGGCGCATTCTTTTGACAAATATTCAATGTCGTTTTCGGCAGTCCCAAAAGAATGGGACCGGCATACAACAATCGAATGAGGCGCGACCAGGTGAAATTGTTTTTTATCCAATTCCACCCAATTCCCGCCACGTGTGAATTGAATGGCACGCTCTACCTGCTCTTGGGTTAATTCTTTAGAAAACAGAACTGAATAATACTCACGGATCGTCCCTTTTATATATTCAATGATATCCGCCTGGGCCGCATCATTTCTAATAATAAAGACGACTATATTTTTGTTGTTAGTGCCAAGTTCTTCCCTTAGTGATTGCTCTTCCATCTGCGTAATCGCATCTATTGTTTCATTTCTTTTCGGCCATTTTACAAGCATATCATAGGGCATGTTCACATTTTCGCTTTTTAAAAACTGATGGAATCCACTTAAAGAGAGTTCAAACCGGTTTTCAAAACCATTAGATTCAATCAAAGACATAATTGTATCATAATACTTGCTCTTCGGTGTCATTTTTCCATCAGCGTGGTTAAACCCTTTAGTCAGGCCCTTATGATAGGTGATATGATATAAAAGCGACACCAAATGGTGATAAGCGTCCGGTACATAACAGTCGTGATTGTTTTTTACCTTTTTTTCCAGAATTTTTAATGCGAACACAGGAGGGTAATAAGGGTAGCTCTCTACACTTTGGTAGGTATCAAAATATACATCACAGGGATGAGAACCCGGGAAACAGGCTGCAACCCGGATTATTTTCAGAATGTGGGAAGCCTTGAGCATGAAATCTACATCTTCATCAGAACTGGGATTACCGTCATGCAACCCCCTCAATACTACGTAATCCACATCATTTTGATTCAAGGCACGTATGAAGGCATGGAAGTCACCAATCCTCAATCGAAGCGCGCCCCCTTTTTTGCGCGCTTTTCTCCACCGTAATCGTATTTTGGGGTATTGGTATAAAAAAAACAGGAAACGCTTAAAATTCATATGTTGCACCATTAAAAAAATTCCAGTTCTTATTGTTCGGGAACTTCGTCTTAATACTGAAAAAAATTTGTTTCTATTATGTTTCGACATAATTTTTTTATTTTGCAAACTATATATCAAAACATGGGGGCCTTTATCTTTTATAACTGCTGACGTAAGATAACCTGATATCTCACTGAGCAACTCAAACAATGCACGGTCTTGTGTTTTTTCCTCTAAAACCGCAGACATCGCAACAGCATTAATGGGCGTATTGACCTTTTCTCTCATTAAATTAAATTGTTTATATACGTCAGATTGTTTTGAAATATTGTCAAAATGAAAGCCGATCCTGCGCCGTTCCAAATATTTGATCAACAGTCCGAATTGATAAATATTTTTAAAAAAGATGACCGGAAAGCCTTCTTCAGTGAAGAAGGGATACAAAATGTTTTTGTGTTTTTTTAAAACCGCAAATCCGGAAAGGATGTCATCATGCCAGATTGTAACATAAAACAATTCATCTACACCTTTTTTCCAGGATGACAACGAATCTAATAAATGTGTCCCAAAAATGGAATGCGTTTCATCCATAAACGCCAAAACTTTACGTTTCACCAAATGGGGTAGTTCAGAATAAATAATTATTTCTTTTAAATTGTTATCTATGGCAAAATTAATTCGTTCATTTAACTTAAATTTCAAGCTGTGTAGATTTCTGTAATAATCTTTTCTTTTCCAAAAAACTTTTGTTTTATAGGTCGTCCGGCGGTACGCGTATAAATCAAATCCTGCGGGCTGGCTCTCCCGGCTGAATTCAAAATCAATCAAATGATTTGAATTCAGATCAGTCAATATATTATTCAAAGCAAAATCCCCATGCTCGGGACAAAGAACGATTTCTTCATAAGATCGTAACTGCTCAAGGTATTTTAAATATTCCGGCAGATACCGAATGTAATTATGATATTCTTCAGGCCAGCTGTTTAGAAATGCATCGGCAATCTCCTTGATACTTTGTTCGGATATTTTTTTGACCGATGTGTGCTCTTTGTACAATGCCTTTAAGATCTTTTCGCCGTTAAGGTTCGGTTTCCCCGGAGTACTATTCAGATATGGAAATACAGCAAAAAAGATTCCGTCAATTTCATCCGCTACAACCGGCATATTTACAGTGGCATATTTTATTATTTCTTTAAAAAACTTTGAATAATGAATGGATCTTTTTAGATAAAATTTCTGAATACCGTTTTTAGCCAGCTCAAGATAATACTGCCTCTTAAGCCCCCTGACAATGATAGATTTACGGGCACGCGGTCTGTTTTTGGGGCGGTGAATATATAATATGGAAAGTTGTTGTGAAAGCCTTTGAGAGACAGCGTTTATAATTTTTTGTTCACTTTTATTAAGGCTGATTTTATCATTCTCTCTGATATTTATCATAGCATTTCTACAGGCCTGAATAATGAATATCCATGATTACTTGGATAGTTTGCATATACGAGTGTTTCCTACCCATCGTATTTATCCAGTTTATCCAGAAACCGTTTTTGAAGTGCCGGTGGAATATTATAAAAAATATCTTTTTTAAGCCCCCTGACATCTCTATTTCTAACACGCGGTAGTTTGTACCATTGGCTTGGCCGCATATCATCAAAGTCCAATAAGCAAATCCGGTTTTCCTTAAAAATCAGGTTCGACATTCGTATGTCACCATGAATAATTCCCAGTTCCCTGATTCTATCCACAAGGGAAATCACCATATCCATTCCCTGCTCTATCTTCTCAAAAGATTCCATATTGTGCTTAAAATATGCTTCGCCTGTGATACCTTCCACATATTCATAAACAAAATGAGCCATGCCGCGCAACACTCCGGCAATCCGTTGTTCAACAAAGGCCACCGGGGTTGGTACAAAAACCCCTCTGGATATTAAAAAATTAGAATAGTACCAGTTTCTGCGTGAGCGTGTCGGTCTGAAATATCGTCTAAACTTTTGCCACTGGGATTTATAATTGTGTCGTTTGATCACAAGTTTTTTACCATCCAAAACAATAATGCCGACTTTACTTTTAAAATTATCTTGTATGATTTCAGTCCTGCTGTTGTCCAGAAATGCATCCGGATTGTCCAGGAGTCGGAGCATGTCATCTGACAGGAATTGCTTATTGCACATCACTCTATCTGAAAACGTTTTTTTGGAATAGACTTCATCAATCATGCGGTGTTTGTCTCATTGCCCATTTATTTTTTTAACTCTCTCTTTGACAAGATTTTTTTATACAGGGCTTCATGGGCTGTACCAACCCTTGACCAGCCGTATTGTTCAGCTGTTTTTCTTGCACAAAGCCCTATTTTTCGTCTCTTCTCATCGGACCGTAACATTTCTAAAAAATCAGGCAGCTCGGATGTTTTGCCTATCAAAAAACCATTTTCACCATGTCGAATCAAGTCGGCAACGCCTGAATTCAGGCTTACAATCACCGGCAACCCGCATGCCATTCCTTCAAGTATACTCATGCCAAAAGCTTCCGACCGGGAGGGTAGCACAACAACATCGGCAAGGGCGTAATAATCTATAACATTATCCGTGATGCCTTCCATACTGATTTGCTGCCCGCAATGATGCGCCTTGATCATTTTTAAAAACTTGGGAAGATGATCTCCCTTTCCAACGATTATTAAGCGCATCCCCTTGGTAATGGCGGGGATTAACCGATCAAGTCCCTTCCGTTGAAACGCAGACCCGACAAAGAGGACGGCAAGTTCATTTTCTTGGATATTTTTTTCTGTTCGGGCCTGCTGACGTATGGCATGAACAGATTTTTTATCAAATACTTTCAAATTGACGCCAGGCGGGATCTCAATGATATTTTTGGTACGATGATAGTTCTCTTTAACATCGTTTGATATGGCAGTTGAGACGGAAATCAGCCAGGGGGTTTTCATTTGCTTCCGTTCAAGCCATAGGTAAAGCTGGCTGCGCAGGCTCAGGTATTTCTGATCAATTCTTCTTACCCAAGCGTATTTTTTCAACCCTTCATAATAAGAAAAGCTGTGTAAAGTCAAAACCTCCTGTGTATAGTTCCGCTCGTGGGAATGAACAATATCATAGTCATGTCCTTTAAGCATTTTTGTCGTTTCCTTCACAAATGAAATGGTATTCACAACACTTGAGAAGGTCATTCTGTTCGGCACACGGAAAAACCCGATGCCGTTTAAAAGCTGTTGCTCTGCTTCACAGGCAAATACATCAACCTGGTGTCCAAGACGGCATAATGATTTAACCAGTTCTACAACATAACGTTCCTTGCCGCCTGACAAGGTAAACCGCTTTACCAAAACGGCAATTTTCAACGTTTTACCCCCAATGTCCTATTTTAAGTTAAAGGCCGATTCTTGACTACGACATGTCTTTTCTTTATTATGAATGACTTTTCAAACAAGTTTGAAACAAATATCATAAAACATATATTTTTAATAGAAAATGAAAAAATCATCCGGAAAAATGACATGGTTGATACTTGCCCACTGCTACAACATGGACGGTAGAGCGGCAAGCCAAACAATAACGGACCGCATTCCTTTTCTCAGAAAAAAAGGGGTTACCCCGGTTGTAATCAGTGCCCCAACCGGCAGGAAGGATGTCGACTACCCTCACTACCAGATATTTTCGCCGGCACCGTCCGGACTGAAATTCGAACTGCGCCATGTCATGAAAGGCTGTGCTGATGATACCTTTCCCGGCAGAATCATAAATTTATTACTGACACTGATCATCCTGCCTTTTTACCTCATGGAGAAAACCGTAATTCACTTGGACAGTCATTGGTCATGGCTTTTATCGGCTTCATTGTATGGCATCTTCATCATCCCCAAACATCGCCCGGAGCTGATTTACTCCACTGCCGGCCCCTCTTCAACCCATTATACCGGACTCATTTTGAGCAGGCTCTTTAAATTGCCCTGGGTCGCGGAACTCCATGACCCGCTGATTTATGACAACGAAACCCCCAAATGGCATAAATATTTCTTTCATAAATACCTTGAAAAACTGATCTTCAAATATGCCGACAAGATCATTTATTTTACGGATCAGGCCAGTGCCAAGGCACTGAAACGAAACCTTGGGTTCACAGATAAATTGGTTGTTATCCGTCCCGGTGCATCTCCTGCTGAAAACTGGACCCAAATCTATCAAAAACAAGAAAAAATTCATTTTGGATATTTTGGCTCACTTGCTTCCAGGCGTAACCTTAAAAAAGTGTTTAAAGCTTTTCATGACTTGTTGCAGGAAGAACCGGATTTGTCCAGGCAGGTTGCCATTGACATCTATGGAACCACCCTTGATCCGGTCACCAGTCAGGCCCTGGATGCGTATCAATTACAGTATATTGTAACGGTGCACGGCAGGCTGGAATATGATCCAACGACGGGAAAAACAGGCAGAGAACAGGTGCTTGAAGCCATGAAAAGAATGGATGTACTCATCCTGGTTCATGGGGATGATCTTTTCCGGTGCGATGAATACATTCCTTCTAAGCTTTATGATTACATGCTCGTTCAACGTCCTATTCTAGGATTAACCCATCCGGGCTCCGAACTTCAAACAATGCTGGAGGCTAACGGTTTTTTTGCCGTAGACAGCCAAAATGAAAAACAGATACAATCGACCCTTCTGCAACTTGTTTCCCAATGGAAAAATAGCGGCTTGCCGGATTGTGAGCATGCATCATCTTTAACGGTTCAAGGCGCTGTCAATCAATTGATGAAAATTAGAATGGATATTGTAATAGACTGATATTTTATGGAAAAAATTGCATTATTTTGCAAATCCTACTCAAAAGATTTGCTTCGAGCAAAGCGAATGGCACAAAGCGTTCAGAGGTTTAACCGTGACGCGATTCCCCTTTACATCAGCGTGCCGTTACAGGAATTGGATTTATTCAAGGATCAGTTCAATGATCTACCCTGTCATTTTTTAACCGACGAGGAGATAATAGACAATTGTATTAAAGCGTATGGGCCATTTCCCAGGCTTTTTCCAAAATATCTGATGCAACAGCTTGTAAAGCTTGAATTCTGGCGGTTAAAAAAATGCGCCTATTATCTGTGGATTGATTCGGACGCTTATTTTTTAAGGCCGTTTTATACAAAAGATTTTTTCCAGGACCAAGACACCCCTTTGCTTGTGATGCATAAAGCGAAGGACCTAAGAGCTTTTTCAAAAAAACATGATCCCAGGATAGCTGAAAAATTAGATAATCGTATTGAAAAAATACAGCAGTTATTTGGAAGAAAAGGAGAATTCTTCTACTTTGGTGATCCGCCCCTTGTCTGGAGCAGTGCCGTTCTTGAGGGCCTGTCTACTGATTTTTTGAAACCGAAGTCAATGACTATCTATGACCTGCTTTATGCATACCCTTGTGAAATGCAGCTATATGGTGAATTCCTCCTGGCATCCGGCAACTACAAATTTGCCCCTACTGAACCATTTTTCAAAATATTTCATTATGCAGAACAATTTTTTGAAGCCCAGAGACAGGGTGAATCTGAGTTTAGTATTGCCAAAACACATATGGGCGTCCTGATACAGTCCAACTGGACCGATATTAGAGAAAAGAAAAAAAACGATCTGGCAAGATTCAAGAAATTTTTAAGGGAACAACAAAGAAAACTTGGATTGATGGGAACTCAAAAATTTTAATATTGTCTTTTTCCCTCAGCGTCATCATCCACAAGGCCGTCGGCACACCGATAACGGCCAGCGTCCATGACTTCTTTTAGAATCTGATCGTTTTTTTCAAGGTTGGTCCGGTCATTTTCTTCATGCCAGAGATGAAAGCAAACTGCCATAAACGGATGTTCTCTGCGCTTTAGTCTATAGTTATAAAGTCTAACTGCAAGTTCTGAGTCTTCCCGGCCCCATCCCTGAAACGCCTGGTTAAATCCGTTGATAGCAAAAAGATCTTTCCTGAAAAAACCCATATTACAACTACGGATACCTGTCATTCTAGTGGTTGTCACTGCCGGGACAAAAGGGAGTCTAACCAGATGATGGGCGTTGGAGATTTCTCCTTTGAGGGCATGGGCAATAAGCCTTAATATCTTTTGTGTATGGGAAAAATTAAACGCGTCCTGAAGCGCCTTTTCCACAAGAACCCGTTTGCCTTGGAAAAAATATCCGGGCTTGGCGAGTTGGCAATGATCCTGAATAAAATGCCGATCAGGAATGCAATCTCCGTCAAGGGATATGATATAGTCGCCCGAAGATTTCAAAATTGCCTTATTTCTTATCTCAGCCGCCCTAAACCCGAGGTCCTCATGCCGGACATGATGTATCGGGCAATCCGGGGATGATACGGCCATTTGCTCGACAATATGTGCGGTCTCTAATGTTGAACCGTCGTCTGCAACAATGATTTCCAAAGGCAATACAGTTTGATGCAACAGGCCTTCAAGCACTTTTTCTAAACTGTCCGGTCGGTTATAGGTGGTGACAATGACGGATATATTCATAGCTTCAACCCCATCTGTTTATCTACTGCAGATATGACTTGATCCACGGATATGTCATGCATGCATCTACTATGCTCACATTCTCTTTTGAAGCAGGGAGAACATTTTTGGCCCGACCGAACCACCACATGATTTGAACCATACGGCCCGGTTCGCCACGGCGCAGTAGATCCGAAAATGGCAACCACACGCGTTCCGGTCGCAGCCCCAAGATGCATGGGGCCGGTATCTGTGGTGACAAGAACCTCTGCCTGTTCATACAGGGCCGCCAGCATTTTCAGTGTGGTAAAACCGGCCAGATTGATACAGGCTTTATTTGTCATGGATATAATGGTGTCAATGACCGGCCTGTCCTCAGGTCCACCGGTGAACACAATCCGGGCACCGTATCGTTCTTGTATCCGGTCGCTTAAATCTGCAAATTTTTTATTGTCCCATAATTTGGTTTCCCAGGTCGCCTGGGGATTGATACAGATGATTTTTTTTTCGGCGGTGATGCCATTCTTTTGGAGCAGCGCAAGAACTGCACCCCGATCCCCAGGTGTAACCGGCAGTTTGTATTCAACCTTATCCGTCTTGACGCCGAGCGATTCTATCATCATCAAGCCTCTTTTGAGGGCATGGATCTCCATGCTCACCGGCGCAATTCGATGATTGTAGAAAAGATGACTGTATTCGGCATGTTCCATACCCTTATCAAACCCGATCTTTTTCTTCCCCTTTGCAAGCATGACTATAACACCGCTTTTCAGTAAGCCCTGAAAATCAATGATCATGTCATATCGAGTTTCCCTGAGCGCACGGATAAATGATAAGATTTTAACCAAAGCTCGTGGGAAAGAAGAAGAAAAAAGGGCCTTTATCCATCGCTTACGCTTTGAGACAATAACATTGTCAACAGACGGGTGTTCGATAACAATATCCGCTGCCGCCTCTTCCACAAGCCAGGTGATACGGGCATCCGGGAAATGAGCTCTGAGAGCATTCAATGCGGGTAGGGTGTGAATGACGTCGCCTATGGCACTCATTTTAACGATCAGGATGTTCATGGGTTTGGACGCTCCATCAAGGTAACAGCCTCGTTGAAAACCATATCAACGGAAATATTCTCCATACATTGATGATGGTCGTACCGGCACACAGGTTTCATGCAGGGACTGCAGTGGACGGGCACCCTGACGATACGGCTGTTGGAATTCGATGGGGGGGTTGTAATATGGTTGGTGGAACCGATGATGGCGACCTGGTTTATGCCAAGGGCCGCTGCGGCATGCATCAAACCTGAATCGTTGGTGATAAAAAGCGAACATTGGTCAATCAGGGCAAAGGCCTGGGACAGGTTTGTTTTTCCCGCAAGGTTCACACAAACATTGCCGGATAATCCCAAAATTTCATCTCCAAGGGCATTATCGCCAGGACCGCCAAATATTAATACCTTTACGCCAAAATGTTCGGCAAGCTTTGCAGAAAGTTTGGCAAAACGATCTGGAAACCACCGTTTTGCCGTTCCCCCGGTGGCGCCTGGATTAATGGCAATCACAGGTTTTGATGTATCAATACCATTTTCCTGAAGAGTTTTTTCGGCTTCCAGTCTTTCGCCGTTACTGATAAAAAGATCAAGGGTGCCGCCATCGTCGTGCAATCCCCCGCCTCTAAGGATTCCTCGATAATAATCAATCAGATGCACCCGTTTGAGTTTAGGATCAAGTTTAATACACCGGTTCAGCAGTACCCCCCTTGCGTCGGTATCATATCCCAGCCGCTGGGAAATTCCCCCAAGGAAAGTGATCAAAGCAGCCTCAAACGCATTTTGCATTAATACCGTAAGGTCGAAATGATACTGTCGCAAATCCTTTGCAAGGCGTATCGTGCCCCAGCCCTTTTTGTGACGGCCTTTGTCATCATAGATCAGCACCTTATCGACAAAGGGATTGTCGTGAAAAACTGGTGCGACCCATGGTTTTACAAGAATAAAAATTTCAGCTCTCGGAAAGTTTTTCCTGACAGCTCTTATCACGGGCGTGGTCATGATTGCATCGCCGACCCAGTTTGCTCCCCGTATCAGTATTCGGGAAGGATTTGATTCTCTAAGTTTAAATTTTGTCATTTATCTTTATCCCTGGACCAAGGGCAGAAATTTTTTGTTTTCCACCGGTTATGAACCCAGAAATACTGGTCTGGATATTTCCTGACCATGGATTCAATAATATTACTGTAATTCTCAGTATTGATCTCAAGATTTTTGATCGGGTCATCAGTTTCCACGGTTGGAATTTCCGGTAAAAATTCAATGGTGAAGGTTCTATCTTTGCGAGTCGTATACACGGGGAGCACCGGGGCCCTGCTTTTTAATGCCAGTATCGCAAGTCCCTGGTTGGTGCAGGCCGGCCGACCGAAAAAATTTACAAAAACGCCCTTGTGCCAGCTGACATTTGTGTCCAGAAGTGTCCCCACGATGCCGCCCTGAGCCAATGCCGCCTCAATTTGCTTAAAAGCCCCTCTTGTTGGGATGACCGTTACCCCGAACCGTCGGCGAAGTTTTTGGATCAGACGATCCAGAGGTTTAAAATCAAAGGCTCTATAAATGACATATCCTTTGAGGCCGGTCTCGTAAATGGCTGGCGCCAGCATTTCAAAATTGCCCATATGGCAGGTTAATACGAGGACGCCTCTTCCCTTGGCATGGGCGGCTCGGATATGTTCGAGCCCCTTAATGGTAAAATGAGATAACAAGGCTTCTTTGGAAAATTTTTGGCTCCAGGCCACTTCAAAAATTATGGCAGCTATATTTTGAAATACTTGTTTACCCATGATCTCGATCTGTTTAGGCCCCATTTGATTGCCAAAGCAGTGAGTTAGATTTTCCAGGGTAACCGTCCGGTGGCGTTTGTCAATCTTGAACCAAAGCAGACCCAAAAGATTTGAACAAAAATCGGCAAACCAAACCGGCAGTCTGCTCAACGCATATGTCAGAAGCTTCAGCAGTCTGTAAATATGTTCATCGCTTATAAGTTTCATATTTATTTTTTTAAGCTTGTCGCAGCTGCAAAAGGATATGTTTTAGATCTGCATTGTTGAGGTACTCTTTAGATAAAGCCTTTTCAAACCGCTTCCATTTCCTAAGAATTTTTTTATTCCCGAGAAATTTATTGTACGTACAAATGGGTATGAAATCCGAGTTGCCGATATTATCGATGATCACACATCTGCCGGTTGTCTCATCGGTTAGGTTAAAATATGTATCGAGTGTTTTAGAAATACTGCCGTCATAATCTCTTACGAGATCAAAAACAGCACCTGTTCCAAAATTTGTTTCAATGTTACCATGAAATTGAGCCAACATTTCCCAGGAAATGCCTTTTTGGGATAGATATCGATAATATTTTTGTTCCCGAATGGTTTCGGCCTGTCCACCTCTGTAAACAATTTTGATACACTGATCAGCGTTTTCCGGATGAATATAGCACTTTCGATGTACGCCTGTTCCAATTAAATCAGCTGGCTGGATGTTTATCACGGTTGATTTGCTTTCGTATATAAATTAAATTTGTTCATTATATAAACAAATATTGCTCTATAAACAAGTGCCTTGAAACTGCTCTGACATCAAAAAAAAGTCGCACAGGATGGAGACCGGTTTTGTCATTGAAGTCTCTAACGGCCATAATCGCAAAAAGGTGAATGAAGCCAGGTAGTATTTCCAGGGAACAGGGAAACCATCTACACCTCATTCAAAAAGTGTTGGGCATTCAACCATCCAGGTGACTGAGAGATACGTCATCTGGCACCGGATCTATTACAGTTTGCGGCAAATGCGATTGATCGTGCCCTGAGTGAGCATCGGAAAGAAAATATTGTGCCATTTAAACGGCATTCTCAAGATAACCCGATTTATAAAAATGGTGGAGAAAATATACCAGGACGTTCATCAATTGCTTGAATTTCAGGTCGCGCCGGAAATGACATAATTCAGTATGATCTACCTGGGTTTTGGTCTTTAACGACAACCGAAGAAAACGTCTTTGATTTTTTTACGCCCTTCCTAATTTATCTCGGTTCAGTTGCTTTCGACGGTTTAGGCACAAGATCAAAAATAAATTCCCCGCTTTGAGAAAAATAAGCATGTATGTACAAAACTTAATGTAATAGATATGGTCCCCATGAAAAATAACACTTAAATGGACTTTTCGGCACTGGCCTCTAACATTCGGATAACCAGGCATCGTAATCTATGGCGCTGAGCAAAATTGATACACCTTTATTTGTGGCGGTACCAATTGCGCCTGCTACCTTGGCTATTATATCCAGACAGCCATCTGCCCCCTGACAGGATGCCTTGTATCGGATTTACCTGTTTTGCGCGTTCTGTGTTTTCGAAAAGGCGATAGCTTCGTCTGTGACCATCTCACTTTTTCCCTGCTGTCCCTTGTGCTTGTCCCATATCGCCAATTGACATTGAAATTTATGGTATTGGCGGTATTGATCAGGGTTCGCAGTCATCAGAGTTTAACCCGAGTTTTAGATGCCATAGAGGATGAACTCAATCACCTGGATGATATCGCAGATTTTCTGAATGCCAGCAGCCTGATTTATTTGAGATACTCAAAAAGGAAGTATCTGAAATTTTGTTTGATCTCAAGACTCTGCCGGTTGCTCGAAGCCCAGGGCCTTCAACGCCAAAAGGAAAGTGCGTTCAACGGTTCAGGCATAGTGCCGGTATTAATCATTAGAAGATAATTGGCTGGTTGAAAATTTAAAAATGATGGACATATGATGGACAAAATAGCCTGGACGCAAAAAAGGCTTTCAAAGAAAAATTTTGAAAGCCCTTATTATCAGTGGCTGGCTGACTAGGATTCGAACCTAGATTGACGGAGTCAGAGTCCGTAGTCCTGCCGTTGGACGATCAGCCAGCAGATGAACAACGTCAGGGTATATACACTAAAGATATGATTGAAGTCAAGAAAATATTCGTTGAAAGTTAAGATTGAATTGGGCTATTGTTTTTATTTTGGTCAATCATATTGAAAATAATGAGGGGTTATCTGAGTCTAATATGCTGACTTAAGTACAAATTTTTTAACTAATTTAAATTTATGAACAACAATATGGTTAATTGGACAGATTTAGGTAAAGGGTTGGCAGACAAAAACAAAGAATTTTCCTACCTTATTGATTTGTTAAGAGATGCTTCCGGGGTGGCGATTGCCTTTTCTGGTGGTGCCGATTCAACATTTCTGCTTGCGGCGGCATTGATTGCTGGGGTTAAATCGGTGTTGCCTGTGGCTATTATTTCTGATTTTTTTACAGTGGCAGAAAAAGATAGGGTGATTCGTTTGGGGCAATATTTGAAAATAACGCCCATTTTTGTTTCCTCGAACATTCTGGATGAGACCCGGGTTGCTCAAAATACCGACAGGCGCTGTTATTTTTGTAAATTGTCTTTATTCTCCAAGGTTATGGCGGTGGCAAAAAAACGCGGGATTCATACTTTCTTGCACGGCGCAAATGTGGACGATTTAAAGGAGGTTCGACCTGGTATGGATGCGGCGCGGGAGTTGGGGTTTAAAGCGCCGTTGGTAGAGGCGGGTTTTTCAAAAGCAAAAATCCGGGCATTCTCAAAAATATTGGGGCTTGAGACCTGGAACTTGCCTGCCCAATCTTGCCTGGCCACCCGTATTCCCAAAGGGGACATTATCACCAAAGAAAAACTTGTGAAAGTTGAGCTGGCAGAAACGTGCCTTCATGGGTTGGGTTTCGGTCAGGTTCGAGTTCGGTGTCATGGGACTACAGCCCGAATTGAAGCCGAACCTTGTGAGTTGCAACGCCTTGTGGAAGCGAAGATAAGGCAGGAAATAGTGCGGACGCTTAAACGTGCGGGATTTCATTTCGTCTCCCTTGATTTGGAGGGTTATATCCCTGCGTCCGGCGTGTAGCAATAAATATGGATCATTCCCGGCATCAATGGACGGCCGGGAATGACGTTTTCGAACGGTGCTATCGGGCGTGCAGCTCCAGGTCATTGAAGAAATATCCAATTTCAAATGCAGCAGTTTCCGGCGCATCGGAACCATGGACAACGTTTTTTTCAATGTCTGTGGCATATTCTTTGCGGATGGTGCCTTCTTCGGCTTCTTTGAAGTTTGTGGCTCCCATCAGTTTTCTATTTTTTGCGATAACATCTTCGCCTTCCAGTACCATAACAACAATAGGTCCCGATGTCATGAAGTCGGTCAGACTGTCGAAAAAAGGACGTTCCTTGTGAACTGCATAAAACCCCTGGGCTTGGGATTTGCTCAGATGGATCATTTTCATAGCGGCAATTTTGATGCCGTTGGTTTCAAAGCGCTTGATAACTTCGCCGATGACGTTTTTTTCTACACCATCGGGCTTAATAATGGATAAAGTTCTTTCCACGTATGTTCCCCTTTAAAATTAAAATCAAGGTTAATTGTCGATTTGACGGGCTTGATAAATATCACAGGAGTATATTATAAGTCAAATTAGATAAGCGTTGGGAATTGAAGGGGAAATACAATTTGATAAAACTATCGGGGAATAATGCTTAAAATCGGTGTGACAGGATCGGCAGGTTCTGGAAAAAGTCTTGTGTGTGAAGGATTTCGGCGTATCGGCCTGGAAACTTTGGATTGTGATGAAATTGCACGGCAGGTGGTGGCGCCGGGTCGGATTGCGTATTATCAGGTGGTTAATTCTTTTGGTTCCCACATTGTAAGCTCGGACGGCGCGTTGGACCGTTCAGCCCTGCGACGTATGATTTTAACCACGGAAGGCAGTCGGGAAAAACTCGAATCCATTCTGCACCCTATTATTATTAGTGAAACCGTCAGGCTTATGAATGAAGCTGTCCAGTTAAAGCAAAAATCTTGTGCTGTTGAAGTGCCTCTATTGTTCGAGCTCGGCATGGAAGATCTCTTTGATGTCGTCGTTGTGGTGACGGCTTCGGATAGTACGCTTGTTGATCGAATTTCCTGTCGGGACGGTGTGGATAAAGAAAGTGCCCAAAAGCTTTTAGCCATTCAGATGCCCCAGTCTGAAAAGGTCAAAAAGGCGGATTGTGTCATTGAAAATACAGGCGAGCCTAAAGCTGTTTTCAGGGCAGTGAATGATTTGTACAAAAAACTTGTCAATCAGCGCTTGACAAAAAAAGATTAATATCTTAATAAAAATTACTAACTACTGAATTTTCACATTATCTGTCCTTTTTTTCCGCAAGGCCGATAGGCCTCCAGATTGTCAAAAAGGCATCCCCAATAAAAAATTGCATTGTGAATTCATACACTTTTAACCAAACGGATGGATCAGACCAGGAGATTGCATGAATCTTGTAGAACTCAATCAGATGAAAATCAGTGAGCTGACAAAGCTTGCCAAAAAATACAATATCCAGGGTATTGGCGGCCTTAAGAAGCAGGAACTGATTTTTGCTTTGCTCCAGGCCAATATTGAAGAAAGTGGACAAATTTACGGTGAAGGAACCCTTGAAATCCTTCCGGATGGGTTTGGTTTTTTGCGGGCGCCGGGATATAATTATCTGCCGGGGCCTGACGATATTTATGTGTCTCCCTCTCAGATCCGGCGGTTTAATCTGCGTACCGGAGATACCATTTCCGGCCAGGTCCGGCAGCCAAAAGATTCTGAACGATATTTTGCATTGCTCAAAGTGGAAGCCGTTAATTTCATGAATCCTGAAATGGCGGCTGAAACAATATTGTTTGATAATCTGCTGCCGCTGTATCCAGAACGTAAGATGAACTTAGAGGCCGAACCGGATAACTATTCCATGCGGGTTATTGACTTGATGTCCCCCATCGGGTTTGGCCAGCGCGGGCTTATCGTATCTCCGCCAAAAGCCGGTAAGACGATGCTGCTTCAAAATATTGCCAATTCCATGATCCGGGCCCACAAAAATATTGTTCCCATGATTCTGCTGATTGATGAGCGTCCTGAAGAGGTGACGGATATGGCGCGTTCCGTAGATGCGGAAGTGATATCCTCCACCTTTGATGAGCCTGCCGAGCGTCATGTACAGGTCGCTGAAATGGTCATTGAGAAAGCCAAGAGGATTGTGGAGCAGGGTCATGATGTCGTGATTTTGTTGGATAGTATCACGCGCCTTGCAAGAGCCTACAATGCGGTGATGCCCCCGTCCGGGAAGATTTTGTCCGGTGGTGTGGATTCAAATGCCCTGGATCGCCCAAAGCGTTTTTTCGGCGCAGCCCGGAATATAGAGGAAGGCGGCAGTTTAACGATTATTGCCACAGCGCTTGTTGATACCGGGTCCAGAATGGATGAGGTTATTTTTGAAGAATTTAAGGGGACGGGCAACATGGAGCTTGTGCTGGATCGAAAGTTGGCAGACAAGCGTGTTTTCCCTGCCATTGATATGAATCGTTCCGGTACCCGTAAAGAGGAATTGCTTCTTGATCCTGAAGTGCTGAACCGAGTCTGGATTCTAAGAAAATTGCTTTCAAGTTTAAATTCTGTGGATGCAATGCAGTTTTTACTTGAAAAAATGGACGGAACAAAGGATAATAAAGAGTTTCTTGAAATGATGAATTCATAACGGGAACTTTTTATATATTTAACTATTACGGTCTTTTATAACGAAGGCTACAAGGAGTGACGTGTAAGATGAAAAAAGACATCCATCCGAACTACACAAAAACAACTGCAACCTGTGCCTGCGGCGCAACATTCGACATCAGTTCCACAAAAGAGAATATCAAAGTGGAAATTTGCTCTCAGTGCCATCCCTTTTTCACCGGCAAACAGAAATTGGTTGACTCTGCCGGGCGTATTGATCGCTTCAAGAAAAAATATGCAGGGTTTGACGCAAGTAAACTGGTTTAGCTGTTTTATCGGTACGTATGCAAAAGGGGTCTTGAACAAAGACCCCTTTTTGAATTTTCAACCGGGATAATTTGATCATGATTGAAAAATTAAAAGGCATTGAAGAGCGATTCATAAAAATTGAGCACTTGCTCAGTGATCCCGCTGTCATGGCGGATCAGAAAAAGTACCAGGAATATCTCAAGGAACACGGTGAGTTGAACAAAATTGTGCCGGTGTTCCGGGAATATGAGGGTGCGGGAGAGGAGCTTAAGGAAGCCAAGGAGCTTCTCAAGGACAGCGACGCTGATATCCGGGCCATGGCTAAAGAAGAGATTCCTGTGTTAGAGTCAAAACTTGCACAGTTGCAAGAACAGCTCAATGTCCTCTTGATGCCCAAAGATCCCCGGGATGAGAAAAACGTTATTTTGGAAATTCGCGCCGGTACCGGAGGTGAAGAAGCCGGTATTTTTACCGGCGACCTTTTCCGTATGTACACAAGGTATGTAGAGTCCAAACGCTGGCAAATTGAAATCATTGAGAAGAACGACTCTGCGGCTGGGGGGTTCAAAGAAGTGGTTTCCATGGTTAAGGGTAAAGGCGCTTATTCTCAGTTCAAGTATGAAAGTGGTATCCATCGGGTTCAGCGGGTTCCTGAAACCGAAACCCAGGGTCGCGTTCATACTTCGGCGGTGACCGTCGCTGTGCTGCCCGAGGCCAAGGATGTAGATATTGATATCAATCCTGCGGATTTGAAAATTGATGTATTCCGTTCTTCCGGGCCCGGCGGACAGTCGGTGAACACCACAGATTCCGCTGTGCGTATCACGCATGTTCCCACAGGTGTTGTGGCGACTTGTCAGGATGAAAAATCCCAACATAAAAACAAGGCTAAGGCATTAAATGTTCTTAAGTCCCGTCTTCTGGACGCCAAAATTCAGGAAGAGGATGCTAAGCGGGCTGCGGACCGGAAAGGCCAGGTCGGCACAGGTGATCGTTCGGGCCGTATTCGCACTTATAATTTTCCCCAGGGGCGGATGACTGACCACCGTATTGGCTTGACTCTTTACCGGTTGGACAGCATCATGGAGGGCGATATTCAGGAGATTATTGATTCCTTGAGGGCGCACAACCAGGCTCTGGCTTTAAAGCAAAATTAATCTGGGGACGTTTATCTGTGGATGTCTGGACTATAAAATCCATACTTTCCTGGACAGATACCTATTTTTCACAGCAGTCTATTGATAGTCCGAGGCTTACGGCTGAAATTCTTTTGGCTCAGGCCTTAGGGTTACGGCGTCTTGATCTTTACCTTCAGCATGACCGGCCTTTAGAAAAGCAGGAACTTGCGGCGTTTAAGCTGCTGATTCGTCGCAGAATAGCCAGGGAGCCTGTTGCGTATATTACAGGATATAAAGGGTTTTTTAAGGATCGGTTTAGAGTTGCGCCGGGGGTCCTCATTCCAAGGCCGGATACGGAAATCTTGGTTGAAACAGCTGTGGGGATATTGTTGGGAATTAAACAGAGCGGCAGGCAGGCTCGGGTGGTTGAACTTGGGGTTGGGTCTGGCGCGGTGATTGTTTCCATTGCTAACGCTTGTGATGGTCATCTGTACTTTGGAAGCGATCTCTCTTGTGATGCATTGGGTGTAGCTCGTCTAAATGTTGACGAATTTGCGCAAACCCGGGTGGCTCTATTTAGAGGAAATTGGCTTGAAGCGGTGGCGCCCCGGCCACTGTTTGATCTGATTTTATCCAATCCTCCCTATATTCCCAGTGCTGATATCGAGCGCTTGGCGCCGGAGATCCGGGATCATGAGCCCCGGCAGGCATTGGACGGGGGGGGGGATGGGCTTGATGCCGTCAGGGTTATTCTTGCGCAGGCCGGTGACAGGCTTTTGCCGTCCGGTCGCCTGATTCTTGAGATTGGATTTGATCAGAGGCCGATGGTTAAAAGCGTTGCAGAAGGCTTTTCCTGGGTGGCTGAACTCGATTTTATCAAAGACCTTGCCGGGCATCACCGGTTGGCTGTTTTCAAAAAAATAAATTGATTGTTTTTGCTTTTTTTGATATAGAAATTTGGATTTTGCTTTTGCAAACATATAACACACGCTTGCGGACCTGTGTCCGGTGCTTTTGAAAAGTCGATTTCAGGGATGAGGCAAGCGGATGAACATTAAAAACCATTGAAGAACTGGAGAAAAAATGGCTTACATTACGATTAAAGAATTACTGGAAGCAGGTGTACATTTCGGTCATCAGACCAAACGCTGGAACCCCAAGATGAAACGGTATATTTTTGGTGCCAGGAACGGGATCTACATTATAGATCTTCAGCAGACCGTTAAACTGTACAGGCAGGCCCACGATTTTATAAAAAATATTGCTGCAAATGGTGGCGATGTGATGTTCGTGGGAACAAAAAAGCAGGCTTCCGAAGCCATTTATGAAGAGGCCAACAGAGCAGACAGTTATTATGTTGAAAATCGTTGGTTGGGCGGCATGTTGACCAACTTTCAGACCATTAAAAATAATATTTCCCGTTTTCATTTTTTGAATTCCATCGAAAACGACGGCACATTGGAGAATTATCCCAAAAAAGAACAGGCAAAAATGCTTAAGGACAAGGCAAAACTGGAATTTGCCATCGGCGGTATCTCCAATATGAAAAAACTGCCCGCAGCTCTGTTTATCATTGACTCTAAAAATGAGTCCATTGCCGTAAAAGAAGCAAAACGTCTGGGTATCCCCATTGTTGCCGTTGTAGATACCAATTGTGATCCAGATGATATCGATTATGTTATTCCCGGCAACGATGATGCCATTCGTTCCATTCGTTTGTTTGCTTCCCGGGTTGCTGATGCTGTGATTGAAGGTCGTCAGGTTTGGGAAGAACGGCAGCGTGCTCAATCCGACAAGGAAGATGGTGGCGGTAAAGCTGCTGATACCTCAGGTGAACAAATTGGGGTTGAGGTTGTTTCTGACGGCACGGACGGACCTGTGATTGAAAAAATTAAAAGAAAAACTACTGCTGCGGAAGGTTCAGAAACCCAGGAGTCTGCACCTGCTGAATAGCAGGCAAGGGTTAATCTCTGCTGTTTAAATTGTGGGGGCGAGCCCCACAACAAGACGAGATAGTAATTCAATAACTTAATTGTTATTTCAAAATAAAAATAATAAAGATTCTAAATATCTGATATAAAAGGAGCTTGCAAAATGGCTGAAATTACTGCACAAATGGTAAAGGAGCTTCGTGAAGCCACCGGTTCGGGGATTATGGACTGCAAAAAGGTTCTGGCCGAAGCGGACGGGAATATGGATAAGGCAATTGAGCTTCTGCGTAAAAAAGGCTTGGCCAAAGCGGCCAAACGCGCAGGGCGCTCTACCAGTGAAGGCATTATTTACTCCTACATCCATACCGGGGCAAAACTGGGTGTGCTGCTTGAAGTGAACTGCGAATCTGATTTTGTGGCAAAAACCGAAGATTTTGAAGCATTTGCCAAGGATATTGCCATGCACATTGCTGCGGCAAATCCGGCGGGTCTGGTGCCCGAAGACGTGGATCAATCAGTTATTGAAAAGGAGCGTGAGATTTATCGCGCCCAGATGCTGGAAGAAGGAAAGCCCGAAAATATCATCGATAAAATCGTGGACGGCAAGGTGGAAAAATTTTACAAAGAAGTTTGCCTGTTGAGCCAGCAATACATTAAAGATCCCCAGAAAACCGTTGAAGATATTCTGAAGGAAACCATCGGGAAAATCGGCGAAAATATTCAGATTAAAAGATTTGCACGTTTCCAGATAGGAGAATAAGCGCTTGGATACGAAACCTGAGTTTCAACGGGTTCTGATCAAGTTAAGTGGCGAAGCCTTGATGGGTAATCAGGGCTTCGGCATTACGCCCGAGATGATAAACTATGTGGCCGGTGAAGTGGCCAAGGTGTTTCATCTGGGCATGGAAATTTCAATCGTTGTGGGTGGCGGCAACATCTTTCGCGGAGTAGCAGGATCCTCTGCCGGCATGGACCGGACATCTGCCGACAATATGGGTATGCTGGCCACTGTTATTAACAGTCTGGCTTTATGTGATGCTTTGGAAAAGCACGATATTCCCACAAGAGTTCAGTCTGCCATTCGCATGGACAGGGTGGCTGAGCCTTTTATTCGCAGAAGAGCTATTCGCCATCTGGAAAAAGGCAGAGTCGTGATATTCGCCGCCGGTACCGGAAATCCTTACTTTACAACGGACACGGCAGCAGTTCTTCGGGCCAACGAGGTCCGTGCCCAGATTCTTTTCAAAGCCACCCAGGTCGATGGCGTGTATGACAAAGATCCCCAGGTTCATAATGATGCTGTAATGTTTGATAGGCTGTCATATATGAAGGTGATTGAAAAGCAGCTTCATGTCATGGATATGACTGCTATATCCCTTGCTATGGAGCATGATCTACCTTTACAGGTGCTCAACCTGCACAAGGCGGATAATATTTATAAGGCGGCCACGGGCGGAAAAATCGGTACTCGGATTTATAATAAATTAGAGGACGTGTGAATATGATTAATGAAGTGCTTGAAGAAACCAGAGACCGCATGGGCAAATCTGAGAAAGCCTTTGAGACTGAACTTGGCAAAGTGCGCACAGGAAGAGCTTCCCAGTCCATGCTTGACAATGTCAGGGTCGATTACTACGGCACACAGACCCCACTTCCCCAGATGGCAACCGTATCTGTGCCCGAGAGTCGCCTGCTTACCGTAAAACCATGGGATGCTTCAGTGATCAATGAGGTGGAAAAAGCCATATTAAAAGCCAATATCGGGCTGACACCTTCCAATGATGGTAAGTTGATTCGCATTTCCATTCCGCCGTTGACCGAAGAGCGTAGAAAAGAGATCGTAAAGAGCGTTGCCAAAACCTGTGAGGAATTTAAGGTGGCTGTCAGGAATATCCGCCGGGATTCCAATGAGATGCTCAAAGATCTGCAAAAAGAGGGAGATATTTCCGAAGACGACAGCTTTAAAGCCCAAAAACAGGTACAGGAGCTAACGGACGCGTCTATCAAAAAATTGGATGAAATTTTTGCCGACAAGGAAAAAGAGATCCTTGAAGTCTGATTCTACGATTCAAGTGCCCGACGGACTGGATTTAAATTCGATACCTGCCCATGTGGCATGCATCATGGACGGAAATGGCCGTTGGGCAAAAAAAAGGCTGATGAACCGGGTTAAAGGTCATGAGCAGGGGGCGCAAACCGTTGAAGAGATCGTCATGGCCGCCAGGGAGATAGGTATTAAGGTACTTACCTTGTATGCATTCTCCACGGAAAATTGGGCAAGGCCCAAGGAAGAGGTCAAGGCTCTGATGCATCTGCTTAAACGGTTCCTCAAAAATAAAACCGAAAAATTGAGACAAAAAGATATCCGGCTTAATCTTATCGGTCAAACATACCGCCTCCCTGATGATGTCCGAGAACAAGCGGACTTGGCCATGGCTGCGACAGCGGACAATTCGGCCATGATCTTAAATTTGGCCATCAGCTATGGTGCACGAGAAGAGATTACCATGGCGGTTCAACAAATTGCCGCCAAAGTCAAGTCCGGGAGTCTTGATCCCGAAGAGATTACGGATAAAACAATTTCAGGACATCTTTATACAGCCGGCATGCCGGATCCGGACCTTATAATCCGTACCTCTGCAGAGTTTAGGCTATCCAACTTTCTTATGTGGCAGGCTGCCTATTCTGAATTTGCCTTTATACCAACGCTCTGGCCGGATTTTACCAGGCAGGAATTTTATCAGGTTTTAATTGATTACCAGCAGCGGGATCGGCGTTTCGGAAAGGTATGATGCAGCATTTCAAACGGTGGCTTACGGCATTAATTCTTATTCCCATTTTGCTTTGGGCCATTATTAAAGGCTCTATTCTGGTTTTTGCAGCCCTGGTATCCCTGGTATCTATTTTAGCGATACACGAATACTTTGATATTATCTGTGCCAACGACATCGATACCATCTCCAAAACCACTCGCCTTATTTCCTATTCCGCCTGTACGGCACTGATCATGGGGGCGTGTATAGGATCCTGGCCGATCCTTTTTTTTATTCTTGCCCTGGATATGATGGCTCTTTGTGTGTTTGTGCTGGCGCGTTTTTCTAGTGTGACACATATTTTTGACCTGGTGGCTCGCCAGGTTCTCGGTATTGTCTATATTCCATTGTCGTTGGCGCTTTTGGTGTTTATTCGGGACGCTAACGCCGGGGCTTTGTGGGTGATCTGGTTACTCATTGTCTGCTTTGCCAATGATACAGGTGCGCTGTATGTGGGAACATTTAAAGGTAAACATAAGCTTTCGCCTAACATCAGTCCCAATAAAACAATTGAAGGGGCCTTGGGGGGGCTGGTTATTGCTTTGGCGGCAGGGCTTGTGTTCAGTTTGATGTTTTTTCAGGATTTCTACCTTGCATTGCGTAGTATTCCCTGCGCCATCTGCATTGCCGCGGCAGGTCAGATCGGCGATCTTTTCGAGTCTGCTATGAAACGGGTTGGGCACATTAAAGATTCAGGGAAAATCCTGCCGGGTCACGGCGGTATGCTCGACCGTATTGACGGGGTGCTTCTGGCCATCCCGGTCTTTTATTTTTTTAAGGTGTTTGTCCTGTGAAATCGCTGACCATACTGGGGTCCACAGGTTCCATCGGTACATCAGCCCTTAAAGTGGTGGGCATGCATCCTGACAAGTTCTCCATCAAAAGTTTGACTTGCGCCACAAATATTGATCTTCTTGTAGCCCAGATAACACAGTTTCAGCCAGATATGGTCGCTGTGTTAAACGAACAGAGTGCCGATCGCTTGTCTAAAATGCTGTCAGGTCGATTCTGTCCTGAGATTTTGTGGGGTGAAGCAGGGTTTATTGCTGCAGCCCAATGGGCAGATTCGGATATGGTGCTTGCCGCTATGGTGGGGGCTGCAGGTCTCGCCCCGGCGCTTGCCGCCATTGACGCCGGTAAGCAACTGGCCCTTGCCAACAAAGAAACCCTGGTCATGGCAGGTGACATCGTTATGGCACGTGCACGTGAAAAAGGTGTGGATATCCTGCCTGTGGATTCCGAGCACTGCGCCATTTTTCAATGCCTGCAGGGAAACCGCAAACGCGATCTTAAAAAGATTTTTCTTACGGCATCAGGGGGCCCTTTCAGGGATCTGGCTTATGATCAATTCAGGCAGATTACCCCTGCCCAGGCTCTGGACCATCCCACATGGGATATGGGCGCTAAAATCTCCATAGATTCGGCCACCCTCATGAACAAAGCCCTTGAGGTTATTGAAGCGGTTCGGCTTTTTGATGTCAGTGTTGACCAGATTCAGGTGATCATTCATCCCCAGAGTATTGTTCATTCAATGGTGGGGTTCAAAGACGGCGGTATTATGGCACAACTGGGAAAACCCGACATGATGCATGCAATTGCCTACGCCTTCTCCTATCCGGAACGTGTGAATCTTGATTTAAATTTTCCTGATTTTGCCGGCATGTCCGGATTGACCTTTGATGACCCTGATACAAAACGCTTTCCATCCCTGGGGTTTGCCTGTGAAGCTTGTCGCAGGGGCGGAACCCTGCCTGCTGTTATGAATGCAGCCAATGAAATTGTTGTTGACGCTTTCCTTAAAGAACATATCGGCTTTCCGGATATTTTTACCCTGATTCGTGAGGTCATGGATGCCCATACCTGCATTGACAATCCTGAGCTTTCAGGTATTATTGAGGCTGATCTCTGGGCCAGGGAAAAAACACAATCTCTGGTTCAACGTCTTCGTGTCTGAACGAAACCACCCTATTTGCTGCGTTGCGAGAAATTATGCATTTGAACAACTTTGCGGTCAAATACAAAGGTTTTGAGGGCAGACACTAAGTAACAAATTTATAAGAAAGTCTGAATTATTTACTCAGGGCTTTCAAACTTTGTTGTGGGCTATGTCTGGCAATTGATATGTCAGATTAACCCATGACCGTTATAGGAAAATCGATATGGGATACTCTTTTTTTGCATTTATCATTGTTATCGGCGTATTGGTTTTTGTCCATGAATTGGGTCATTTCCTTGTTGCCCGGGCGTGCGGTGTGGGGGTTGAGGTTTTTTCCCTTGGGTTCGGGCCAAAGATACTAAGAATTAAACGGGGGATGACCGAATATTGTATCTCAGCCATTCCTTTGGGCGGATACGTGAAAATGACCGGGGAGGAACCCGGTGCTGCCCAGAGCTTGGCGGAAGAAGATCGTCATCTCTCCTTTACCCATAAAACTGTAGGACAAAGGGCGCTGATTGCCGCAGCCGGTCCGGCATTTAATTTTTTTCTGGCCATCGTCATTTTTTACCTTTTATATCAAACCATCGGCGTTTATATGGGACTTCCCCAGGTCGGTCAGGTGGTCGATAAGTCTGCGGCCATGTCAGCTGGTATTAAACAGGGTGATGTGATCAAGGAAATAAACAGCATTCCAATTCAGTCTTTTGAGGATATTTCCAGGATTGTTTCCAAAAGTGAGGGAGAACCTTTGGCCTTTCTCGTGGAGCGTGAAGGGGAGGTCCATACTTTTACGATTACGCCCCGAACCCATGAACAGAAAAATTTGTTTGGGGAAACCGTGAGCAGGTTTGTGATTGGTATTATCGGCACAGGAGAAACTTTTCATCACCCTTTAAACCCAGTTCAAGCAGCGATTAGAGCTGTATCCGATACTTACGGGATGGTGAAATTAACGATTCTGTCAGTGGTGAAAATGTTCACCGGGGCCGTGTCTGCCGACAATTTAGGCGGACCTATTATGATTGCCAAGATGGCCGGTGACCAGGCTAAGGCGGGCTTTGAAAATTTTGTATGGTTTATCGCGCTCATCTCTGTAAATCTTGGCATTATCAATTTGTTTCCCATTCCGGTTTTAGATGGGGGGCATCTTTTGTTTTTAAGTATTGAGGCGGTTAAAGGCAGCCCTGTCAGTACCCGGGTGCGTGAGAAAATGGTTCAATTCGGGGCAGCTGTGCTGATGACTTTAATGATCTTTGTCTTTTATAACGACATAGTCAAATTATTCAACGGTGGATTACAATGATTTCCAACATCGAAATCACGTTAAAACAGGATTTAAGGGATGCCGAAGGCCAGTCCCTGGTGAAAAAAGCCAATAGGTATTTCGGCATAAAAATAGATGATGCCCGATGCATCAATATCGTGACCGTGGAGTCTGATTTGGGGGCGGACGACCTGGAGACCATACGCCGGGAGGTATTGACCAATCCGGTCATACAGGAGTCCAGTCTATCTCCTTTAGATATTGATTTTCATTTTTGTATCTGGGTCGGCTTTCGTCCCGGAGTCCGGGATAATGCCGGGGCTACGGCTGTGGAAGCGGTAAGTGATCTTCTTAAAAAAGAATTCGCGGCCCATGAAAATATCTATACATCAAAGCGATACTGCCTGACCGGGGCAGATCTGACCCGGGCGGATGCTGAGATAATTGCGGGCCAGATTCTATCAAACGGTATTATCCAGCAATACAAGGTATTCAGCAAAGATGAGTGGGATACCAAGATCGGGGCAAATGTAAAACCTGCCAAGGTTATTTTAAATCACACCCCGGGTTTTGACACCATGGATATTGACAGCGATGAGATTCTTGCCCAGATTTCCCATGAGCGCAGCCTGTCGTTAAATCCAAGGGATATTCCTGTGATCCGGGGGTATTTTCTGGATGAAAAAGTGCTGGGCGACCGGGCAAAGATGGGATTGTCAAAACCTACGGATGTGGAGCTTGAATATATTTCCCAGTCCAGATCCGACCATTGCTGCCACAATACCTTTAACGGCATTTTTAGGTATACGGATACACAAACCGGTGAAACCTCGGTGGAAAATTCGCTGTTCAAAACCTATATCAAAGCACCGACTTTGGCCCTGAAAGAGAATAAAGAGTGGGTGGTTTCCGTGTTATGGGACAACGCTGGCGTGGGGTCTTTTGATGATGAAAATAACTACGTCATCACCGGCGAAACCCATAATTCCCCTTCCAACATGGAGGCCTACGGTGGTGCCATAACCGGCATTGTGGGCGTTTATCGCGATCCAATGGGTACAGGCTTAGGTTCTAAACTGTTCATGGGCAGTTTCGGATTCTGTGTGGGGGATATCAATTATAGCGGTCCGCTAAAGCCGCCTTTACACCCCCGGCGTTTACTTGACGGGGTGATTGAGGGTGTCAAGGACGGTGGAAATAAAAGCGGGGTTCCCACGACCTTTGGCCAAACCCTGTTTGATCCGGGGTACATGGGCAAAGCCCTGGTTTTTGTAACCGCTTTGGGCATTATGCCCAAAACCGTGAATGGCAAGCCAAGCCATGAGAAGACCACCGCCCCGGGAGAGTTGATCATCATGAGCGGCGGTCGTGTCGGCAAAGACGGTATCCATGGGGTAACCGCTTCTTCCAAGAGCTTTTCCGAGAATACTCCGGCAGGACATGTTCAGATTGGCGATCCCTATACCCAGAAAAAAATGCACGATTTTTTACTGATCTGCCGGGATGAAGGCTTGATTACTTTTATTACGGACAATGGCGGCGGCGGATTGTCTTCGTCCGTAGGCGAATCGGCCATGCTCTCTAACGGGTGTGAAGTGTGGCTTGACAAAGTCCCCTTGAAATACGAGGGGCTGGATATGTGGGAGATTTGGATTTCCGAATCCCAGGAGCGTATGACCATTGCCATTAAGCCCGAAAATCTTGAGCGGTTTATGGCGTTGTCTGATCTGCATGAGGTGGAGTCCACGGTTATCGGTAAATACACCGATTCTGGCAAACTGCACATCAAGTACCAGGACAAGACCTGTGCGTATGTGGATATGGATCTTCTTGATAAAGGGTTTCCGGCTTGGGAGTTTGACGCGGTCTGGACACCACCTGCGGCCCGGGGATTGACGGAACCTGTGATTTCCACACCGACAAATTTTAACGGCCTGATTGAACAGATGCTGGCCAGGCCCAATGTCTGTAGTAAAGAGTGGATCATCCGCCAGTACGACCATGAGGTCCAGGGCGGTTCGGTGATCAAGCCCCTGGTGGGCATCAACCGAAACATCCCCACAGATGCGTCTGTGACCCGGCCTGTGATTACCAGCGAACGCGGGCTTGCTTTTTCCCAAAGCATCCTGCCCTGGTACTCAAAAATTGATGCGTATCATATGATGGCCTGCACTATTGATGAGGCCGTACGCCGCCTTATTGCTGTGGGCGGCTCTTTGGATCACATCGGCGGCGTAGATAATTTTTGCTGGCCGGATATCGGGTATGACAGTACGTCTAATCCCGATGGGAAATTTAAAGCCGCCCAGCTTGTTCGGGCCTGCCGGGCCTTGAAAGATGCCTGCATGGCCTATGGGATTCCATTGCTTTCCGGTAAGGACTCCATGTATGTTGACGGCCATCTGGAAGGCGCGTTTGGTGAGCGAATTAAAGTGTCTGCCCTTGAAACCGTTCAGTTTTCAGCGGTCTCGCTGGTTCCCGATGTCAGCCGTTGTGTAACCCTGGAACCTAAAACCCCAGGTGATGCTTTGTATGTTCTGGGCAGCACAGGAGATGAACTGGGTGCTTCGGAATATTATGAAATGTATGATAAAACAGGCCTCAATGTGCCTTGTGTGAATTTTTCAAAACTTAAAATTTTGTACAAGGCGCTGGAAAAAGCCATTGACACTGAATTGGTGTCCTCCTGTCACGCAGTGGGGCGCGGCGGCTTAGGTGTTCATCTTAGCCTTGTGGCAATGGCCGGCGGACTTGGCCTTGAGATTGATCTGGCAGGATTGCCGTTGACCGACAATTTGCCGCTTTTCAGTGACAAAGCGCTGTTTTCAGAATCTGCAGGGCGGTTTATCGTTACCGTAGGCCAGGATAAAAAACAAACCTTTGAAAAGCTATGCAAGGGACTGCCCTGTGCGTGTCTGGGAATGGTAACCGACAGCCATGATCATCTTAAAATAGCATTGGACGGTAACCTGTTGGCAGATATGAGTATTGCAACCCTTGATTCAGCATTTAACAAGACCTTTGGAGATAAAATATGAGCGGCGCAAGCGCGGTAAACGCGCTGATACTGACGGGATTTGGCCTGAACTGTGATAATGAAACAGCCTTTGCCTTTGAAAAGGCCGGTGCCGATGCCCACAGGGTGCATATCAACGCCCTGATTCGCGGCGACGTACAGTTGGCTGATTTTCAGATTCTTGCATTCGGCGGCGGTTTTTCCTGGGGAGACGACCATGGGGCCGGGGTGATCCAGGCCCTGAAGCTGAAAAATAATATCGGCAAAGATTTACTGGATTTTGTGGCTGCCGGCAAATTGGTTATCGGTATCTGCAATGGCTTTCAAGCCCTTGTGAACCTGGGACTTTTACCAGGACTGGACCAGGATTATACCCGCAGATCCGTTGCCATTACTTATAATGACTGCGGTAATTTCAGAGACCAGTGGGTCCGGCTTGTGCCTGATGCAGACAGTCCCTGTGTGTTTACAAAGGGGTTGGGTGTATCTGACTATCCGGTACGCCATGGTGAAGGAAAAGTGGTTGCCGATCCTGACGTAATTGAACGCCTTGTTGCCAACCGCCAGGTGGTGTTCCGGTATGCTGATGAAAACGGCGCGCCTGCAAAGGGTGCTTTCCCGGCCAATCCAAATGGGGCCGTGGATGATATTGCCGGAATTTGTGATCCCACAGGCCGAATATTCGGCTTGATGCCCCATCCTGAAGGATACAACCATTTTGGCAATCATCCGGACTGGCCCAGGCAGAAAGCTGCGGCGGTCCGCCAGGGAAAAACCTTGGAAGAGACCATTACCACAGGGATCAGGTTGTTTGAAAACGGTGTAAAATATATTCAAAGCCTTTAATATCCTGACCATGCTGGGAACCATTGTAAATATCCTTGCGATTTTGGCGGGGACAACCATCGGCATGCTGTTTAGAAACGGCATTCCGGAGAAATACAACATCACCGTTCTCCAGGCTATTGGCCTGTCCGTCATTCTTATTGGGCTGAAAAGTGCTTTGGGATGCCCGGATATTCTGGTGATCATTATCAGTCTTGCCGTGGGTGCCATTATTGGTGAATTTTTGGCTATCGAAGCGCATTTGAAAAAACTTGGGGATTTTCTGGAAAAAAAATTTTCCAATCCCAACGCCTCAACCCCTTCCATGTCAACGGCCTTTGTTACGGCGTCCCTATTATTCTGCGTAGGCTCCATGGCTATTGTGGGTTCCCTTGAAAGCGGGCTCACCGGTAACCATGATACCTTGTTTGCCAAATCCTTTTTAGACGGTGTAACATCCATTATCCTGACCGCATCTTTGGGTATCGGGGTGGGGCTTTCCGCCGGGGCTGTTCTGGTTTACCAGGGTGCCATAACCCTTGCTGCGGGATTTATAAAACCCTACCTGATTCCTGCTGTGGTCAGCCAGATGTCCGGGGCAGGGGGCCTGCTCATTGCCGCTATTGGTTTAAATATGCTCCGGGAAAAAAAGATTGCCGTGGGCAATATGCTGCCGGCCATATTTTTACCGTTGATCTATTATTTTGCCACCACCCTATTCAAGTAACGACATGGCCATTGATATTGCATTCTTTCTTGGGACGCTGAAGCGGGAGGTTGAGAGCTACCAGGTGCCGGTGGTGGATCTGATTGCTGTTCAGAGCCGGTCAGCATTTAAAGTGCTTGTGGCCACTATCCTGTCTGCAAGAACTAAAGATGAGGTGACTGCGGTCGCCGCACAGCGCCTGCTGGAACAGGCCCCAGATCTTGAAGCCTTACGGGCGCTTTCCGTTTCTCGTATTCAGGAATTGATTTTTCCCGTGGGGTTTTATAAATCCAAAGCACAATATCTCTCAAAACTGCCCCAGGCACTGGACACCTTTCAAGGACAAGTGCCCGATGAGATTGAAGATCTGGTGACACTGCCGGGAGTGGGGCGTAAAACCGCCAATCTGGTCAGAGCGGTGGCTTTTGACAAGGATGCCATCTGTGTGGACACCCATGTACACCGGATCATGAATATCTGGGGGTATGTGAAAACTAAAACCCCTCTTGATACGGAAAAGGCGTTAAGAAAAAAGTTGCCAAAAAAATTCTGGAAAGAGGTCAATCGCATTTTAGTCACCTTTGGTCAGGGTACCTGTCGTCCGGTCGGCCCCCATTGTTACCGGTGTGTGCTTGAAAAATACTGTCCCCAAAAAGGTGTGAAGCCGGCAAAACCGCCAAAAAAGTAGGATGAAACGGGATCTGATGATCGCCCGACTAGTCAAACCAAAACGCCCGACCAGGATAAACCTGGTCGGGCGGTCTTATTTCGTTATGGGTTAAACCTCTGTATTTTATATGAATTGTTCTTTCATGGTGATATCGTGGCGGCGTTCCTGCACCGTTCTATTTCCCAAACTTCTATCACGATCCTCGGAATAGGGTGACGTGCACACTTTTTTAAGCTTTTCAGCGTTATCCTCAAAACTGGGATTCATTGTTCCTGAAAGTCTTTCAATGCAACTATTATATTGTTTTCGCAGTTTCCTTTTGACTTTGATTTCCTGGTGCCGTCTGACTGCTCTGTCTCTCATGTAAGGCTCCTCTCATATAATAGTAACGTGTTTACCTTAACTTGCCATTTGTTCTGGTACAGCAAAAGTGGCGTTCATAAGGACAAATATAAACAGCCTCATTGGGTTGGCAAGATAGAGAAAGAAAAAAAAGTTTTGTAAGCCAAACAAATAGACGGTTTTATTACTAAGAGTGAAGACGAATCGTATACCGCTATCCTTTATAGACCAATGCTTTCAGGATATGCTTGATCATGGCCGGGTTCTCTTTAAGGCGGCGGGTAGAATAGCCAAACCACTGCTCTCCAAAGGGGACGTAAATCCGCATTCTGTGACCATTTTGGACAAGTTCCATGCGTTTTTTAGGGGTTACGCCGTAAAGCATCTGGAATTCATATTTGTCTTTGGGTACCTGATATTGCTCGATCAGATCAAGTGCCCCCTGGATGAGGGGCGTGTCATGGGTGGCGATGGCGGCATACATATTGTTTTTAAACATGAATTCAAGATCTTCAAGAAAGTGGGTATTAATTTCATGGTAATCTTTATACGCAATGGCTGCCGGTTCCACATAGATTCCTTTGACCAGCCTGAAATTTAAATCGGCATCGTCACGGCGCAAATCCAGCATGGACTCAAGATCGCCTAAGGTGCGTTTCAGATATGCCTGGAGCACCAGGCCAATGTTCTGGGGGAATTCCTGTTTAAGCTTGCGGAACATATCTATGGAATCATCCACACAAGGAGAGTCTTCCATGTCGATGCGGATAAAATTGCCATGGGATGCCGCTTCGGCCGTAAGTTCGCGTATATATCCAAAACACTTTTTTTTATCAATGAGAAGACCAAACATGGTTGGTTTTAGCGAATAGTTGCCGTTGATACCCGCCGCTTCAATGGTGCGGATCAGGGCAAGGTAGTCATCCCGGTTTTTTTCTGCCTGGGACATGGTTTTGATAAATTCACCAAGAATGTCCAGTGTCACCATAATGTTCTCTTGGTTCAGGGCGCTTGATGCGGTTATGGCATCCTGGGTGGTCTCTCCTGCAATATAGCTTTTTGAAAACTGCCAGATTAATTTGGGTGGGAAATAGGGCAGGGTCTGGCTGATTATTTTATGTAACATGTTGTTCTCCTGTATTTTTGACTAATGGTTTAACCATTAAACTTTAGTAGAACTATGTTATTATTCTGAACGGTTGTCAAGATTTTATTTGTTCAATGCGCATACAATACGCCCCAGTTGTGCAATGCTTTTTTCAAGTTTGTCCGACCAGGAAAGGCCGCAGCTTAGACGCATACAATGCTTGTATCTGTCTGTGGTGGAGCAGATAATCCCGGGCATGAAAGAGATGCCCTTTTGCCGGGCTTTATGGAAAACATCCATGGCATCAATTGTTTTATTCAACTCTATCCACAAAAACATCCCTCCCAGTGGAAATGTGATTCTAGTGTCCTTTGGGAAGTGTGCGGCAACAGCAATGGACATGGCCGATACCTGGTTTTTAATCTGGTTTCTAAGCCGGCGCAGATGGCGCTCATAGGCCCCGCTTTCTATAAAGCGTGCCGCCACAATATGTCCTGTGTTTGGACTTGCCAGCTGGGAATTGAGTTTAAGCCGCATGACGCGTTTATAAAATTTGCCCGGCAGGGTCCACCCGGCTCGAAGTCCGGGGGCAATGGTTTTGGAAAATGAGGAACAGTACAGCACGTTCCCGGTTGTATCCAGTCCTTTAAAGGTACTGGGGCGTCTTGTTCCAAAAAAGATATCGCCGTAAATATCATCTTCAATAATCGGTATGCCATGATGATTGGCGATTTTCAGCACAGCTTTTTTGATTGGCGTGGGCATTACCGAGCCAAGGGGGTTATGGAAATTGGGGTTGAGCAGACACGCTTTAACCCGATTATCTGAAATCATGGATTCAAACGCATCGGGAGACATGCCTTTTTCAGGGCATCCGGGCAGCTCAATCACATACATGCCTAAATCTTCTATAAGCTGGAGAAAACAGTGAAATACCGGAGATTCCATCAGAATCACATCGCCTGGCCCTGCCACCGCCCTCAAACAAAGACTGACCGCTTCCAGGCAACCGTTTGTGGTGATAATTTCATCCACGGCCACTGACCCTGCATACCCCATCATCATTTTTGCTAATGCGTAACGCAGTTCTTTGGCCCCTGCGCAATCGTCATAAAGTGCCAAACCCGAACAGATTTCATCCACGGACATGGATTTTGCGATTCTGGAAAGCTGTTTTAACGGCATCAGCTCCTGATCTGCCACGGCCGCCCCAAAACGGATTATATCCGGCCGCTGCAGATCAGAGACAATGGTTTCGGCCAGATCGTTGATCCTTACTCGGCTGGGCGGCTCTGATGTCGCAGGTTTTACCGGCAGGGGCAAAGGACTCTTTTCTAAAGGCCTGACAAAAAAACCGGATTTTTGTCTTGCCTCCACACGCCCACGTTTTTCAAGTTCAATGTAGGCCTGGTGAATGGTGCTGATGCTTAAACCAAGCCGGTTGTGAAGTTTTCTCAACGAGGGCAGCTTTTCACCGGCACGGTACTGGCCTGAAAGGATTTTATCCTGAATTTCGTCAGCTAAGGCCGCATATCTGAAATTGACTTGGGGTACAGGATTGGTCTGCATAGTTAATTGTTCCATCTGTTATGCCTAAAATGAATATATTTTGTAACTGTTTGTTATTCTATTTTTAATCTATTCATAGTTTGTTTTGCAACCATTTTATATGAAACACTCTCCCATAAAAGGGGAATAGTGTCCCGTTGGTTTTATGGCTTTTTGTTCCACAACACTTTCATTACCGTTACAAATTGAAGGTATCAAATCAATAAAGCTATCTCTTTCAGATAACAATTCAAGCACAGAAGACAACTTTTTAAATCATCAGCGGCGGTCGGTTTATACTATAAAAGTTTTATATACGTGGTACCTCTTCATGGAAGTCCAACAGTTCGTTGTGCAAAAAACCGACCAGTCATGTTATATTCGCGCTCTAAGGCTTCATTTCAACATCCGACTTTTTATTGCTGAATTAAAAATCTATTGTCAGTTGTACCCCTTTAATCAATATCTGCACAAAATATTTTTGATAGATCAATTAACCTTCACAAGGAACAAGTTTCATCCCTAACTCATCAGCCTTTTTTGCCAAATTTTTCAACATCCTTTGTTTGTTAGGTTTGCTCAAGTATTCTTCTCCGAGGTCTTTATATCTGTCTCCATTTTTGATGATGTTGTAAATGGCTTTTGCAATTCTATGGGCTATGGCGACAATCGCTTTTTTGGCACCTCGTCTGGCTTTGAGTTTATAATACTTGGCTTTGTAATATGAACCCTTCGTCTTGATTGCGGCCCAAGCGATCTGGACTAAAATCGTTTTGAATGGATGATTTCGAACCGCATTCCGGCCACTTTTCCTTTTACCTGCGCTTTCATTATTTCCAGGGCACAATCCGGCCCATGCAACAAAAGCGACCATGCTTTTAAACTCATCCAGTGTAACCCCGACTTCTCCAAGAACAGATTGTGCTGACTTCTTATCGATCCCGGGAATTTCATCTAATCTTTCCAGTAAATTTTCATGGTCACGGGTAAGTATTTCCAATCTGGCATTAATCTGTTCAATCTGTCTTTGAAACATCTCAATGGCCTCCATCATGCCAATCAGTTGGAATCGATGATGATCCTTAAAATATCCATGGAGGCTTAGATACAATTCAGGAATTTTCTTTTTAAGACTTCCTTTTGTGCATTCCTGAACTTTCTCCAAGGTCACTTCATCGTTTTTGCATAACAAATCAATGAGATTCAAACCGGTAAGCCCGAACAAATCAGAAACGACCGAATCAATTTTAATATTTGCCGTGATAAATAGTTTATGAACACGTCGCTTATAATCAGCGAGAGATTCTGTATATATCTTTCTCAATCGGCTTAATTCTCGCCATTCACGGACCTGTTCGGGAGGGATAAAACTCCCTTTTACCAACCCATGACGAAGCAGTCCGGCAAGCCATTTACTGTCACAAATGTCTGTTTTCCTGCCGGGAACATTTTTAATATGCCTGGCATTAACCAAAACGACCTCCATCGTAGCTTCGATGGTGTTATAAACCGGATGCCAATATACCCCGGTACTTTCCATTGCCACTACAGGACAGCTATTTTTAATCAACCACGTTTTCATTTTTTGCAAATCTTGAGTAAATGATGAAAACTCTCGAATCTCATGCTGTTCTTTCCCATTAGCATCAACAGTGATTAAACAGGCCGAAATTTTGTCTTTGTGAACATCCAAACCACAACAAATTGGGTGAACGATTTGGATTAATGTGCTATTTTTTGATCTCTTGGTCATGGCTATCTCCTTATATTTTTCTTGGTCGAAAAAAAATTTGATAGCTATGACCATTTTTCAAAATTTGCAAGTGTTTCATGCTTCGTTGTGTCCGCTAGGACATGGGGGTTATATGAAAGTACCAACAAGTTGTTGAGTTACTTTTATCTTTTGTTGTGGGCCGGGCTTGGGCGCTGATAGACCAGGTCGGCCCATGGCCGTTATTAGAAGATAAGTTCAGGTTGCATAGTTTAAGGCTTCTATGTTAATTTATGAGGCATGAAACAGTATGTGATAGACGGCTTTACGCTTAAGGATTATACCGCTTTAAAACAGTATTTTGACACGTATCTTGAGGCTGCCACTGTGGGCGGGATCTACTGGCTTGAGATAGATCCCGATATTTTGACCCACATCCAGGCGGCTCATAAGGACTGCGGTCCCCATGTGTTTGCCCTGATGCTCGAAGAAAATGCCTTGTCCTGTGAGCTCTTGGTAAGAATTAAAACCAATATCAGATGTGATTGTATGGCCTATGCCACGGTTGAGCAGCGTAACTGGCTGGTTGACTGGACAGACGCCGTTCTTGAAAAATTGTCCATTTGTATTTGATATCGGGTCGGGATGATTTAGATGCTTAAACTCATACCCCTTGGGGGGCTTGGCGAAATTGGCCTGAACATGATGGTGGTCGAATATGATGATGTCATCTTCATCATTGATGCGGGTATCATGTTCCCTGAAGACCATATGCTGGGGGTTGATATTGTTATCCCGGCCATGGATTACCTTCGGGAGAACGTGGATAAAATCGAAGGAGTTATCCTGACCCATGCCCATGAAGACCACATCGGGGCGTTACCCTACCTTTTGCGCGAAATTCGTCTGCCGGTATACGGCACGGCTTTTACCCTGGAAATTGTACGCAACAAGCTCATTGAGTTTGATCTCATTACCCATGTGGATCTCAATCTGGTCAACCCGGGGGAGGTACTGACCATTGAGCCCTTTGACATAGAATTTATCCGGGTCAGCCATTCCACCATTGACGGTGTGGGTATGGCCATCACAACGCCTGAAGGGGTCGTGGTTCACACCGGGGATTTCCGCATCAGCCACTCCGCAGACGTCATGAAGAACACCGATATTTCAAGTTTTGCCAGGTTTGGCCAAAAAGGTGTCTTGGCGCTGCTTTCCGATTCAACCAATGTAGAAGTGGAAGGTTATGCCATGTCCGAGCAGGAGGTGGCAAAAAATTTGGGAGAATTGGTTGAAGCTTCTCCCGGACGCGTGATTGTAGCCCTTTTTGCCTCCAATGTGTTCCGGATCCAGCAGATTATTGATATTGCCAGGCATAACAACCGCCGGGTCATATTCAATGGCCGCAGCATGGAGCAAATTACGGATGTGGCCATGCGTTTAGGGTATCTTAAGTGTCCACCGGGGCTGGTGGTGGATATCAAACAGATTCATAAACTCGAAGACCATGAAGTAGTGATCATCACCACAGGCAGCCAGGGAGAACCCATGTCTGCCCTGGCACGCATGGCTTCGGGCGTTCACAAGCATATCAATGTCCGCAAAGGTGATACGGTGCTTTTATCAAGCAAGCATATCCCGGGTAATGAAAAAGCCATTGCCGGTATTATCAACAAGCTTTACCGGCGGGGTGCCGAAGTGGTCTATTCCAAGATCGCACGGATACACGCTTCCGGCCATGCCCACCAGGAAGAGCTTAAGATGATGATCAATTTGACCAGACCTCAATTTTTTATTCCCATACATGGTGAATACCGGCATCTTGTGGTCCATGCAAGGGTTGCCGAAAAATTGGGGATGCCCCGCAAAAACGTGATTGTGGCTGAAAACGGCCAGGTGATCGCCTTTGACAAGGAAAACGGATGCAGGATTGAGGATCGGGTGCAGACCGGCCGGATTCTTGTGGATGGAAAAGGCATCGGCGATGTGGGGCGCTCCGTGCTAAAAGAGCGCCGGGAATTGTCCGAAGGCGGCCTTGTGGTGGTAACCATGATCATTGACGAGGAGACCGGCGTGGTGTTGTACGGCCCGGAATTGATTTCCAAAGGGTTTGTATTTGACTCTGCCACAGGCTATCTTGTGGACGATGCCCAGTGCGTCATCCTGGAAATCGTTGAAGAGATTGAAGCCGGGATTGATTCGAGAGTGGAACTGATTCGAAAAAAATTGCAGCGGGCGCTTAAACAGTATTTTGCCTTCGCCATCAACCGCAGGCCTTTGATTGTACCCATCATTATTGAAGTATGAAAAAAGAACTGTTCGGCATTTTTTTAATATTTCTGATTATTCTGACATCGGTAAGCCTTTTTTCATATCATGCTGCTGATCCGTGTGTGGGGAATCACTTTTTTTCTTTTCCAGATCATGTGAACAATCTATTCGGCCTGATCGGGGCCCATATTGCCGGGCTGTTTGTATTTTTGTTCGGCATTGGTGCCCTGTGGGTGCCTTTGATTCTCTGTCTTTTAGGCCTTTGGCTGATCAGAAAAAAATCCCGGAAAGTTCTGTGGCAGACCCTGGCTGGGGCATTGATTTTGATGGTCACCACGGGCAGTATATTTTTTCTGTTTAATGAGACCTATGCATTTTCCGACACAACGATTTCCGCCGGGGGAAAAGTCGGCGGCTGGCTTGCAACGGGGTTGCTTAAATATGCTAATATAACCGGGTGTGCCATATTATTATTCTTTTTGGTGTTGTTGGGCGTTATTCTGATTACCGGTATTTCTTTAAAAGATGTGTTGAATGTTGTCTGGCGTTGGCTGGTCCGGTTTTCCCGGACAATGGCCCAGGATCTGGCCGAAGGTGCCGGGCATTTAAAGCAGACTTTTGAAGATAGAAGGCAGGAGAGAAAAGCCGTCAGGCTTGCCCGGGCTGAAAAGCTAAAAGCCTTGACCGTTCTGCCAAGATTCAAAGAAAAAATTGGCAGGAATGGTGTTGCATCTGCAATGGATACGCCCGATCTTTTTTCTACCCCGGAAGCAAACGAGAACGTGATTCAAGAAAAATCTGATGATCCTGCGCCACGTCCCGTCGCCGTGTCTTCACCTAAAAAGAAATCCAAAACGGAAAAATCCGATGGCCCCACCATTGTGGCGATAGAAACCGATGACAAAGAGTATGTGGCGGATTCACGCCTGAAAGATATCAGAGAAACCCCGGATTTTGTTTTGCCCACGTTGTCTTTTTTGGATGAAAAACAAAAAATTCGTCGTCAGATCGACACGGATGAACTCCAGAACAAGGCAAGTATCCTGGAAAATAAGCTGGCGGATTTTAATGTTAAAGGTGAAGTGGTGGAAATTCTTCCCGGACCTGTGATCACCACCTTTGAGTACCGTCCGGCCCCTGGCATAAAGTTGTCAAAAATCGTAGGACTTTCTGATGATCTCGCCCTTGCCCTTGCCGCCATCTCCATACGTATTGTGGCACCGATCCCGGGCCGGGATGTGGTGGGTATAGAGATTCCCAACGATGAGCGGGAACTTGTAAATTTACGGGAAATGATTGCATCCAAAGAGTTTGTCCAGTCCAAATCTTTACTAACCCTTGGGCTGGGTAAGGATCTTTTGGGGCAGCCTGTGGCAACCAAGATGGATAAAATGCCCCATCTGCTCATCGCCGGTGCCACCGGCACGGGTAAAAGTGTGGGGCTCAATGCCATGATCATCAGCTTGTTGTATAAGGCCACCCCTGATGAGGTCAAATTGATCATGATTGACCCCAAGCGAATTGAACTTTCCGTGTATAATGATATTCCCCATCTGATTACCCCGGTGGTCACGGATATGAAAAAAGCCACCAATGCGCTTTTCTGGGCTGTTCGGGAAATGGAGCGCCGGTATGAACTGCTGGAATTATCGGGCCTAAGAAATATAGCGCAATTCAATGCAATGGTTGATGAACGGCTTCGGGATATTGCACCGGACACCTCTCCCGAGGATATTGTTCTACCCGGCGGGTTGCCTCTGGAACGGCTGCCTTTTATCGTGGTAATTGTGGACGAACTTGGGGATCTGATGATGGTGGCCTCCAAGGACGTGGAATATGCCTTGACGCGCCTGGCCCAGATGGCTCGGGCTGCAGGCATCCATCTGATCATCGCCACCCAGCGCCCGTCTGCTGATGTACTCACCGGCACGATCAAGGCCAATTTCCCAACCCGGTTGTCTTTTCAGACATCGTCAAAGATCGACGGCCGGATCATTATTGACCAGGGTGGACCTGAAAGCCTGCTTGGCAATGGTGACATGCTGTTTTGTCCGCCCGGCACAGGGAAGATCATGCGCATCCAGGGCGCTTTTATTTCTGAAAAAGAGATTGGAAGGATCACCTCCTTTCTTAAAGATCAGCGCCAACCGGATTACAACGAAGAGGTGATCCAGGGCGACGATGACGGCCAGGAAAAAGTATTTGACGAATCCGAATATGATGAAAAATATGACGAGGCTGTGGCATTGGTCACCACCGATCGCCAGGCATCCATCTCCTATGTCCAGCGGCGGTTGCGGGTGGGGTACAACCGGGCGGCCCGGCTCATTGAAATGATGGAACATGAAGGTATTGTCGGCCCCCAGATCGGTTCCAAGCCCCGGGAAATACTTGTGAAAAGCTATGATGAGGAAAAGATTTCGTGACCCGGCCCCTTGATTTTGAATTTTTGAAAACCATCAAGGGGTTTATGGCTGACGATGAGGCCCTTCGGTTATATGATCTTTCCCTGGTTGCCTCCAGAATCGGTCCGGTGCTTGAAATCGGCTCCTATTGCGGCAGGTCTGCTGCCATTATCGGATCTGCCTGCAAGCAGAACAACGGTGTATTATTCTCCATCGATCATCATGAAGGGTCAGAAGAACAGCAGCCGGGCGAAGAATATTTTGATGCGGACCTTTACGATAAGAAAACGTTAACGATCAACACCTTTCCGTTTTTTCGCCAGACGCTTGCCCTGGCAGGCTTGAAGGATACTGTGGTACCTATTGTCTGTGCTTCAAAAATTGCAGGGCGCATGTGGAAGACACCGCTTTCCATGGTGTTCATTGACGGCGGACACTCTTTTGAGGCGGCCCAAGCGGATTTTATGACATGGGCTCCCCATATTATTCCGGGCGGCTTTCTGGTTATCCATGATATCTTTTTTAATCCCCAAGAAGGTGGGCAACCTCCGCGTCAGGTGTATGAACAGGCACAGGCCACAGGGTGCTATGATGTGCTTGATATGACTAAAACTTTAGGCGTGCTGAGGGTAAAGAAGTAAGAAACAGGGTCGTATCCGACGAAATCTTCGCGTTGACTTTGGTTTTCATTCTTGTTATCTCTATATTAATTCAATTTTATAAGAAAGTCTGTGTAAGTGACGCAGATCTTTCAATTTTCGTTGAGGGCTGAAGTCCGGTAGCTGATATGTCAGGCCGGCCTATGGCCGTTAGTTAAATTTTTTCCAGAAGAAGAGTCTATTCATGAAAAAGCTGTGTCTTGTTACGTTGGTCTTTCTTTGTTTGCAGGCGATGGCGTTTGGGCAGGAAGGTTCGGATCCGGGCAGTGTTGCCCAAGGAATTGAATTGTTTAAAATCGGGCAGTTTAAGCAGGCGTACCAAATGCTGCTTGATCTGTCGGATAAGGAATCTAACAATCCTGACCTCAATTTTTATTTGGGCCGCGCTGCTTTTGAATCCGGTAATTTTGAGATGGCAATCATGGTATTCGAGCGCATTTTAATTTTTGCACCCGGCCATGACAGGATCAAGCTCGAACTGGCCCGTGCATTTTATGCCATCGGTGACACCAATACAGCCAGACGATATTGCCGGGAGGTACTTGCAGCAGACCCTCCTGAAACCGTCAAGAAAAACATCAAGGCCTTCATGGCCAGGATCGACAAGTCCGAGCAGACCCATTTTTTTCATGGCAGTGTTACCGCCGGAGTGGATTGGAATGATAATGTCTGGTCATCCCCATCCAGTCAGATTATTGATACCGCGATCGGTGATGTGACGCTCTCTGGCCCCTCTGCCCGGGAGACCGAAGACTGGTTCTTTTATACGGCGCTAAGCCTTGATCATACCTATCGGTTTCTTCGCACGCCCTGGGCTTGGAAGACAGACGGCTCTTTTTTTTCCGGGTGGTACGATAAGACCCATGCTCTTGATATCCGTTATGGGGAAATATTAACCGGAATTCAGCATATTTCCGGCCGGCGCAAGCTTGGATTGAAAATATTGACCCGGCAGATTGGTCTTGACAATGAGCGGTATATGGACAGCATGGGGGGGCAGGCGACTATGGATTATGTGTTTTCTCCTTCACTCATGGTCCGTACCGGCATGACCGTTGAACAAAAAAATTATCCTGATCTCTCCGCGATGGACAGCAACAACCTGAGCCTTGACGCAGATTTGGTTGTTTTAAAGTTCAATACCTGGTTTGACATGGGGGTGGGCCTGGAACGAGAAGATGCTCAGGACGATGAATATGGGTACAAACGGTTGCGCTTTAATTTTTCAGCCTCCCGATTTTTATTCAACAAGGTGAACGGCTTTTTAAATTATGAATTTCGGATGACCAATTATGATGAACCGGGTTTTTTGTTTGTCGAAAGAAGAAAGGATAACCAGCATACGCTCTCCTTTGGGCTGTCCAGAAAATTGTGGCAGCGCTCCGGTCGGCCGGACCAGTACTGTGAGCTACGGTTAAAATATCAACGTATCTGGGCATTTTCAAACCAGGATCTCTATGAATATACACAGGATCTTGTCCAGACCAGTCTCGTGTATAATTTTTAAAGGAAAAGGCTGATGATAAAATATAAAATTATTGGATGGTTTATATTATCGGTACTGACCTTTCCTGTATTGTGTATGGGCAATCAGGATGATTTTATCGGAAAAGTTGTGGCCGTTCGGGGGGCGGTGATGGCTGTGGAGGAAGATGGGCAAAAAAGAGCTCTTCGCCTTAATGCCCAGGTGTTTCGCCGGGATGTTATTGAAACGGGCACCGGGCGGGTTCAGCTCATGTTCCAGGATAATACCCTGATCACCCTAGGCCGTAATACAAAGATGGCGCTTGCTGCCTATGAATGGGATCCTGAAAATAAAAAAGCCGCGATGGAGACCCAGATCAGGGAAGGCAGTTTCAGGATTATGGGGGGGGCTATTACCCGGATGGCGCCTGAAAAATTTAAAACGACATCCGTTTCCGGGACCATCGGTATCCGGGGCTCCATGTATGCCGGAAATCTTCGGGGCACCCGATTAACGGTCCTGTTTCACGGCGGCAAGGGGATTTACGTCCAGAACCGGGCCGGTCGGGTCAACATCCGCCGTCCCGGCTTTGCCACCCGGGTGGAGCGCGGGGATAAAGCACCGGCATCTCCCACAAGAATGTCGACCGCTGACTTGATGGAACTTGATGTGCTTTTATCGTCTGACCAGGCAGGGCAGGGTGAACAAGGAGAACAGGACTATGGCGATACCGAGGTTGCCGACAATTCCCAGACCGGGACACAAGAGGCTGATGGAACCCAGGAGACGGAAAGCACCTCGGATGACGGGGGTGACGTTTTGGCATCGGACAGTGATGGGTCTTCCCAGTTGGCTGACGATTCTGAGACCTTCGACACATCCCTTTCCACGGATACCGTTTCAGACACCGCATCGGTGGTATCGGAGACAACAACAGACTCCGGCCAGACATCTCTGGAGGAAGACGCAACGGCTTCAGTGGAAAATCAGGATGTTCTTGACCATCTTAAATCCCTTGGATTTACAGGTGCCCCGTCTACGAATGTACCCACTACCGGATTGTGGAAATACACTGGTACCATGGTAAGTACATTGGAGAAGGAAGATCTTCAGGATGCTATGACATTTGTTGTTAACTGGGATAATCGCCGCATTATGGTTTTTGAGGAGTTTACTACCGGTTCAACCAATCAGGGTATCGGGTTCGGTTTTGGGGAAGTTGCTGATTCCGGAGAAATTTATAATGTGGTGGTATTGGGTTCGGATGCATTTTCTGAAGGCCCTGTTTTTGCTTTGGACGGCACCCAAACATTCGGATGGTTTTATGGCACTTCCCAGGAAGCTGTGGGTCTTGCCATGGAAGGGGAGGATGTCAATATTCAGGATCAGACCGACACATCACCCTGGTCCGACACATTAGCCGGTACACTTTCAGGCATGCTCTCCAATTCCTATTCCGGAATTGAAACCTGGTCCGGTTTTTTTACCGGTGTTGGGGAGGATATGAGTGACCCCTTAACGGACCGCCATGTGTTTTTAAATTATGATAAAGATGGATTTTCCTTTACCATTAACAAGGACAACGGCACTTTCCAGGGTGTCATGTACGGATACGATATAAACGGGTCTTCCAGCATAAGTGACATGATTATTGGCGGGAACACTTCCAATTCAGCTTATCTGACGGACAGGATTCTGGCCGCAACCTTGAGTGGCAGCAATGTCATATATAACAGCAGCGGCACAGCCTCTTTAAAGGCCTATGGCAACTATATGGTCACGGCCAAAGATCCCCAGCTTTCTTCGTACACCACTTGGGGGTACTGGGAAGCTGCGTATGTTGATCCTGCCACAGCCAATGATTATCACATCCATATTCCCGGTTCTTTCTGGATTTCCGGTGTAGTCACGGATCCTGCTGTGGTGCAAGGGCTGATCGATAATAAATTTTCTGCCGTTTACCAGGGAAAGGCCCAAGGTGTAATGTTCAGTGAGACCATGGCTTTGAACAAACTAACCAATGGAACTACCAATTTAAGTATTGATTTTGGTGCCCCGAAAATTTCGGGTTCAATTGATTTTGATGAGGTTTCCCTTGTTCTTGATTACGGCTATATTAGCTCTTCGGGTTTTTCCGGCCAAATTCAAGGGGCAACAACAAGTCAATTATCCGGAGCCTTTTACGGTTCCAACGCACAAGGTATCGGGGGGAATTTTTCAGCCGAAATTAACAAAACCAATTACCTTGGTATTTTTGCCGGAGACCGGTAAGATTATACCCAAACTGTCATGTTAAAAGATCTCTCTTTTTCCTGGCCCGCATTTTTTCTCGGCTGCGGCCTGACTGCTGCAACCTGTACAATCCTTTACCTGTGCGGTGGTGAAAAACCTTCCTTGATCGCAGCCGTTGACAACCGGACCATGGATATCATGTTTCGGATCAGAGGCGTATCAAATGACTCGGGTCAGGTCGTCATTGTGGACATTGATGAAAAAAGCCTTTCAATACTTGGCCAGTGGCCCTGGTCCCGGAATATCATGGCCAAAATTACCGATCATCTGATTCAAAGCGGTGTGCGTGCCATTGGATATGATATTTTGTTTGCTGAACAGGACCGGAGTTCTCCGGCCTACTTTTTTTCTCATCTGGATAAGAAAACAGCCCTTGAAATTCCTGAAAATCTGGTCCAAACATTGGGCGCGGATCCGGCCCTGGATTATGACCAAATGTTTGCAACTTCGCTTTCCCGGGGGCCCACAATCCTGGGGTATGGGTTTCAGTTTGTGGACGACGGATTGAAATCCAACGATGCCCAGCCCTTTCCCTCGGGTGTAATCCGCCTGGACCCTGCAACCTTGCAATTTGACAGGATCTCTTTGATCCCGGCTTTCAGGGCGGTACTTAACCACTCATCTGTGAGCGCATCCCAAAGCGAGGGGTTCATCAATGTGCTCACGGATGATTCCGGGCTCGCCCGCCAGGTGCCCCTTGTCATGGTGATGAACAATATCCCCTATTCATCTTTGGCTTTGGAGGTATTCAGGGTGGGTATGAATATTCCTGATATGACCATTCACGCATCCTCCCGGATTAAAGCTAACTTGCAGCCAGTCCTTGGGTTGTCCCTGGGTGACCGGTTTATACCCACGGACAGTATCGGGCAGATTTTTGTCAATTACAGGGGGCCTTCAGGGACGTTTGATTATATCAGTGCCGTCGATGTCCTGGAAAAAAAACGTGTGCCGGAATTGAAAGATAAATTTGTGTTTATTGGGGCTTCGGCCACTGGGCTTTTGGATCTTAAGGCCACTCCTTTTGGGTCCGCAGTCCCCGGGGTGGAGATAAATGCCACGATTGTGGACAATTTGATCCAATCAGACGCGTTTACCTATGACCGGATGACGGAGATCGGGCTCAATTATACCCTGATTGTGCTAAACGGCCTTGCTTTGACCCTTGTTCTGTGTTTCTTGGGCCCTGTGGCCGGTGGCGTTGCAACGGCAGGCTTTTTAATTTGTATGATGTTAGGAAATTATTTTTATTTTTTTTTAAATCATCAGTACGTGGGGATCAGTTTGCCGTTGATCTCTTCGATATTCATTCTTCTTGTCATGAGCATTTTTAAGGCCTTCAGGGAAGGCAAATCCAGGCGTTTTATCCAGAGTGCCTTTTCCCGGTATGTGGCCCCGGATGTGGTTGACCATTTGATCAAAACCCCCAAAGCTCTTTCCTTAACCGGCCAGGAAAAAATATTGACGGTAATGTTTTGTGACATTCGGGGGTTTACAACCCTGTCGGAGAAGATGACGCCCCAGCAGTTAGGCCGTTTCATGAATCAGTTTCTTACGGCCATGAGTGAAAAAATTATGGAAAACAGCGGCACCGTAGACAAGTTCATCGGAGATGCCGTCATGGCCTTTTGGGGTGCCCCCAAATCTGATCCGGAGCATGCTGAACATGCTGTTCACACAGCTCTTCAATTTAAAGGTGTTCTGGAAAATTTGGCCCGGACATGGGAAAAAAAGGGGCTTTCTGGCGTATCCGTTGGTGTAGGAATTAACACCGGGCCTGTGAGCGTCGGTAATTTCGGCAGTCTTCAACGGTTCGACTATACCGTCATGGGGGATAATGTAAACCTGGCATCGCGTCTGGAAGGGGCAAATAAAAATTACGGCACATCCATTTTGATTTCAAAAGCAACCAGGGATCTGATTCAAGAGAAGTTCTTTTGCCGGTTTGTTGATAAAGTACAGGTTAAGGGTAGGCAGCAGCCCGAAGATTTGTATGAGCCCTTGTGCCAGGGCTTGCCTTCCCAGGATATTATTGACGAGATTCGTGTGTTTGAACAGGGTGTTGAGGCCTTTCAGCAGGCGGATTTTAAACAGGCAAAAAAAATCTTTTCGCAATTGGATCAGACCAATCCCTGCCGGCTTTACCTGTCTTATCTGGATCGGATCAACGGTTATCTGGAATCGTCAGTTCCTCCAGGCTGGGACGGTGCTGAACGCCGGGAGCGGTTGCCGGTAGTAAATCGGCTCACCACTAAGTAGATTATTTTTTTTTGTGTTTTTTCATCTTTTCCAACGCGCTTTTAAATTTTTCACACGGGTCCTCGTAGGAGACCCGCTGGGTGAACCACAAGAAGTCTGCAGGGGGCACCGGTTCGAATCCTTCAAGGGAGAGTGGAGTTAAATACTGTACCAGGTCCGCAGGTTCTCTTTCTATTTCTGTCATGGCAAGATTGGTCTGGGTCAGGCTCGGATTTAGGTGATGTACCCGGTCCAAGACACCTAAGCCATACTCGGTATGCCCCGCCCCAATGATAATAACAACAGGGCCAGTCTGTCTTCCTGCCGTGTCACGGTCTTTTGTCTGCACGGCATTGAATAGTTCAATCACGGATAAGGCCATCCGGTCATTGCGCATCATCCAAGTACCATAAAGCCGCTCGGTCATCCGGCCATGATCCATGCCGCAATGAACCGATACAAAAACCGATTTCATATATGATTCATAGGCTGAATTTGAAAGTTTTGTGGAAAACAACTGCTGCAGTTCAATGGGGGACAGATCGTCAAGCCCTTTGCGGGTAATCCGGCGCTTTTGGGTTGCGGACAGATCAAGGCCTGCGGCAGGCAAGTCATTTTCCACCGCAAACCTTATCAAATGCCAGTAATACCCCCACATGGTGTCTGATTGTTTGTCCCATCCCAGTTTTTTTCTGATCCGCTGTTCCACTGCTTTTTCCATTTTGGGTGAATGCGCTTTTTTTTCGGCATCCAAAAGGTTAAGCAGCAATGGCGTATCCTGGTATGAAAAAAACTCAAATCCAATAATCGGCGCATGTCCCCGGTCAATGAGGGCCTGGATAACCCGGTGCTGGATGGCATGGTGCATGGGGTTATCATGCTTTTCGGAAAGATAGATGACGTCACTGTGGACAAGCGTTTCCATCAGATCGTCAAAGAGGACGGGCTTGCCGGTTTTTGCCTTGACCAGGGTTCCGATTAATGGATCATCGCGCATAATTACCTTGGACGTTGTGGCACAACCGCAGAACAGACACAGTAAACACCCTATTAAAAAATAAATCAGACGTCGCATTAATCTCCATCCAACAGGCGCCCAAGTCCGCCTAAGACGGAGCCTTCACCTTGGGATGAGCCCCCGGCACTCGGTGCATGGCTGATGATACGGTCTGCCAGGCGGGAGAAAGGCAGGCTTTGCAGATAAACGCTGCCGTGGCCTTTCAGTGTCGCCAGAAACAGCCCTTCTCCCCCGAAAAACATGGATTTAAGTCCGCCCGCTCGCTGGATATCATAATCAATTCCCTGGGAAAAGGCCACTATACAGCCGGTGTCCACCATCAACTTTTCACCATTTAACTCTTTTTTAACGATGGTACCGCCGGCATGAACAAATGCCATGCCGTCCCCTTCCAGTCGCTGAAGAATGAATCCTTCTCCACCGAAAAAACCAGCCCCAAGTTTCTGGTTAAAGGTAATGGATACTTTTGTGCCAAGGGCTGCACACAAAAATGCATCTTTCTGGCAAATTAACTGTCCGCCAACGGCTGCCATGTCAACGGGAATAATTTTCCCAGGATAGGGTGCGGAAAAAGCCACTCTTTTTTTGCCCTGGCCCTGGTTTGTAAAATGGGTGAGAAACAGGCTTTCACCGGTGAGCGCACGCTTGCCTGCACTAAAAAGCTTACCCATCAGCCCTTTGTCTGCTTCAGAGCCGTCCCCCATTTTTGCCTCAAAAGCGATACCTTGTTCCATCCAGTTCATGGCACCGGCCTCGGCAATCACGGTTTCTCCGGGATCCAATTCCACCTCAACGGCTTGCATATCATCTCCAAAAATTTCGTAATCCACTTCATGGCAATGCATGTTTTACCTCCTTTGACATGTTACAGTGAAAGAGTTCTGTCTTTTTTGACAGGAAAAAAAGATTTTTGATATAGAACAAAGTATATCAGATAGATCAGTTGTTTTTCCATTAAAAAGTCATTTAAAAATTAAGGGGGGGGGGCGTACCGTGCATGGAAACCTACATACAAAATTCATGAATATTAAAAAAAAACGGGCTGAAACTCAAGTAAGTTTCAGCCCGTATTGTATGCTATTGGCGGAGAAGGAGAGATTCGAACTCTCGGTGGAAGTTTCCCCCCACAACCGCTTAGCAGGCGGTCCATTTCAGCCACTCATGCACTTCTCCACATTGCCTCATTTTGGCGGAGGAGGTAGGATTCGAACCCACGAGGCTTTAACACCTAACGGTTTTCAAGACCGCCGCCTTCAGCCGCTCGGCCACTCCTCCAAAAATCAACCAAAGCAATATAACATCCCATTTTTGATGGGTCAATTAAAAAATTAAGTTTAATTCCGGTGTCGATTTAATTTATTGACATGGGAATTGGTTGGGCTATATTAAGAAGTTTCAAGTTAATGGATGATAACAGGAGAATCCAATGAAACAGAAAATCAGGTTTGAAAAAAATATAGAGGACAATATACTGACCGTCCTTGAATCTGCAGAGGTGGATCCGGGTGTGATTTTACCTTTGCACGAAGAAGACTATGATCTTGAGGCCATCAGTGCAGCTTGCAACGAGGGGTTTGATCAGTTTCTTGCCGTATTTCGCCGCCGCAGTTTTTTCCCTACCAGGGATTTATCGGAAAAATTATTTGAGAGCGCTGTAGAATTTATTGCAGATCCTGAATCGGACAAGCTGGTTATTGATTTTAACGATGTGGACACATTGCCTGGAGAAGAAGATTTTTCCCTTGAAGATGATGATGTGGAGTTGGATGAATTGCTGGATGAAGATGGGGACACCAAGGAAGACGAGATGAAAGAGATTGATTCCGAAGATGATACCCCTAAATTTACCCCCGAAGATACTTCTGAACACGAGAATTAATCCTTTATGAAAATAAAAATCAGAACCATGGTCCTGGATGCTGCCCGGGCTGCCTTTGAAAAGGGTTTGTTGCCTTCGGATCAGGTGCCCGAATTTGAGGTTGAAACCCCTAAACATGAAGGTCAGGGAGATTTTTCAACTAATTTTGCCATGGTGTCGGCAAAATTACAGAAAATGGCCCCGGCAAAAATTGCCAAAAGTCTTGTTGCGTCCATGTCTGACAATGGCCACACCCCTTTGGGACCAGTTTTGGAAAAAATAGAGGTGGCCGGACCCGGATTTATCAATTTCTTTTTAGCTCCCGGAGCCTGGCACCCGGTGGTCGATCAGGTATTGAGCCAGGATGCAACTTTTGGCAGTTCGGACATGGGACGGGGGCAACGCGTCCAGGTCGAATTTGTGTCGGCAAATCCCACAGGCCCGCTCCATGTGGGACACGGCAGGGGGGCTGCTGTGGGAGATGCTGTGGGCAATATTCTTTCTTTTGCCGGGTTTGATGTTCAAAAGGAATATTATATCAATGACTCCGGCCGCCAGATCAGGACACTTGGCACATCGGTGTGGCTGCGTTTGCAGCAGATGCAGGGGAAAACAATAGATTTTCCCGAGGACTGCTACCAGGGTGGTTATATCCAAGACCTTGCCCGGCAAGTGCTTGATGCCCAGGGAAAAGATTTTGTAGATGTCGATGAAACACAGGGCATTGAGACCTGTGCACGATTTGCCGCCGGTGAAATTTTGGCTGGTATTCGGTCTGATTTGGATGATTTCGGTGTCCGGTTTGACAACTGGTTCAGCGAGCAAAGCCTCTATGATTCGGGGCGGGTTCAGGCCGCCATTGAAAATTTTAAAGAAAAAGATCTGATTTACGAAAAAGACGGGGCACTTTGGTTTCGCACGGAAAAGTTCGGGGATGAAAAAGATCGGGTGGTGGTGCGTAACAACGGACTGACCACATATTTTGCTTCGGACATCGCCTACCATGATGAAAAATATGGGCGTGGATTTGACCGGGTGATTGATGTATGGGGGGCGGATCACCATGGTTATATCAAACGTATTGATGCGGCAGTGGTGGCTACAGGGCGAAAAAGCGAACAATTTGATGTGATTTTGGTTCAGTTGGTCAATTTGCTGAGGGATGGAAAACCCGTGCAGATGTCCACCCGGGCCGGAGAGTTTGTAACACTTAAGGACATCGTGGGCGAGGTGGGAAAAAATGCAGCCAGGTTTATGTTTTTAAGCCGTAGTTATGATTCGGGTCTTGAGTTTGATCTTGAATTGGCTAAAAAGAAAAGTGCTGATAATCCTGTTTATTATGTGCAGTACGTCCATGCCCGGATTACCGGGATTTTAAACAAGGCAAAGGATGAGGGGCTCATTGATCAGACAGATTTTAATGTCGGCGTTAATCTTGAGCAACTTGTGACCGAAGATGAACTTAAGCTGATCAAGCAGGTTGCAGGGTTCCGGGAGCAGGTGGAAAAAAGTGCGGCAACCCTTCATCCCCATGTGATGTTTACCTATCTGACAACCCTTGCTGCGGCCTTTCATGCCTATTATAATCACCATAAGGTGATCATGGAAGATAAACCGTTATCCCTGGCTAGACTTTCTTTGGTGCTGGCGGTTAAAAAAGTGATTCGTAACGGGTTGGCGCTTTTAGGGGTGTCTGCCCCTGAAAGAATGTAGGAGGATTTAAGATTCGTGGCGTTGGGACATACGGCAGGTATTTTTTAATCGGAATCTGGATGTTTGGCCTTGGGGTGATCGTGGGCAGAAGTTCAAGTCCCGTAATGTTTGAAACCCGTGCTTTCCAGGAACATCTTGGGCAAATAGTCAATGAACGTTTGGGTAAATTTTCTCAAAAAGAAAAAGTCGATCTTAAATTTTACGATGTCCTTGATGAACCAGTGTCTTATCCGATTAAAGGGAAAAAAGACGATCCCGGGGAGATCACCCCGGGTCCTGAAGCCGGGAAAACAGTTTCTGCAAAGTCAGTATCGAACAATTCCCAGGCTGAAGAAATTCCTGTTAAACACAGCAGAAAAATAGCCACCTGGCATCAGGCCGAGCAGGGCTATGACAATGATCCCCCTGCGGCATCGTCATCTGAAAAGCGTGCTTCGGTCAAAACAGAAAAAAAAGCAGATGAAAAAGCAGATGAAAAACGACCCGTGGCCAAACTTGTCCCAAAGGTTTTAAAATCCAAAACCCAAACGGATAAAAAAAAGGATGCGCCACCTAAAGTCGCTAAACCGGATACCGCTAAAGCACCCGCATCTGCCCATGGTGAATACACCATTCAAATCGCCTCATATAAAAATTTAAATGATGCCCTGGCCCAGATGGTTCTTTTAAATAAAAAGGGAATAACCGCTTACCGGGCCAGTGTGAAGATCAAAGGGATAACCTGGCATCGGGTCAGAACCGGCTCTTTTGCCGATTATGAAGCGGCCAAAGCCGGTCTGGCAAAGCTTGCCGGCTCAGGCGTCGGCGGCATGGTCATCAAAAAGGAATAAAAATGAAAATATCACAACAAGAAGTGGAAAAAATGGCCCATCTGGCCCGGCTGGATGTGGATGATGAACTTAAGGAAACCCTGGCAGGACAGCTAAGTGATATCCTTGATTATATTGATGCCCTCAAGGACGTGAATGTTGAGGGGGTGACACCTGCATCCGGGGCGGCATTCATGAATAACGTGCTTAGAGAAGATGTGCAAAAACCGTCTCCGGGCCCGGATGTTACCTTGGCCAATGCACCGGAACGTGACCAGGACTTCTATGTAGTGCCAAGAGTAGTGAAGTAGTGTTTGAACGAAAAGTCACCCATCTGCGGCGTTGCTGCACAAAGCTGAAAGCCTCACGTACAATAGTACGCTCCGGTTTCAGCTTCGCTTGCGCCTTGCAGTTGGGCAACTTTTCGTCCAAACACGCGTCGCCATTCAAGTTCAAAATAGCCCCAAAAAGATGAGAGAGCGTAAGGAAATAAAATGAATTTGCATACCCTGACCATTGCCCAGGCCCAGGAACTTTTGGCCAAAAAGGAAATATCTTCTGTTGAACTGACACGGGCTTTCCTTGATCGTATTGATAAATATGACAACACTATTTCAGCGTTTATCACTGTTGCCCCGAAACTTGCCCTTGAACAGGCAGAACAGGCAGACCGGGTTATTGCTAAAGGTGAGAATCAACCCTTTACCGGAATCCCGGTGGCCTTGAAAGATGTGTTATGCACAAAGGGCGTTAAAACCACCTGTGCGTCTAAGATACTAGAAAATTTTGTGCCCCAATATGACGCCACGGTGGTTGAAAAATTTAAAGCTCAGAATGCCGTGCTCATCGGCAAAGCCAATATGGATGAATTTGCCATGGGATCTTCCACTGAAAATTCAGCCTTTTTTGCCACCCGCAACCCTTGGAACACCGATCATGTACCGGGTGGTTCTTCCGGCGGATCTGCCGCAGCCGTAGCGGCCCAGTTCTGTACAGGGGCTGTGGGTACGGACACGGGTGGCTCCATCCGTCAGCCCGCCTCCCATTGCGGGGTTGTGGGGCTTAAACCCACTTATGGACGGGTGTCACGGTTTGGTGTGGTGGCCTATGCGTCATCCCTGGACCAGGTTGGCCCCATTACCCGGGATGTGACGGACGCGGCCATGATGCTTAATCTCATGGGCGGTCATGATCCCAAAGATTCCACCAGCGCGCCTGAACAAATGTCGGATTTTACACAGGGCATTGCCATGTTTAAGGAGAAGGGCCTTGCCGGAATGACCGCAGGTATTCCCAAAGAATTTTCAACGCTTGCAGGTATTGACCCGCAGGTTTCAGTCATGTTCGAAAATGCCCGAAAGACCCTGGAAGGATTGGGGGTTACCGTTAAAGAGATCTCTTTGCCCCATACCAATTATGTGGTGGCGGCCTACTATATCATTGCCCCCTGTGAAGCCAGTGCCAACCTGGCCCGGTTTGACGGGGTAAGATACGGGGTTCGGGACATGGATTCCGATGATCTCATTGAAATGTACAAGAAAACCAAATCCAAAGGATTTGGACTGGAGGTCCAGCGCCGGATTATTATCGGTACCTATTCCTTGTCTTCGGGGTATTATGATGCCTATTACGGCCGTGCCTCCCAGGTCCGGGCTTTGATCATGGATGATTTCAAAAAGGCATTTGAAGAATGCGACATTATTGTGTCCCCTGTGGCACCAACACCTGCGTTTAAGATCGGTGAGAAGGTGGCTGATCCATTGACCATGTATTTGAGCGATATTTTTACCCTGGCCTGCAATCTGGCAGGTGTGCCCGGGATATCCGTGCCTGCAGGCATCTCCGATACCGGGCTTCCCATGGGGCTCCAGATGATGGCCCCGCATTTTGATGAAATGTCGTTGATCCGGGCGGGATACGGATTTGAACAGACTGTGGGGAAACTTCCTGGATTCCCCGAATTATAACCACGGATTATAAAAGGAAGGTAAATATGTCCACTGTTGTCCCCCAGGGCGATGCCCTGAAGAAAGCCGTTGCGTGGGTCTCTGAAAAAAGAGGTGCCCAGCCGGACCTGAATGTGAATAAATTAGTTGATGAAGCGTGTCTGCAGTTTGATTTAAGTCCCAAAGACAGCGAATTTCTGCTGCGTTTTGTAAAGGAACTTCCGGATACGCCTAAATGAGCAGAATCCGCATCCTTCCTGATATTTTGTCCAACCAGATTGCCGCAGGTGAAGTGGTCCAACGCCCGGTTTCGGTGGTTAAGGAGTTGGTGGAAAATGCCATGGATGCAGGGGCGGACAGGATAATTGTTGAGATTGAAAACGGCGGCAAAAACCTGATCCGTGTCTCGGACAACGGGTGCGGGCTTTCCCGGGATGAGGCAGTGCTGGCACTGGAACGGTATGCCACCTCAAAGATCTACACCAAAGATGACCTGTTTTCCATTTCTACCTTTGGGTTCAGGGGTGAGGCGTTGCCGTCCATTGCTTCTGTATCGAAGTTCACGCTTGTGTCGCGTACAGCAGATAACGCCACCGGAACCCGGGTGGATATGGATGGCGGAAAGCTTTCCGGCGTAACAGATACCGGCGCGCCTGTGGGTACCATGGTGGAAGTCAAGCGCTTGTTTTTCAACACACCTGCCCGAAGAAAATTTTTAAAAAGTGAAAATACGGAATCCGGCCATATTGCCGATGCCCTGGCCGGCCTTGCCATGGGGAATCCCGGGGTGGGCTTCCGCCTCGTGGTCAACCAGCGGTCCGTTAAGAGCTATCCCCCAGACCAGACCTTGTTGCAGCGGGCCCAGATGGTGTTGGGTAAAGATGTGTCGGGTCAGCTGTACGAAATACAGTGGCCCCAGGCAGATGGAGACGGGGAGGGCGGCCTGTCTGGGTTAAGTATCCGGGGGGTATGTGCCAATCCCGGTGTTACCCGAAGTACGGCCAACCGGATCTATCTGTTCGTCAACCAGCGTCTTGTGTATGATAGAGGGTTGATCTCAGCCATGTTTCAAGGGTTCCGGGGCCGAATTATGAAGGGTCGGTATCCTGTGGGTGCGGTATGTGTGGCGTTGCCCTGCGACCAGGTGGATGTAAATGTACACCCGACTAAACGTGAAATTAAATTTATTGCGCCAGGTCCCGTATACCATGCTTTGGCGGTTGCCGTGGCAAGCACCTTGTCTCGTAGTCAGGACGATAAATTGGCGTATGCCAGGGCCGTTATTCCTGAAAAAAAGGGGATCCCAACGCCTGTTCAGGCTGCATTGAAATCGGCATCCCTGCCGGAAAAAAGAGTGACTTCTGACTTGTTTGAAAACGTTTCTGTCCCGAAGCCGAAACCTGAGTATACATCTTTTGATTCACCCCCTGAATCTTTTGAGGCCGCAGAACCCCGTGAAAAATCCTGGACCCCGGTCCCGGAAAGAAAATTGTCCATTCAACCCCCTTTGTCTGATCATGAAAACCAAACACCAGATCAGAGGGAGACAGCGCCTCCTTCCGAACCGGTTCTGGAAATTCGGTCCGGGGTAAGGGTGGTCGGTCAGGTACTCAATATTTACATTGTGGTGGAAAACGAGAATCACCTCATACTGGTAGACCAGCATGCCGCCCATGAGCGTATTGTTTTTGAGCAGCTTTTAAAACGCTATAAGCAAATGGATGTGCAAAGCCAGTCCCTGGCAGTTCCCGAGGTTTTGGAGCTGAGCCACAAGGAAGCTGTGGTCCTTGAGTCCATTACGAATGAACTGGCCGATTTGGGCATAAGGGTTGAACCTTTTGGCGGGACATCGTTTGTGATAAAAGCCGTGCCTGTGTTGGTGGAAGAAAAAAATGTGGGATCCATGGTGGTCGAAATGGTGGAGAAAATCAGCCATGCCAACGGCACAGGACTTAAAGATGACTGGCTCCAAGATGCCCTGGCCACAATGGCCTGCCATCGCTCCGTACGGGGTGGGCAGTCCATGTCTGTAAAGGAGATGACGGCGCTTGTAGAACAGTTGTTTGTCTGTGAAAACCCAATGCACTGCCCCCATGGACGTCCTGTTTTTGTCTCCTTTGATGCCCGCAGCCTTGAAAAGCTGTTTAAAAGACTTGTGTGAGACCGGCTGATGGGATATAACCTCTGAAAATTTTAGGTTTTGTTCAATGCGGGTACAGCAGGATGGAAAGATAACAGTTAACAAAGCTTTTACATATTTAAAATCCCTGGCCCGGCCTTATGTTTAATCTGACAGGAGTGTAGGAAAAAACCATGCGAAAATTTACGCAACCCTTTTTTGCTTTCAAGACAACGATTGTCGTTTTGACCTTTTTTGTGGTTTGGGCTGCAGCTGGTACAGGATTGTGCAGTGCCACAAAAACTGTGGCTGTCATCCCCTTTGAAATGAATTCTGCTCAGGATTTAAGTTTTTTGCAGAACGGATTGTTTTCAATGCTTTCCTCAAGGCTTTCCGATGCCGGAAAAGTGGATGTTCTGGACCGGGAAACCATTGATAAAGCCTTGGCTGGGGCAAAGGCCGACGGACTCGTTAAAGGCAGTCTTAATGAAGGAACTGCCCGGAATTTAGGCGCACGGATGGGTGTGGATTATATCCTTTTCGGTAGTCTGACCCATTATGGAGAAAGTCTCAGTTTGGATGCCGCCATGGTGGATGTGACAGGTAAAAAGAAAACCCTTGCCTTTTTTGAGCAGAGCAATGCCATGGGCGATGTAATTCCCTTGGTGAACTCCTTTGCCGGTGATATCAACATGACAGTATTTAACCGCAATATTGATAATAAAATGTATGCCCGGCCCCAGGAACCCAACCCGGCTCTTGGGGGGTTGCAGTACGCCGGCAATCAGGGCCTTTATGGCGGCGGAATGATGGCCATGCAGGCCAGCCAGGGATTTACCACCCATTTTAAGGCAAAGGAAGTGATCCGGGCCATGGCCACCGGCGATTTGAATATGGATGGCCGTATTCAGATTGTGACGGCAACAGACTCTTCACTTCAGATATCTCATCTTGAGGGGACTCTGCTTGCCGAAGAGACACACTTGGATTACGCTTCCTATCTCAGAATTATCGGGTTGGATGTGGCGGACATCAACGGCAACGGGTATCCGGAAGTTTTTGTTACCGCCATGACAATAAACAGAGAAACCCTTTCATCATTTGTGGTGGAATATAATGGTTCCTCCTATACGACAGTTCAGGATGGTTTGTCGTATTATTTTCGCGTGATTGATTCTCTGGACGGCAGTCCCGTGCTTTATGCCCAGGAGAAAGGTCGAGGGCCGTATGACGGAAAAATTTATATTATGACGCCGGTTGATGATATTTACCAGGAGGAAAAGCCCATCCGTGTGCCCAGGGGGACATCCGTACTGTCGCTGGATAGAGGGCAGGTAAGAGAGGACAGTGGTGTTGAATTTTTAAGTATTAACCGGCATCATCGTTTGGTGCTCATAAACGATGCCGGCTCAATGGAATGGGAAAGTACGGAAAAATATGGAAAAACCAATAACTATTGGCTTTCCGGGGCCCGCGGTGCAGACAACACTTTTCGAGATCGGGCATATTTCAACCCAAGAATTAAATTCCATCCCGTGGGGAAAGATCAGAAAGAAAAGGTGTTTTTGATCACAAATAATGAGATCGGCGGTGGGGCACTCGGCCGTATTAAGCGGTTCAAAGAGGGGCGTGTAGAAGTTATGTCCTGGAACGGCATTGCTCTTGCTCCGGTATTCCAGACGGTTCCACTTCAGGGCTGGGTTTCTGATTTTGATATTGCAGATATAGATAATGACGGAATAGAAGAACTGGTGATTTCTGTTGTGACCCGCTCCAAGGTAGCCATTCTAGCTAAGGATAAAACTTCGAACATTATTTCCTATAAACTGAAATAATCTGCGAAATGTTGAAAAAAACGTTGACAAACCTATTAGAATGGCATTAAAACAAGAGCTAATTGGGTGTCCTGTTTTTAAAAGGAAGGCAGGGTACCTGTTCTCAGGCAGTTATAAATCCTAAAAGGAGAAAAAGATGAAAAAACTTATTGTGGCTGTTGCAGCGCTTGCGCTGATGGCAGGTTCTGCTTATGCAACAGAGTGGAATTTTTACGGCGAAAGCAAAATTTATACAGGTTGGGCTGATATTGATCGTGTTGAAGGTAATGATGATGGGGATTATTATGACACCCATTACAGCGAAGGCATGTATGCTAATTCCAAAATTGGTGCGAATATCGTAGTTTCAGATGAACTGACTGCTAAATTTGAATACGGCACCGGTGTAAATGTTCGTTATCTCTATGGTGCTTGGAACTTTGGTTCCGGTACCTTGTTGGTTGGTCAGAGCGATACCCCCATCAACGTTGCATATTCCAACCAGCTTGTTCCGGTTGATGAGGATAATGACCTCGGACTCGGTGGATATGGTGACTTTGATAATAGCCGTAATCCTGAGTTAATGCTGACCTTCGGTGGTTTCTCTATTGCGTTCCTTGATCCTGACACAACAACCTTGATTGGTGGAACCTCTACCCAAGCTATCATCCCCATGATTGCAATGTGTTACAAAGCAACTTTTGATATGGGTGAAGCCCAAATTGCTGCTGGTTATGACCGTTTTGAAATTGATGATGACGAAGATATTGACGCCTACGCAATTGGTCTTGGTACTCAGTTGAACTTTGGTGCCGTTGGTATGTTTGCTACCTTTGTTTGGGGCGAAAATATTGGAAACCTGGGTGCTGCTGACGAGACCGAATACCAGGGGCTGGCTTCTTATGTAGGTGGAGAAGTTTACGATTGTGAAACCATTGGTGGCACCATTGGTGTGACTTTTGCCGTTAGCGAAATGCTCACTCTTGAAGCTGGTTATGGTTATATCCATGATGAAATTGACGATGTTGACGATACTTCCATTGCTCAGTCCTACTATCTGCAGGCCGGCATTACCCTGGCTCCGGGTGTTACCGTTACGCCTGAAGTTGGTATGATTGATAACAGAGAAGATGGTTGCGAAGAAACAATGTACTTTGGTGCAACTTGGGCAATCGCTTTCTAAGTTAAACAAACAAAATACATATAAAACTGCCTGAATTATAACGGGCTGCAGAGTTGAAATCTTGCAGCCCGTTTTCTATTTGTGAAAAAAGAGTTAAGGACATAAACTTAAGCATACGCATTGATAATTAAACCACGAATAACACGAAGACCACGAAGGTATTCGCTTAACTATCCTTCGTGTTTTTCATGTTTAAATATGGCATCGAGTAAAGAGCAGGGGGGACGTAAAATTGATTGCCCGTGTCCGTACAACTTTATGAACGGTACTACAGTTGGTTTTATCGTTTGACTATATTCATCTAAAGGTACCGGCATTCCACGTGAAGTTATATCGGACTCATTCCTTAACAACATTGACGACAGCCTGCTTATTCTATGAAGATCTTCTTAGCCTCAATGTCTTATCATATCACAGATATAATCTCTATCCTTTGTCCGTTGTCCGTCTGGTTCTATTGCTGACCATTCAGGATACTGGTAAACGACTTGAGATAGGTCCACTGTGTTATGCAGATGCAGGGTCGCATCGCCGACATAGGGTCGGGGGGCTTTTCAGGTTACATATCCTTGCAACCGGTTTCGGTAGGAATACAGAAGCAATTTTCTATGCATGAATTTCAGACCAGAATATAGATCCTAACCAGTGATCGTAGATTGTATAGCGCGGAAAAAAGAACAGCTAAGGATTATGTTGTAAAAGGCCGGTTTGTAGGCAGCTAAAAAAATGCCGGCAAGGGAGTTTTTCCCTTGCCGGCTAGTTGAGTTAAGCTGCTGCTTGAATTACTGGAGCAGGCTGGTCAGGTTTGAAGATGCGGCGTTTGCCTGGCTCAGGGCATAGGAGCCTGTCTGGGCCAGCAAGGACAGCCTTGCAAAGTTGGCTGTTTCTTCAGCAAAATCAACGTCTCGGATGGTAGATTCGGAGGCCGTTACATTGGTTTTGGTCACCGAAAGGTTGGAGATGGTGGAAGACAGCTGGTTTTCCACGGAACCCAGGCCACTTCTTATGGCATCCAGGTCGGCCAGCGCGGCTTCCGCAATTTCAATGGCAATTTCAGCATCCTCCTGTGTCAGAACATTGATATCTGCCAGGGTAAGGCCTTGCTGGTCTGAAATAGTCACATCTTCACTTGATGCTTTTATTTCAAGTATCGAACCTGCTTTTATCGTGCTTCCGGATGCTAATGTCATTTCTTCGGTCAGGACAACGTCATCATCCAAAACGACATTTACGTCAAGAGTTGTACCTGCACTAAAAGTAGTGCCGGTGTTACCAATGATATCCTGGTTAATCGTTGTCCCTTTTAGGATAGTAGAACCAGAGGCAAGGGTTGATCCTTCAGAAAGGGTCATTTCCTCTTCCAGCTGTTTTTCTTCCACTTGCACTGGCCCACCCATCAGAGAGCCCTTTGCTATTGTTGAAGCTGATGCGATCTGAGAACCGGCTGCCACATCCATATCGTCAGAAGTTGTCATGGTTGAATCGAGTGTTATCGAATCTCCCAAAGTAGAGCCTACAGCAATCACTGACCCGGAGGCGATGTCTGAACCGGCTTCAAGTGTCATGTCGGAAGACAAAGTCATGCTTTCGTCAATGGTCATGTCTGCACCTAATACCGTCCCAGCTTTCATTGTACTGCCGGAGGTGATCTTGGAATCATCTGCCAGCTCCATATCCGAGGTGACGATCAGAGAGGAGCCAAGCGTAACATTGGCAGTTAAGGTGGACCCTGCTTCATAGGTCATACCGGCATTTGTAAATGCCTGATTAACTACTGTACCTGCACCAAGCACTGAATTGCTTGCAAGGGTTGATCCGGCAGTTACAGTCATCTCTTCTTGCAGGGTGGCAGAGGTATCAAGTGTCATATCTCCGGTGATATTAGTGCCTTGTGCTATTACTGATCCGCTTGCTAGCTTGGAGCCGGCCTCAAGTTGAAAGTCGGACACAATGTCGGTTTCCCCATTAATCGTGGCATTGCCGCCAAGGACAGTGCCTGCAGTCAACACCGAACCTGAGGCGATTTTGGACTCATCGGCAATTATTGTGGTTCCAGTGGAAGTATATTCCGCGTCAAGTACGAATTCAGTACCTGTTCCACCGGATACGGCACCGTTAATATTGAACTGGCTGGAGCCTTCCTGTGTCAGGGTGATGTACCCGACAGTGCTGAGGTCAGCAGCTGAAATGGTATCACCGAAAACGCCGCCTGTTTCACCGGTTACATCAAGCACCCTTCCGTCTTCAGATGTCAGCGTAATGGTGCCTGAATTATTAAGGGCTGCAGAAACGCCTGTCTCACTTGTTTTATCATTGATGGCTGTGACAAGCGAGGCATCGGCATCATTGTCTGCAACATTGATAGCACCGATGTTAACGCCGTTGATTGCAAAATCGGCACCGGTGGTGCCTTCCTGAATCGCTCCACTTGTGGTGGTTTCCACAATCGCCATTGCAGAGACGCCTGTAAGAGCGGCAACCGAGTTGATTTCGTCGGCCAGGGCGCCGAGGCCGTTTTCCTCTTCGTTATTGGCTTCAATGGTAATGGATTCCAACTCAACGTCTTCGCCGGTGATGGCTGAAGTGATAGATAGCTGAACAGAGCTGCCTACTTCTCCATCAAGCGCCAAAGTAGCTGTTGAAATGTGGCCTATGGAATCGGACTCAGTGTCTCCTATGCTGATAGAAGTGGTCTCATTGGCAGAGGCACCGGTGTGAATAACCTTGTTGGTGTAAGTGCCGTTGAGAAGCTGCAAGCCGTTGTAGGATGTTGTGGTGGCAATGTTGTCAAGCTCTTCCATCAGTTTGTCAATATCCTGCTGAATAGCAGACCGGGTTGCCGTCGTCTGGGTGTCTGATGCCGCCTGGATGGCCTTGGTTTTAATGGTGTTTACAATGCTTACCGACTCTTCGAGGGCGCCGTCTGCAGTCTGGACAATGGAAACGCCGTCATTTGCGTTCCGGATGCCCTGGCCAATACCGTCTGCCTGTGCTGCCAAAGAATCGGCAATGGTCAGACCTGATGCATCGTCTGCAGCTGAGTTGATTCTCAAGCCTGTGGACAGTCGGGTCAAGGATGTACGCATATCATTGTCGTTGGAGACCATGTTTCTGTGCGCGGTCAGTGCGGCAACGTTGGTATTAATACTTAAACTCATGTTATTTCCTCCGTGAATTTGGGTCGTAAAGTGCCGGCGTCATTGCCGGGTCACTTGGGGCATTCGTCAGATCCGTCTGATGAATGGTTTATAGGTTTATGGCGGGGGCCGGCCGCCTGGATTAATCCGTTGTTCTGCTATCTTATCGTGATAAAAAAAGGCAATCTTTAATCTAAAGTTCATTTAAAGATAGAGACTGATAAGGGTCTTCTATGGCAAAATAATTCTATCTATTTGAATTTATAATTGAAATGTGATGTTTTTGGGAACTAATCAAGTGAGATTTTATTGTGATAAAGTTTTTGATTTTAGAGAAAATAGGCTTTCTTGCGGACTGAGTTACAGGGAGCAAAAATCGAATGATCAAGAGATGGTCGGCTTGTGTTTGAAACTGTTTGGAAAATTGCCGTAATGCGCCTCCATGGCCTGGTAAGGGGTTTTCTGTTTTAATAAACTCAGGGGTAATTTAAAGTTGTAATGGCTTATCTGTTTTACCAGTGCTTCATTTGTTCCCCAGGTTGGTGCTCCTTTTTCAAAATCAGGTTGGTTAGCGATTTTTTCCATCTGCTGTCTTAATTCGTTTTTTGTGTCGGCATGCTGATCATCCATGTGAAAGCATGTAATGTCCAATTTGCTGCATAATTGCTCGATGGTGCTGTCGGAGCTGTTCTTATATTTTTGTTTTTTTGTATGTTCGGCAATGAGTCTTACAGGGTCATTATAAATAACGCCTAAAACCTTTAAGGGAAACTTCTGGATGTGATCTGAAATGAATGTGTGCGCTGTGGCCGCGTATTTGGCATGAAAGGTCCTGAACGAGCCGTCAAGAAGGGTTTGCAGCACCACGGGCGGTTTGTCCGGCAAAAAAGAGGGCAGATGGAAACAATTGTAATAGAGATATGTGCCGGTATAATCTTTAAGGTGAAATGGTACCGATTGCTTGAGTTTTGGCATCCTGGATATATGATACCGTTTTAGACATCTGTTGAGGCTGGCCCTTGAACAGGTGATGTTAAAAAAAGAGTCTGTAATTTGAAGCAGATCGTCAAGGCCTGCTCTGAATGCCATGCGGCAGATAATGATTTTAATCTCTTCAATAGGTGTCAGGGCCTTTTTAATATGTTTGGGAGTGTGCGGGCGGTCATAAACATCTATACGGTTTTGCCACCTGCGTATTGTGGTTTTACTAACGCCGGTTTTTTTTGCCAGAGCGGCAACGGACAGGTGGGGATTATTTTGAATATATGCACGCTGGGCAGGAGTTGTTGTGGCATTTTTATGAAGGCGTATTTTCATGGCAATACCTCAATCTTTTTTTTGTTTATAATCTTTGCTTTGGATATCCTAAGTATATCTCCTGTCAAAGAAATAATTATAAACACTTCAAATGAATTATGCTTGTAAAAATTTTAAAGATTTTAAGAAAAAGAAGTAATTTTTAGATACGAGGATCAAGATTTATATAACAGCTGTCATTGATTTTATTTTTATATGGTCGGGATGAGAGGATTTGAACCTCCGACCCCCTCGTCCCGAACGCTGTTATGCTATTGTAAACTGGTAATATCATATCTTATTTTATAAGTTTTAAATTGATATGTGGTAAATGTGGGAAATAATCCATTTAATGATACTTAATGGTTTTGTTTTTTTGCTCCGACTCGTTATTACGTTGCATAAAATTTGTGTTTAGGGTCATAAAAAACAACGTAGAATGTATTGCAGTCAAAGCAGTAATCTTTTTTAAATGGCCTTGTGTTATGGTATTTCGGTGGCAGAGTAAAACCAATTAATCTTTCTAAATTATTTAGTCTAAATCTTCCCCAGCGAGCTTCATGTGGTACGAAAACCGGATGATGAAATTCAGACTTTTTAGGGAAATCACCATATATTTCTAATACATTATAGTTTTTTCCTTTTTTCCCACCACCCATTTTCATGTTTTCCCAATACCCTAAAGTTTCTTTAGAAAAATCTTTTAGTTTATTTAGTAAATCGGCAAGTTGTTTTTTTTCCAATTCATTAAAAGTTTGTCCTGATTTTTGAGAAAAATCCATGTAAGAAAAATTAAATTTGCATCTTTCAATCAGCGTGTCTTGATGTGATTCAATGCTTGCTTTTATTCTTTTTTCTAAGAAGCGATTTTTTTTGCTGTTCCCAAACTTTGTCATAGTTCTGGAACTCCACCAATTTTTCCAGAATCATAAAGGGGGCTGATTGGTCTATCATTCCTTATCATTTCCCCCGGGATTTCATCTAATCGATATCCATAGCTTTCATTATCTTCTTTATTCACGAGAAAAACTTTATACTTGCCTAAAGAATCAATTATTTGGGTGTTATGCGTTGTAAATATCAGCTGTGAATTGTGTTTATTTATTTTTTTATTTTTAAACAATTCAAGTAATAATGGCAAAATATGAGGATGTAAATTGATATCAAATTCATCTAATACCAAAACTCCTCCTTCATCTAAAATAGCTTCGTAAATCCAAAGCTGTGTGAATAATGCCCGCGTTCCACTTGATTGATTTCGATAAAGTAGCTTTTTGTGTGAATTATTAGTTTTATGAATGAATTCGGGGTAAAAAATATCTGAATTCGTTTCGTCTTTTCGTTTTTTTATTTTGATATCATAAATTCCAAGATCACATTTTTTTATTAGTTCTTTCATAAATGTAAATATGGATTTGTCCTTGTAATAAAGCTCTGCGACACTTGAAAGTTCCCACTTCTCAGAATATCGTCCATACATGGTAACATTCGAGATGATAGATGAAAAAAAATAATATATCGGATTTATACTTTCAACTTCATATTGATGTGCAGTGCTGATTAAGGATGCATTTGATCTTAGTTTTATAATGTCGATATCTTCAAATTCATTTATGCGTAACGTTATTTCATCATCAATTCGTTCTATGATTTTAACAAATCGTTGTTTTTTACGAAATAATGTTTCTCTTAAAACGTTTGTGTCGGTTATACTGAGTTCATATCTGTATTGAGTTTCATCTATAGTAAAATCAATATAGAATTCACTTGGTTCATCCTTTTCAAAGAATGATTCGACCCCAATAATATCTTCAGGCTTCAATTTAAAAGAGTCACAACAAAAGTGGTGCATGAAAGAAATTATTTTTAGTAAATTGGTTTTACCAGATCCATTTGCGCCTTTAACGCATAATATATCAATTGCCTTTAATTCACTTGAATCTTTTGCTCTTTTCTTTAAAGAAACTTCAACTCCTTCTTTAAAAGAAAAATAATTTTTAACTCCAAAACCTAATAACATTATATTTACCTTTCGATTTAATTCTTTCTTTCTTCAAAAGGAAATATAAACCCTGGAGTTATAAAAGCAAGCCTTAATCGTTCTTTTTGACAATTTTGACAAAAAAAATGATTAAGGCTATAGTGGGTTAAAAACGTATTACCCCAATTTTTTTTTAAATATTTCTGTTAGAGTTGAAGTGTCCAAAGAAGGTAATTTTTCAATAGCCTCTTTTTGGAGTTTGCCTGATACATGCTGATATACTTTTCTTGTAGTATCAGGCGATTTATGTCCCACATTTAATGACACGGCTTTGATGTCTGCTCCCTCCTCAAGTTGGTGAGTAACATGGGCGTGTCTGATATCGTAGGGCCGTAAGCGCCTATAAATAAATGCTCTTTCTTTAGCTCTTTGAAATGCTCTTTCTTTAGCTCTTTGAAATGCTTTTTTGATCGAAGTTACAGGTTTCCCTCGGTAGTGAATGATGTTGTCAATAGGAATATCCTTGTTTTGATCTTCGATATACCATTGTCGAAGAAAAATCAGTAACGTTTCATGTATATTGACTCTTCTTCCAATTATTCCCTTTTTATCTGCAGACCGGATTAGGATTTTTTTTTCATCCCAAGAAATTTTTGACCATTTCAGAGCTCCAATTTCAATTGGCCCCGGACGGGCGCCAATGTAATAAGAAATTATAACGAATCGCTGAATATGAGGTGCTGCATTTTTGATTATTTTGTTAATTTCGTTAATCGTTGGAGGCGCTATCACTTCCCTGTCATCTTTTGGTCTCTTAAAGCCTTTCAAGGGATTATTCAAGATTTTTTTATTTGTTACACACCAATTTAAATAAGATTGGATATCATCTATTTCACGATTAATAGAAACCTGTTTGGGCGGTGTTCCCTTTTTAGTTTTTTGGCCTTTTCTATGTATTATGAATTCATCAAGATCAGAATGGGCTAATGCATAAACATCATGAGAACCAAAAAATGGTAAAACGGTTCCAATGAAGCTCCATTTATCAAATGTCAATTACTTTGTCCGGTTCGCGTCAATTATCTTGTCCGGTTTTTTTATATCAATAAATGCTTTTTGAGTGCATAAATCCTGTTCCGTTTTTGTTCCGATCTTTACGCAGACTGACTCAATACTTCATTGTAATTGACGTCTGTTAAACCACATTAAATGGATTTTAGGATCGGTAATTGTCGTCTCATACACTGTATTTTTACCCTTACCCCCAAAAATTTGTAACTTCGTTCCAGGATAAATCAAGGAAAAAATCGGTTCCTCCCAGAGGGTCCCTCCCATTTTTCCCTTGACTTATCCTTCCACTTCGCGAAGATTTTTTTGAGGGTAAGGGAAAATTTGATTATTGAAGGACGGATTTCTAAAATATGCGTTAAACTGGCCTGTCTTCTCTTTTTTCAGGCTGGTACTTAAAGCCTGCGTCAATCAATATATATTCCAAAACGATCCCAACCTCGCCTCTTTTTTTGAGCTCGTCAAGCATCCACCGCTGAATGCGGGCATTCACATGAACACGCTTTAGATGTGCCGGCAATTTAGGCTTTGGTTTTCCCCTATAACCACCTCGCATGATTCTCTCCTATTTCCAAACACCAGGCTGACATCCCTGCTATTTCCTTGTTTATAGATAAACGTACTACGCTTTTCAAAAATTATGGTTGATTCTCACGATATATTGGTAACAGTTCTTGAGCCCTCTGACGATTGTGACCAATGTCATCCCGGGATATATCATAAAGCCAAATTGGATAGTCGTAATTGCACTGTTCAATCAGCAATCCTTCTTCAAAATCAGTGATTCTCATAACAGAATCACTATCCACGCAGTCATCAAACCAAGTGCTGTTTTCTTCTGTGATTTCAATATCAATGGTTTCCAGCCTCTGCTTGGCGGTGTTGTAAATATCTATTTTCATGGAATCATCTTTCTGTGGTTTTGTTATTATCTTCTTGGGTAGGTTCCGGCTTAAGGGGAATTCTTATATTCCTGGAAATTGCCTGACGTTTGCGGTAGCTGTCTGCCTGTATTTCGATAATGATCGAATGGTGAACCACTCTATCGATAGCTGCTACAGTCATTGACGGATCAGAAAAGATTTTGTCCCATTCCCCAAATGGCTGATTGGATGTGATAATCATACTTCCCGTCTCATACCTATGGGCGATCAGTTCGAAAAGCACATGAGTTTCCGTATCGCTTTTTTTGACATAGCCCAGGTCATCAAGGACAATGACCGCGTATTTATCGAGTTTGGATAAAAATGATTCAAGCTGCAAATCAGCACGGGCCTGCTGCATTTTTTGAACAAGTGCGGTTGTCGTGAAATGACGTACCCGAATTGACTGTTCTATTAATGCGTGAGATATGGCAGCCGCCAGGTGGGTTTTTCCAACGCCGCTAGGGCCAAAAAATAAAAGGTTCTCTGCACGGTTTACCCAATCGCTGTTTTGGGCCAGGGCCTCTATTTTTTCCTGACGTATTGCCGGAGTGTGGTTAAAATTAAATGTTTCAAGGCTTTTACCCACCGGAAGACGGGATTCTTTTGTAAAACGGGCAATACGCCGGCTGTAGCGCTCATTGATCTCTTGCTCACATAGAGTCGCCAAATACTGCGCCGGGTTCCAATGTTCCTCCTGAGCACGGGAGAGCGTGGGTTCCCATAGCCGGGCTATGGTTGAAAGACGCAGTTGTTTGAGCAATACGGGAAGAGTTTCAGTACTTGCCATCAAAACACCTCCGTAAATGAATGCGAAGAAAGCAGGATATTGTAATCTTCTCCTGAGACAGCCACCATATTTATTTCCGGTATTTCCTTTTCTTTTTTGTTAAATTTTTTTTGAAGTTCATGAAGCGCCGGAATATGGTTATCCATCATTTTTTCAAGAATATAATCACCCAATTCCGTCTCCTGGTCGGTCCGGTTCGCCAGAGACAATATACCCACGATGCTTTTACAGGCGGTACGGGGATCAAGGGTTTGGTCAAGCTGATCCCATATAAGCCGGTAAGTGTCACTGGGCAGCAGGTCATCCCTTAGCTGTGAATAGCGAAACGCTTGGGGTTTTCGCTCCAGGCTGCCTATGACGTGCCGGTAATCCACACTGCGAGTACGCCGATTATTATCTGGTGAATATTTTCGGGGTAACGTGATGACGTAGGTTGTTCCAAGGTAGGCTTCAATCTTGTCATGGTAAATATGAAGGCGCAGCTTTTCTCCTATCAAGCGGGATGGGACCGTATAAATGACGCGTTTTACCAGAATTGTGCTGGTCGTGCTGACTCCGACCACTTTTTCAGTATAATCAACGGTCCTCTGAAGAGGAAGTTCTTTCAAGTACTTACGTTCCTGTGCAATCTTATCTGCATTGCGGGCATTGATATCCCTTACAATGATATCCAGCCACTGCTGATAGGCCGATACAGATTCAAAATCAACAGAATTCCGGAGCAATAAGGCTTGGTGAATTCTATTCTTTAAGTGGCCTATAGCGCTCAGCTAAATTGAGACACCATTGCTCAGGTAAATTAAGACGCATTTATCCCGTCCTACAGAAATCTCCAGAATCGATTCAGGCTTTACAAAAAAGGAACCCCCGTTGTACCTTTCATTTTTCGACCAAGAAAAAAGGGGGAACAACGAGGGTATGCCCAAATACATCAGCGATATAAGTGAGCACTTGGCTTTTTTATAATACAGCTACAGTCTGATTTTCAATTCATTTCTGACTGGTATCGCAAGAAAGAGGTGCGCGGCATCACCGCTCAGTATTACCAGGTTATTCGATCCGTTCTCAAAGAGAAGCCCCATCTGAGAAAGTGCCTGACCCGCTGCAGGCATTGTCAGATCCTGTTTTTTACCCATCCACGAAATGCCGGTCGTTGTGATCTTGGCTGCCCTTTCGGCTGCCGAGATGCCCACCGGCGCCAAAGCGCCAACAGTCGAAGCACTGAATATTATCAGAGCCCAGAGGGCAAGGAAAAGAAAAAGCGTTTGAATGCCGCCCGAAACCACCAACAAAACCGATTTTCGGAACCGAGTTCCGATAAAAAAGGAAATGTTGACGATGCAACAGTGGGTCACATTCAGCTGGTTGCCAGTCTGGTAGAGGGCCGTTGGGTCGATATGGAAGAAATCTTTGCCATGCTGGATAAGATATTGAGACAACACAGCATCGACGCGACTGTGAAATTATCTTACGATGTGCGGCATCATCAGGACAATCCGCCATGAAGGAAGATAAATGGTCGAACAAGTTGAAATAAGCAGTTTAGATAGACGTTATGAGGCGTACAGAATCAGATCGGCCGTAGCTGAGAAGAGCTTGCTGTTGTCGATATCGTCTCATGGTATTCGAGAGCCGCTTAAGGGTGTGGGAGAAAGCCGCATTTTGCTCGACGGTTTCAAGCGACTCAGATGCGCGAGGAAGCTGAATATCGGCATCGTGCCGTACCTGTCGCTGGCCGACGACGAAGCGGCGGGCATTATCGAATTGATCCGTATCTCAAACGCTAAAAGCCTCAATATCCTGGAACAGGCCCGATTGATCGACGAGCTTTTGAACGTTCATCAAATGAGCAACGCCGAGATAGCCGAGTTGCTTGAAAGAAGCAAAGCATGGGTGAGTGTTCGCAGCGGGCTCATCTGTCAGATGAGCCAGACAGTAATGGACAAGATTTTTAACGGACAATTTCCAGCATACAGCTTCATGTACACCCTTCGCCAGTTTATGCGCATAAACAACGTAAAAAAAGCACAGATCGATACGTTTGTAGATGCAGTGGCAGGCAGGCATTTATCCACCCGAGATATCGATTTGCTTGCCAACGCTTATTTCAAGGGGTCTGAAGAGTTTAGAAAACAGATTGATGACGGCAACATATCGTGGAGTCTGGGTCGGTTAAAGCAACCCAGCCGATCATCGAATGATTGTAGTGAGCCAGAGCGACAGATCCTCACAGCCCTTGAGGTCATCGGCAAATATATGCAGCGGTTCATATTAAAATGTAACGACAGCCAGCTTAAAAGCCGTCCTTTTTATGCCCAGGCAAATCTTTTATCTGGCGGCATTTTGAGACAATTGGCTCCGTTTACCCAGACAATACGGCAATTTTATGATCGAACCGGACAAGCGTAAAGCGATTTATCTTCTGCACAAAGAAGGTATAGGAATCCGGGAAATTTCCCGGCAAATGAACGTCAGCACCAATACGGTGAGCGCCATCATCGGCCAGGGCGGCGAGATGCCGCAGAGTACCCGCAGCGACAAGATTGCCATCGACATGGAACTGGTCGAGCAGGTTTATCTGAAGTGCAAAGGCCGGGTTCAACGCATGCATGAAATCCTCTGCGAAGAGCACGGCATCGATATCGGCTATTCCACGTTGACTCGGATCATCCGGGAGCTTGGCTTTGGGAAAAGAGGAAAAAAACGCTGTGGTCAAGTACCTGACCAACCCGGGGCTGAGATGCAGCACGACACATCCCCGTATCGGGTCAAAGTTGCAAACTCGATAGTCTTAGTTCAGGGCAGTCTTTTGTATTTTCGTTACAGCAAAGTGCGGTACCTGAAGTTCTACCGGGTATTTGACCGGTTTGCAATGAAATGTTTTCTTCATGAAGCGCTGACCTTTTGGCAATATGCGGCAGACGAGTGCATCATTGACAACACGAATCTGGCCCGCCTTTATGGCACAGGGAAAAACGCGGTAATACATCCAGAAATGACACAATTTGCCAAACAGTACGGCTTTGAATTTGTCTGCCATGAAAAGGGTCATGCGAATCGAAAAGCCGGCAACGAACGCGGATTTTACACGGTTGAAACCAATTTTTTTCCCGGGCGTGAGTTTTCCGGTCTTGAAGACATGAACCGTCAGGCTTTCGAGTGGTCAACACAGCGGATGGCCAACAGGCCTACCACTAAAACCCGTTTGATCCCTGCTCGGATGTTTGAGTATGAAAAGCCGTATCTGAAAAGGCTGCCTGTTTATGTCCCGGCCCCCTACCGTGTACTGGAACGAGGCACCGACCAGTACGGATATACAGCCGTTGACGGCAATTATTATTGGATACCCGGCGTCAAACGTCATGATGTGAAGGTGCTGCAATATGCCGAGCACCTGATGGTCTACCGCAACCGCGAGCTGCTCGGTCGCTACCCGTTGCCGCCGGACGGCGTTAAAAACAAACGCATTCCTCCCGAAGGGCAACAAATAACGCCGTACATGCCCAAAAACCGAAAAAAGCCCACTACAGAACAGGAGAAAATATTACGAACGGCTGCTGAAGAGATTGATGAATATCTCACTTTTGCCATCAGAAACGGCGTCAAGCAGAAACACCGGTTCATTCGCGCACTGTATGGATTGTACCGGAACGTGACCCTTGAAATGTTCATCAAAACGGTCAGCCGGGCGTTAAAGTACCGGATCACTGACATCAAAATCGTTGAACGTATTGCCACGCTGCAATTGACGGCCGGTCATTTTCAATCGCCGCTGCCGCAGATCGACCGGCAGTTGGAAAAACGAGACGCTTATGTCCAAGGATATTTTGCCGATGACGTGAATCTGAGAATCTATGACAACTTCACAGGAGAAGACAATGGATGAACAATTTACACAGATGCTCAAGTATCTTAGGCTTTCCGGTCTTCTGTCGAACTGGGACCGTTATCTTTCCATCGCTCAGAAGGGCAATTACTCCCATACGCGCCTGCTCGAATATGTCGTCGAGCAGGAGTATAATCTCAAAAAGGAAAACGCCAGAAAAATGCGGATTACTCGTGCCAGGATCCCGGAAAAATACGTGATCGAGACCTTTCCTTTTGATCGGCAGCCGCAGCTGAACAAAAAGAAGATCCTGAACATGTACGATGGGTTCGATTACGTGGAAAAATGCCGTAATCTGATTTTTATGGGGCCGACCGGCACCGGGAAAACCGGGCTTGCAACCGCTTTCCTCACCCATGCCATTGATCGGGGATACAACGGACGATTTATCGCGTTTGCTGAACTGGTCGAACAACTCTACCAGTCGGTTGCCGATCACACGGAAGCCCACGTTATTAAAAAATTTGCCGCAACCGATTGTCTTTTAATCGACGAGTTGGGATATGTTGAGGTTGAGCCGGTGCAGGTCGGTCTGTTTTTTACCCTGATGAGCAGGCGTCATCAGAAAAAGACCACGCTGATTACATCAAATCTTGGCTTCTCTCAATGGTCGTCTTTTTTGAAAAACGACCATCTGACCGCTGCCCTGATCGACCGGTTGACGGAAAACAGCCATGTGATCAACATGAGAAACTGTGTAAGTCTGAGATCAAAGTTGGGAACAATATAACTGACAGGTTTTATCATGGCAGGTTCCCGTTATACCCGACAGAGACTGTTTACACTTCGTAATCACATCCCCATGAACAGGGTGCTTGAGGCCTTGTCTATCCCTGTATCCGGCCAGGGAAAAGAATACCGTTTCTGTTGCCCTGTCTGCAATCAATTTAATACCGGCATCAATCCAAAAACAAATCTGGCCCGATGCTTTTCCTGCCAAAAAAATTACAATACCATTGATCTTGTGATGGTAACCAAAGGCTGTGGGTTTATTGATAGTGTCGCATATCTTGAGACATTAAAGTCGGACATCCCGTTCCAAGAAACAAAATCAGCTTATCCCGCAAAAATCGTCAGGCAAAACAAAATGGTCCCCATCAGTGACATTTTTAAATCCCTGGCACCACCCGAATCTTCTTCAAAACGTGAAAATCAAACCATCGTCGAACTCCAAAAACGGATCACTAACCTGGAACGGTTCGTCAAAACTCTCTGCGAAAAAATAGCTTTAATAGAACGATCTTAGCGAATCTTTAATAGCTTCGGTTATCCTGCGTGAATCTGCAGGGTACCGCGGGGTTTTTATTTAAATTTTTTTGGGCGGGGTAAATGCCGGCCTATGCCAGCCAACGTATTAGTTTATCAGAGTAAAATTGTATCAATTTATCTGAGCGCTATAGAGTGGCCGTGTGGTGACTCAACTCCGCCGTTTTCATGCCCCTTCCCCCTATTATTTCGGGTCGGGACCAAGCCATAATGGTTGAATAGCTCCTCATAACGCTTGGTGACATCTTCCTTCGCATCTTTGGTCAAATTCTTGAAAGCAGCAGACAGGCTGTCTGTACGATGCTCTGTTGGGACCCCTCCCAGCCGCCAAAAAGCGTCCTGTAATCCCTCACTGAGTGCGGTAAATGATTCTCCTCCGAGGACCACTTTGACATGGCACCAACCGCTGTAAATTAAGCGAAAATGATAAAGTAGGTGATTCAAAGGCTCTCCGTTGATCGTGATTGTTACTTTTTTTAGCTTTGTAAAATCTGATAACCCCATACGCCCAGGAATTTTTTCCTGCAAAAACATTACTTCTTTGCCTGATCCGTTAAGCGCTTTCCATTTTTTAACCTTACGTTGGAATGTACGCAGTTTGGACCGCTGGAATTTTTCAGGATATTTACCTGCAAAATGCTCAAATAACGTTAACGGCTGAAGTTCGGCGTTTTGTTCCAGCATCGGAACGACCTCATTTTCCCAAACCCCTTTAAAGTGGTCCTTGCGTGTACGCCAATGACGCATGGGTTTGTCTCCTTGAGAAATATTGCCATTTTCGATTCTACGTCCTGAACGTTCTGATATTCCAGCCTTTGCGGCTGCTGTGACCTGAATAGTTCCTTTGCTTCTTGCTGACATGTATATCCTTATCTGTTGTTCGGTTATTGGTTTCCCCGACACGGGATTGCACCTCCATTTAAGTGAACTTTAGTGTCGGGGGTTTTATCACGACAAACCGGTCAAGGTAATTGTCGTCAACCGGACAAGATAATTGTCGCAGAATACTCCATTCTACATTTTTATAATTCTTTGGGTTTTTTGTTATTGCCTTTAGATGCTTTAAGTACTCCTCAATGAATTGACCAAATAAAATAGCCTCTGGGTCCGTTCGTTTTTGTTTT
>NZ_OY761441.1 GCF_963664415.1 uncultured Desulfobacter sp. | reverse complement strand
CCACAGCAGATCCTGGGGGTATGGTCCCAGCAGCGGCATTGGACTGGTGTTGATCATTGTTCTGGTGTTGCTCGTCCTGGGCAAACTGTAACCCATCATCCATGGGTAGGCTTGGGTGCCCTTGCTGCCGGTTTTTCCAGGCCCCAAGACACTCCGGATAAACCTGATGATCAGGTTGAATAATTTTTAACAGGAGGTCTTTTTATGAAAATAAGAATTTATACCTTGGCATTGCTGGTCAGCATCATCGCTTGGACCGTCACCTATTCCAGTCTGTTCGCATCCGAGACCGATGACCGCATCGAATCATCGGCAAGGCAGTCTTATGTATTCCAGACCTATTTTAAGGATGAAGATATTAAAATCCATTCCCAAAACGGTGATGTGACCCTCACAGGGACAGCATCCTCGGATGCATATAAAGCGTTGGCCCGGGAAACGGTTGCGGGCCTGCCCGGGGTCAAAGGTGTGGATAACCAACTGGCAGTAAAGGGGGAGGCGGTTTCCGGCTATTCAGATGCCTGGCTTGCGGCCAAGGTCAAAAGTACCCTTTTTTTTCACCGGAATGTGAGCGCCGGGAATACAGAGGTATCTGCGAAAAACGGGACCATCACCCTGGTCGGAGATGCCGAAAGCCTTGCCCAAAAAGACCTGACCACCGAATACGTCCTGGATATTGACGGTGTCAAACATGTCAACAATGAGATGACGGTCCAGGGGGCGGCAATTTGGCCGAAAAAAAAACAAGCGGAAGAGAAAATGGATGAAATCGTCCAGGTCATAGATGATGCATCCATCACGGCCATGGTTAAAATGACCCTGCTGTACCATCGGTCAACCAGTGCTGTGGCTACCACAGTGGAGACAAAAGACGGCGTTGTCACCCTGGGAGGGAAAGCCGGAAACAAGGCAGAAAAAGCCCTGGCCACAAAACTGGTAAGGGATGTCCATGGGGTCAAAAACGTCACCAATCTGATGACAATCGCCGGGTAGTTTTTAGGAATCCATAAAACCTCAATGGGGTTTAAATGAAAATTTCAGACTGGCTGGAGGAGAAAATGGCAGAGGGGATGGATGTGTCCCGGATTAACATGCCGTCTGAAATGTCCTATGACCAAGCCCCGATTTTGGATCCAGAGCGTTTGCTCAATCAAAGTCTCCAAATCATTCTCCCTTATCGGTAGAAGGGCTTGAAACAAGAACCTCAGCAGGGCCAGCGTAATAGATAGAGCTTTTTTTCCCAAATCTGATTTTCAGGTGCCAGAGGAAAAAATGTCCAAGCATGCATGTTATAATATGGTGATGCCAGTGTCCTTCGTAAGTATTCGTACTTTCTGAAATCATTGACAAATTTGTATACGCCTGCCAAGTTGGAGTCATGATGAAAATGCTTGGAAATTTTGTTTTATTCATATGGCTGAAGTTCAAAGTCACTTCGAATCTCGCTGCCGAAAACCTTGCGCTTCGCCACCAATTGGCCGTAATGAAAAGGACGAACAAGCGGCCGAAAATTCGAATGGTGGATCGGCTCTTCTGGGTTTTGCTTTCCCGAATTTGGACTCCTTGGCGTAAATCTCTCATCATTGTAAAGCCGGATACTGTTGTCTACTGGCATCGCAAGGGTTTCAAACTTTTCTGGAAATTCAAATCCAAAGGCCCGGGAAGGCCTCAAGTCAGTCGTGAAATCCGTGATCTGGTCAGGAGGATGGCTGCAGCCAATCCAAACTGGGGTGCGCCCAGGATTCATGGGGAATTGCTCAGCCTGGGGTTCGAGGTTTCCGAACGAACCGTATCGAACCTGATGCCCCGACATCCGCCGAATTCAAAGCCCTCTCAAACCTGGCGGACTTTCTTGAAAAATCATATTAACAAGTGTTCGATTGACTTTTTCACTGTTCCAACAGTCACCTTTAATATTCTGTTCGTCCTGGTGATCCTCAGCCACAGCCGCCGCAAAGTCGTACATTTCAATATAACCTCAAATCCGACGGCCGAGTGGACAACCCAACAGATCGTGGAGGCCTTCCCCTGGGATACGGCACCGAAGTATCTGATGCGGGATCGGGATGCAATCTATGGCGTTTTTTTCCGAAATCGAGTGAAAAACATGGGCATCAAAGAAGTGGTCTCGGTCCCGCAAAGCCCTTGGCAAAACCCTTTTGTTGAACGGGTGATCGGCTCGATCAGACGAGAATGTGCAAACAATGTCATCGTATTGAACCAAGGACATCTGAAAAACATTCTTTGCGCGTATTTCCAATATTATCATAACGACAGAACACATTTAAGCCTTGGAAAAAATACGCCCAACGGTCGGCCGATCCAACCCAGATCTGTCGGCAAATGCAAGATAATTGATTTGCCGCGTATTGGTGGATTACATCATCGATACGAGTGGAAGAAATCGGCCTGAAAACTCAAATCGTTCTGATATCAAAAGCATCGAACGGTCTTTGCTGATCTGTGCTCAGAATCGACCTCAATTAAAAATTTCACATTGAATCCGTCTTTTCAAATAAACTGGACAGTGGGTATTTCATTCAATCGCTGCACAGAGGAGAATATTTTTTCGACAAATTTACCACGGATTAATTTTTGCGAAGGACAGGCATGCGCATGGGGGAAATCCTATCTTTAAAATGGGAACAAATCGATTTCAAAAATAGGCGTATCGAATTAGAAAAAGATCAAACCAAGGATGATGAAGAGCGTTTTATACCCATATCAGACACTCTTTTAAATATATTTCAAAGCATTTCCAAGAATATTCATGATGACCATGTTTTTCTTTATCGTGGTAAACCTTTGAAAAGTATTAGAGATAGCTTAAGAAGGACCTGCCAAAAAATTGGAATCCCATATGGCCGGAATGTTAAAAATGGGATCACGCCACATGATCTTCGGCATACCTTCAATACATATATGAGAAAATCTGGTGCCCATGACACGGTTACCATGGATATCACCGGACATGCTACCAGAGAAATGTTTGATTGGTATAATACTGTGGATGATTCTGAAAAAGCAGAAGCTGTTAAACAATTAGAGGACTTTATTTTAGATCAAAATCAAAAAAACAATAGATGAATTCTGAAATTGTTACCCAAACGTTACCCATCCCTCTAAAAACAAAAAATCAGATACCCTCTCTAACTGGTTGATTTTTAAGTGGTGCCGAAGGGGAGATTCGAACTCCCACAAGCGTACGCTCGCTAGTCCCTGAAACTAGTGCGTCTACCAATTCCGCCACTTCGGCACACTCGCAATTGCTTTGTTGGCAACCCATTTAAAGATTGCGTAAAAGCAATGGTTGGGATATATATATGTGTTTGTTTGGTTTGTCAACAGTATTTTGTTTAAATTTTAAAGGACGACATGGAATTAATTGAAGATCTAAATCAGATTAAAACCCCCTTCAATAACGCTGTTGTTACCATTGGTAATTTTGATGGCGTGCACAAAGGTCACCAGGCGCTGTTGAGCCAGGTGATTGGAAGGGGAACCCAGGCCGGCGGCACCTGCATAGCCATGACATTTGAACCGCACCCGCTAAGAGCATTGGGCCTTTCCAGCCCACCTCTGATCACCCGACGGGACCAGAAAATCGAATTAATCGAATCGTCAGGCATAGACGTACTGCTTTGCCTGCCCTTTGATAAGGCCTTTGCACAAATTTCAGCCCAGGAATTCATTGAAGATATTCTTGTAAAAAAAATCGGTATGAAAACTATTGTTATCGGTCCAGATTATACCTTTGGAAAAAACAGGGGCGGCAATATTGAGCTTTTGAAAACCAAAGGTGGGGAATTAGGGTTTGAGACTATTGTATCCGACTGGATAAAAGGTGATGAAACCGACACCGAACGTATTTCCAGTACACGCATCAGAGAACTTGTCATGGACGGCCATGTGGACCGGGCAAAGCACTTTCTTGGGCGGTTTTACCAAATCCGGGGCAAGGTAATAAAGGGACGCAAACGCGGCGGAAGCCAGCTGGGATTCCCCACAGCCAATATAAAACTTCATGATGAATTGTGCCCTAAGTTAGGGGTTTATGCGGTGACGGTTGAAACCATCCATGGCAACTTCAAGGGCGTAGCCAATATCGGCTTTTCCCCCACTTTTGGAGATGACATGTTTACCATTGAAGTTCACATTCTTGATTTTAAAGAAGATATATACGAATCGAGGATACGTGTTAATATGGTGAAACGGCTCCGGGATGAAATTAAATTTGCAAATATTGAGCAGCTGTCCGACCAGATAAGAAAGGACATTCAAACGGCAAAGGAAATTCTAAAATAAATGGCTATTCTTGATATTGTCACATTCCCCGAACCCTCCTTAAAAGAGAAATCCGTACCGGTTGAAACCATTGATGAAGAGTTAAAAACGTTTATTGAGGATATGGGTCAGACCATGTTCCATGACGCGGGGGTCGGCCTTGCCGCCCCCCAGGTTGGAGTCAACCGCCGGGTTATTGTTTATAATCCCCATGCTGCAGATGAACAGCAAGACCCTGAAGACAAAACATTTACCGCACTGATTAATCCTGAAATTCTGTCCAAATCCAAAGAGACCTTTACTTCTGAACAAGAAGGGTGCTTAAGTGTTGTTGACTACAGGGCCGATGTCAAGCGGCATTCAAGCGTCACTGTGCGCGGCATGAATATTGACGGTGAAATCATTGAATTTGAAGCCCACGGGCTGATGTCCGTTATCATGCAGCATGAAATTGACCATCTTGACGGTATCCTGTTCATCGACAGAATTTCTGCATTGAAACGGGCTATGTATACAAAAAAACGGTTAAAACAATTGAAAAATAAAAAATGAAAAATACCCGCATCGTTTTCATGGGAACCCCGGAATTCTCAGTTCCGGCGTTAAAAACCCTGGCAAAAGAGCCGGGGTTTGATATTTTACTGGCAGTGACCCAGCCGGACCGCCCCAAAGGTCGTGGAAAAAAACTTAGCCCTTCTGCAGTCAAACAGGCTGCGCAGGACCTTGGGATTGACTTATACCAGCCCGAAAAGATAAACACCCCAGAAGGCGTAGAGTTGCTTTCCGATCTTAAACCGGACTATTTTGTCGTGGTAGCCTTTGGACAGATCCTTTCACGGGAGGTACTGGACATTCCCAAAACCTATCCCATAAATATCCACGCATCACTTTTACCCAAATACCGGGGGGCAGCCCCCATCCAGGCAGCCGTTTTAAACATGGATGAACAAGCCGGTGTGACCACCATGGTGATGGCTGAAAAAATGGATGCAGGGGATATTCTATTGATGGAAACAACACCTGTTGCCCCTGAAGAGACTGCGTCAACGCTGCATGACAGGTTATCACTGATGGGCGCTGACCTTATCATTAAAACCATCCACAGCATTGAACAAAAAAAAATTACCCCAGTTCCCCAGGATCATTCTAAAGCAACTTATGTATCCATGCTTAAAAAGTCAGACGGCCGTATTAACTGGAACAACAGTGCAAAGGCTATATGTGCCCACATTAATGCCATGACTCCTTGGCCCGGCGCATTTACGGCAGTTGATGGAAAACGTCTTAAAATTTTTAAAGCTATTGTTTCATCCGATCCCATGCAAACTTCCGTCCTGCCCGGCACTATCGTAAACTGCAGTGATAAGGGGGTGTTTGTTGCTGCAAAAGAAGGTATTGTCCAGATTCTTGAACTGATGGGCAATTCAGGAAAACGGCTTGATGCCGCGGCATTTCTTCGAGGAAATAAAATTAAACCGCAGGCCTATTTTGAATGAACATGACCGCTGATCCACGTTTTATGGCCTTTACCCTGATTGAAGCAGGGCAAAAGCCTACGCTACCCCTTGACCGTGCCATTGAAGATGCCGCGCAACAGTTTGATCGCTTGAGTCAAAAGGATAAAGGGCTTTGTCACGCCATTGTGTTTGGGGTGTTCAGGCACAGGGGGCGCATTGATCAATTGATTTGCCATGGTTCTAAACTATCCTTTGATCGCATTGACCCTAAAGTGAAAACCATATTGCGCATTGGCGTATTTCAGATTGTTTTCCTGGACAGGGTCCCGGATTTTGCCGCCATTAATACCAGTATTGAACTTGCAAAACCAATCTGCGGCAAAAAGGCATCAGGGTTTATCAATGCAGTTTTACGCAATATATCCAGGTCGCACAAAGACATTGCCCTGCCCAGCGCCAATAAAAATTTAGCCGGGCATCTTACGGCGGCCTTTTCCATACCATCCTGGCTTGGCAAACGCTGGGCAGCCAGATATGGAACAGTAAAGACATTGGCCCTTGGCAATGCTTTAATGACATTACCCCCGGTTACCCTCAGGATAAATCCATGTAAAACCAGCCGTGAAGCACTGATTGAAGAGTTTGACCGCGCAGGAATCAACGCCCAACCCACACAGTTCAGCCCTGTAGGCCTTCAGATCCAAACATCGGGGATTGCGATCCCTGATCTCCCCGGATTTAATGAAGGCCTGTTCCAGGTTCAGGATGAAGCCGCCCAACTCGCTGTTCAGCTTTTAGGCCCTAAGCCAGGTGAAAGTATTCTGGACGCCTGTGCAGGGCTTGGCACCAAAACTTGCCATATGGCCCTTGAAATGGAGAACAAAGGGAATATCACCGCCAATGATACCGGTGAAGGCAAAGCCGAGCGCTTAGACAACGAAGCCAGGCGGCTGGATATCGATATGATTAGCAACACCCATGTGGATATGGCCCGGGCAGGATTAAATGATTTTTCTTCCTATTTTAACCGGGTGCTTGTAGATGCCCCGTGCACGGGTTTGGGTGTTCTTGCCAGAAATCCGGACAGCCGCTGGAAAAGAAAATCAAAGGACGTCATGCGCATGGCAGCCCTGCAGAAAAAAATCCTTAACGGTTCTGCCAATCTGGTGGCACCCGGCGGAGTGTTGGTCTATGCGGTTTGTTCCTGCGAACCGGAAGAGACCACCCAGGTGATTGAGCGATTTTTAGAAAAAAGAAAAGATTATTCCCCGGACCCTTCAGGATTTGAAGCGCACCTGCCCTTTTTCTGCAAATCCGGGGATAAGGCATTTAGCAAAACAACTTTCCCTGATCATCTTGACATGGACGGATTTTTCATGGCCAGGATGCGAAGAAAAAAATAGGACTTAAAAAATCGTATTTGGACGAGAAGTTGCCCATATGCAAGGCGCAAAAAAAAATTATTACCGGAGCAAGCTTATGGTTGTAAGGATTGCAATTTTTCTTGCAACGCCGCAGATGAGTGACTTTTAGTTCAAACATCAAAATAGGAGACAATTATGACACTGATCGCCCCTTCCATTCTGTCTGCCGATTTCACCCGTTTGGGAGAAGAAGTCAAAGCGGTGGAAAAAGCCGGCGCAGACTGGATTCACATTGATGTCATGGACGGCCAGTTTGTGCCCAACATTTCTTATGGACCCATAGTTGTGGAGGCGTGCAAACGCGCCACAGACCTGGTGCTGGATGTTCACCTCATGATTGAAACCCCGGATGCCAGGATTCCGGATTTTGCCAAAGCCGGAGCCGACTATATCAGCGTCCATGCCGAAGCATGCCCTCATTTGCACAGAAGTTTGCAGCTGATAAAAAGTTTAGACGTAAAAGCCGGCGTTGCATTGAATCCGGCCACACCTTTATCTTCCATTGAATATGTCATTGACATGCTGGATTTTGTTCTGATCATGAGCGTTAATCCCGGGTTCGGCGGCCAAAAATTCATTGACTCCAGCTTGAATAAAATTACCGCACTGTCCCAAATGCTGTCAGATGCAGGCTCCAATGCTGTTATCCAGGTCGACGGCGGCGTAAACAATGATACCATTGAAGCCGTTACAAAAGCCGGTGCCCATTGTTTTGTGGCAGGTTCCGCCATTTTTAACACGGCGGACTATAAAACAACTATTGATGAGCTTCGCAAGCTTTCCGACAAAGGCAAGAAATGAACAAAATGATCATATCCGTCCTGGCCCAGGACCGGCCGGGCATCATTGCAAGCGTCACCTCAGATCTGTGTGATCTGGGGTGTAATCTTGAAAACGTCAACCAGATGATTCTGCAAAACCAGTTTGCCGGCTTCTTTGTTGTCCAGGCCCCCGAAGGCATATCCGCCGAAACCGTCAAACAGGATCTCACGCTGAAAGAGGAAGAACATGGACTGACCATTCATGTCAGATCCCTTGAAGGGGATCCCCTGACACCTGCAGAGGAAAAAGAGATTTTTCTGATCACAACCTCCGGACCTGACCAAAAAGGTCTTGTGGCACAATTGTCGCGTGTTATTTCAAGTTTCGGCGCCAATATTGTCAACCTGAAAGCTGTCTTTATGGGAGGCTCAAATCCCAACGAGAATGTCATGTCCTACCAGGTTCCGATTACAAAAGAGATTGATGCCCCGGCTCTGTTCACCGCTCTTAAAGAAAAAGCCAAGGCACTGGACCTGGACATCCGCATTCAGCATAAAAATATTTTTGACGTAACCAACAAGATTTAAGGAAATTGACTGTGTTTGAAGATCAGGAAATTATCTCCACCATAGAGATGGTAAGAAATGAAAACCTGGATGTGCGTGCAGTTACTTTAGGGATCAACCTATTTGACTGTATTTCCCATGACCTGAACGTGTTCAAGAAAAATATACGCAAAAAAATTATCGGACATGCAGCCAAGCTTGTGGAAACCTGTGATCAAGTGGGTGAGAAATACGGTATCAGGGTGGTCAACAAACGTATCTCCATCTCTCCCATTGCCTTGGTGGGAGCATCTTTTTCATCTGCGCAGATGGTGGAGATTGCCCATGAACTCAATGACATTGCAAAAACCGTGAATATTGATTTCATTGGCGGCTTTTCAGCCCTGGTGGAAAAAGGTATTGCCAAAGGGGACCAGGCATTAATCGACGCGATCCCCCAAGCATTGGCCGAAACCCAGCGGATCTGCGCGTCAGTAAATGTAGCCACCACCAAGGCCGGTATCAATATGGATGCCGTATTAGCCATGTCCAAAGCTATTAAAAAAGCAGCTTCGCTTACAGCGGACGACGATGGCCTGGCCTGTGCCAAGCTGTGTGTATTTTCAAATATTCCACAGGACATGCCCTTTATGGCAGGTGCCTATCTTGGGGTAGGCCAGGCAGATGCAGTGATTAACGTCGGGGTGTCCGGACCCGGCGTGGTTAAACGTGCCATTGAAAGAAACCTGTCCCAGCAACGCTTGCGCCTTGGCCGCATTGCCGAAATCATCAAACGCACCGCCTGCAAGGTCACCCGGGTTGGAGAACTCATCGGCAGGGAAGTAGCAAACAACCTTGATATCCAGTTTGGCGTTGTTGACCTCTCCCTTGCCCCAACACCTACGGTGGGTGACAGCGTGGGCGAAATTTTCCAGGCCTTAGGTCTGTCTCACATTGGAGTCCCCGGCTCCACCGCCGCTTTGGCAATGCTCAATGATGCGGTGAAAAAAGGCGGGGCTTTCGCTTCATCCCATGTGGGCGGCCTGTCCGGTGCCTTTATTCCTGTCAGTGAAGATCTCAACATTGCCGAAGCGGCACAAAAAGGATTTCTCTCCGTGGAGAAACTGGAAGCCATGACCTGTGTATGCTCTGTAGGGCTTGATATGGTTGCAGTACCCGGGGATATTACGGAACAGGTTTTGGCAGGCATCATTGCCGATGAAATGGCAATCGGTATGATCAATGCAAAAACGACAGCCACGCGCATTATCCCGGTACCCGGTAAAAAAGCGGGAGATAATGTCAATTTTGGCGGGCTTTTGGGCAAAGCCAGTATCATGGATGTGCCCCACCTTGATCTTGAAGACATTTTTGTTGAATATGGCGGTCATATACCTGCCCCTATCCACAGCCTAAAAAATTAGTATTTGGATGAAAAATCAGACGGTTGTGACTTTATTTGAGTTTTACATCTGGGCAACTTTTCGTCCAAAAACCGTCCTCTGGCGATAATTAGGATATTCTCATATGAGTACTACCCATGCTCCGGGTTCCTTGCCCAAGGGGAAGTTGATTGATTATAAAATTATCCTGGTATTGAGCCTGGTCCATTTTACCGGGGATTTTTATTCTTCGTTTTTTACCCCTTTGCTGCCTGCGTTCCAGGCCAAGCTAAGTCTCACCCTGACTCAGGTAGGTCTGATCACCGGCACCGTACGTTTCTTATCCTTTGTGGTGCAACCGGCGGTAGGATATCTGGCCGACAGATACGAAACCAGGTGGTTTGTACTTACCGGACTGTTTTTAGTCTTTTTTGTCATTCCCTTTTCCGGAGTTGCACCCAATTATTGGATATTGCTCAGCATCCTGTGTCTGGGATCTTTTGGTTCTTCCATGTTTCATCCATCCACGTCAGGCATGGTAAATGTGTATGCAGGAAACCGTGCAGGTTTTGCCCAGTCTATTTTTAATACCGGCGGCACCCTGTCGTTTGCTTTAGGTCCCGTATTCATCACTTGGTATGTGAGCCGATTTGGGCTGACGGCCATGCCTTGGACTATGCTGTTGGGTCTTATCTCATTTCTATTCTGCCTGAAATATATGCCCAAACCCGTGTCCGAGAATATGGCGGGATTGGGATTTATCAACAGTTTGAAGCACACATTTGGAAAAGTGTATAAAACCGTGTTTTTAATCTGGTTGGTCATGGTACTGCGGGCGGTTGTAGGCCAGACATTTTTAACTTTCATGCCCATTTACCTGACCCACCACGGCCATCCCCTACCCTCTGTGGGTGTAATCATCGCACTTTTTACCATTGCCGGCACCTTGTCCGGCCTGACTGCCGGCTATTGTGCAGACAGATTCGGGTTTACTCCGGTTTTTTTTGTGTCGTACCTGCTCATGCCGCCGACCCTTTTGATGTTTTTATACATGCCTGGGTTGGGCGCCTACGCAGGCTCATTTCTTTCCGGTTTTTTTGTGCTGGCCCCCATGCCTTTGGGCGTGGTTATGGCCCAGAAACTTGCTCCGGGCTCCAGAGCCATGGCCGCCAGCCTTATGATGGGGCTGGCCTATGGGCTTGGTGGGGTAATTGCCCCAGGGATAGGTCGGCTGGCAGACCTTTTCGGGCTGATGATCGTTTTGAAGTGTACTGCATTTATCCCCCTGGTCTGCCTGGTACCCATTGCCCTGTTTCCCAAAATAAAATAGGTAACAATCGATGGTGGATGTCGTTTTAATTGCCCCGCCTATCCAGGAATTTTATCTGACAAAAAAGCGTACCATTCCCTACGGGTTGGCCTGTATTGCCACACAGTTGGAGCGTGCCGGATTTTCAGCCACCATTATTGATGCCCTTGCCGTGGATAAATCAAAGGTCATTGAATACCCACAAAGTTTTGACCACCTGGTTCCCCACTACGGCAGGACCGACATCTCCATGTTTTCTTTGTTCCACCATTACAGACATTTCGGGTACAGTTTCGAGCATATTGGAAATCTGGTCAGAAGAGAAAAACCCTTTTTAGTGGGCATCTCCGCTTTGTTCACCCCCTATTGGGAGCAGGCGATAGACACGGCAAAGGCGGTGAGAAAGTTTTGGCCCAACGCGTTTATTGTATTGGGCGGTCACCATGTCACCCAATTTCCAAAAAGCTGCCTTGAAAACAAAGAAATAGATTTTCTGATCCAGGGAGAGGGTGAGGCGCCTATGGTGCAGCTTGCCCAGCTCATAAAAAACCAGCCGGTCCACACCATGCCCAAAGCGGATGAATTGAAAAAAATCAGCGGGATCGGTTTTAGACACGACACCGGCATCACACTAAATCCCCCTGCCTGGGCTGAGACGCCCCATGGCCTTGACCAGAATGCGTTGAATAAAATCAATTGGCACTTTTACCAACGCAATAAAAAGAGTGCTATCACCGTTGTGGCCTCCAGAGGATGTCCTTTTCTGTGTTCCTATTGTGCGGTCTCCGGGTCAAGCAATCACGCCGGATTCAGGATGCGGCCGGTCGAAGATGTGGTTGATGAAATTAAATTGCAGGCAAAATGCAAACAGGTTGGGTTCATTGATTTTGAGGATGAAAACCTGACTCTAAAAAAAGCATGGATACTTGAACTTTTAGCCGGGATCCAAGAGATATTTAAGGGGCAGGATATTGAACTGCGGGCCATGAACGGACTTTTCCCTCCGTCCCTTGATATGGAGATCCTGACGGCCATGAAAGCCGCCGGATTCAAAACCTTGAACCTGTCCGTGGGCTCTTTCAGCGCGACCCAGTTAAAACGATTTAAACGCCCGGACGTCAGAGATGCCCATGACAGGGTTCTGCTGATGGCTAAAGCGTTGGATATGAATTGTGTTTCTTATCTTCTTGGGGCAGCTCCTGGCCAGACTGCGGCCATCACCTTAAATGATCTTCTGGTCCTTGCGGCAAAAAGAACCATTGTCGGGCTGTCCATTTACTACCCAGCCCCGGGCAGTGCGGATTATGCCCTGTGCGAGAAACAACGGTTGCTGCCTGAAAATTTCACTTTAATGCGCTCCACGGTTTTTCCCGTGACAGATACGACATCCAGGCCCGAAGCTGTCACACTTCTACGTCTGGCAAGAATTTTAAATTTTCTCAAATTCTGTGTGAACCAAAATGGTGTTTTGCCCGATGCATTAAGTGCCGGTGAAATTTTAGACATTGAAAACAGGTGCCATGGGAAAATGGACAGATACAAGGCCAGTATCCTTTTAATCCGAATGTTTTTAACAGACGCCATTCCCAGGGGAATGGATCATGAGGGACGTATCTACCATCATCCCCACAGTATAGATTTATGCCAAAAGTTCATTCAAGGATTTTGTCCGCTTCCGGCTGGCGTTTGAATTACGGCTTGACGGTAATCTGGTTTATGAAAGTACCAATAAGTTGCTAATGTTCTTTCATGCTTTGTTGTGGGGCGAGCCTAGGTGTTGATAGGCCAGGTCGGCCCATGGCCGTAATTTCCACTGCAATATCCCGAACCAGGTTTTCCAGGGCCTGAACCTGGACCCTGACATAGGCAGTGATATCCTTGCCGGGTACGGGCAGGGCAGAGGAGAAGCACTGGGAGATCATCAGTTTTTCCGTTTTTACATCCCGCACATACCAGAGCGCATCCATAACAGCCTGACCGCCATTTAGCTCAAACCGCAGAAGGGTTAAGTCCACCTGATATTCAGGACTCAGGGCCCGTTCCCAGGGAGAAAGCACCACCCGGGCAGTGCCGAGCAGAGCAGACAGATCCATCATAAGTTTCTCTCTGATCTGGTGTTCCAAGGGAGCCCCCCAGCGCTGAAATTCATTCACGGTCATGGCATTGCCCGGCTTACGGGTAACGATCTCGGACCGATCCAGGTATGTGGGCAGGTCCACAAAGCCGATCCCCACGGACAGATCCGGTCCGGCCTGATCCAGTGGGGTCGGAGAAGAGGTCCCCTCTAACAGATAGAAAGAAGACTGGGGCGATAAGCCGCATCCCGAAACCATCATCAGCCCAGAAATTAACAGGATATGCAATCCAAAGCGTTTCATTATTTTTTTCCCTTTCCCCGCAACAGGGATTCCGGGTGCTGCTCAAGTTCATCTGCAAGCGCTTGGACCGCTTTAGCCGCCTGGCTCAGTTCATCAAGGGTCCGACGTAGTTCCACCACCACAGCAGCATCCCGGGACAAGACCCCGCCTGCATCTTTCAGGGTCTGCCTAGCCTGGTCTACTGTCGGGGGAAGTGTGGATGAAAGCTTGTCTGCCAGAATCTGAACCTTTTCAATAATCTGACCAAATCCGTTCACCGCCGTTGCCACCTCTCCGGATTCAGCCAGGGCTTTTACTGCATTTCCGGCAGTTTTAAAGCTTTGCACCGCATCTTTAAGTCCGGTACCAATATCCTCAAAGGGGAGTTTCTGAATTTTTCCTAGAATTGTAACCAGATTGTTAGTCAGGGCCTCCAAGGGGGTGGGAATGGTGGGAAGCTCTATGATATCCCCATGGTCAATGATCTTGGCCGGGGCCTGGGACTTAAAAAAATCCAGAGTCACAAACAACTTGCCCGTAAGCAGGTTGCCGGTGCTCAACTGCCCCCGCATGCCCTTGGACACCAGCTGATCCATGGTGATCTTCTCTTTCCCTCTACTGGAATTATAGGATACGCAAGTCAGGCGCTCCTCTTCAACTTCAATGCGTACCGGCACAAGAATCTTATCTGCCTTACTGTCATATTCCAGACCGATCTGAGCCACCCGGCCCAGTTCAAATCCCCTGAATTCAACTGGCGCGCCAATATCAAGCCCCCGGACGGATTGAGAAAATTTGAGAAGATAAGATGTTTTCCGGGTAAAAGATTTTGCCATTGCGGTTTCCTGGGAATCGTACAATGTAAAAAATTGACCTTCTTCAACCGGATTTTGGTCCTGCGCTCCCTTGGGCGTAAACAATTCAATGCCTCCCATCAGGATGCTGACAAGGGATTGCGTATTGACCTGAAGACCGTCGGTGCCAACATTCATATTGATGCCCGAGACCGCCCAGAATTTGGATACATTACTCACCATCCTATCATGCGGAGCGTCAATAAAGATCCGGATATCCACACCCTGCCCCTCCTTATCAAGGCCATACCCCGTAACCTGTCCAACCTTTACCCCCCGAAAGTAGACCGGGGACCCGTAATCCAGGGATTGAAGTTCCCCGGCCTTCAGGGTAAAGAGCCGCCCCTTACTGTCCTGGGTCACAAGGGGGGGGACCTCAAGCCCCTTGAATTTCGACCGGGCGGCGCCCTCCCGGCCCGGTTCAATAGCAATATAGGCTCCGGATAAAAGGGTGTCCATCCCGCTCACCGTGCTGCCGGACAGCCGGGGGCGCACCACCCAGAACCGGGTCTGTTCCGTGAGATACCCCTGAGCCTCCCTGGCCAGTGCCGCAGAGACCTTCACCCCCTTAAGATCATGGGTGAGGGTGACATCTTTTACCTTGCCGATATCCACATCCTTGTACTTTATCTTGGTTTTACCGGCTTCAAGTCCTTCTGCCGATTCAAAAAGGATCTCAATCGACGGTCCTTTCTCAGTAATGGTCTTGTACATCAGTCCCGCCCCGACCACCAGGGCCACAATGGGTACGATCCACACCAGGGAAATCCCCTTTTTTCGGCTGATACCGGCCTGGGAAATTTGGGTCTGCGTATTCATATATTAATCCTCATAGTCCCAGATCATCCGGGAATCAAAACTCTGGGCCGCAAACATCGTGGTCACCACCACAGCGGCAAAATAGGGCGCGCCGGGGCCGGCCTCAATTTCGGCCAGAGATCCGATCTTGACCAGGGCCACCAGTACAGTCACCACATAAACATCTACCATTGACCATCTGCCAACCGCCTCGGTAAACCGGTAAAGCCGGGTTCTGTCAATATTTTTCCATTTAGAACGAAACTGAACCGACACCAGAAGATAGATCAAAACACCAAGTTTCACCAAAGGAATCAGAATACTGGCCACAAAGATAACCAGGGAAATATGCCATGAACCGGAGAGCATAAAATATATAACCCCGCTCATGATCGTATCGGCCTGCTTGGCGCCAAGCATTCCTGTAATGGTCACCGGCAGGACATTCGCCGGCACATAAAAAACAATGGCGGCAATGACAAGGGCCCAGGTCCGCTGAATGCTGCCGGGTTTGCGAAGATGAATCCTGCCACCGCATCTGGGGCAGATTCCTTGGGCCTTTCCCAAGGTCAGCCGGCTGGTCATCTCGCAGCTGTGGCATACGGTCAAAGGTCCCAGCTCTTTTCCGCAGCTCTTGGCATACTGCCCCGGGACCCGGGTCCAGATATCCTCGGGATTGAGCCCTGCAAATGCCGCCACCATGACAAAAATCAACACCACAAAAGCCCATATGGCCGGACCTGCAATGATGTCAGCCATATGGGCCAGCTTAATCATGGCCACAAGGATGGCCAGCATAAAGACCTCGGTCATGCTCCATGGACGCAGGTGGCCCAGCATCCTGAACACCCATGCAGAATGGCGGGCCCCGCCCCGGCCGACCCAAATGGGTACCAAAAGATAAATAAGCCCCAGAAGCTGAACTAGGGGAATCGCAATACTGGTCAAAAAGACCAATATTGCTAAAGCATACATTCCCTGTTCAAAGAGACCGAGAATACCGGTAAAAAGAAGAGTTTCCCGGGCCTGGCCCTCAAGGCTCAGGGAAAGAAAGGGATAGGTATTGGCAATGACAAAAAGGATCAGGCCGGCCAAAGTCAGGGCCAGTGTCTGCTGTACCGTGTCACGGGTATAGCGTCGCAACACCGCATTACACCGGCTGCACACGGCAATGCGCCCCAAAACCGGATCAGGCAGGGTCTGGGGCAGGCCGCATTCGGGACAAAGGGTGACGGAGGCCGTCTCATCCATGACGATATTTTCCCTCCGCCCGGCTCACAAATCTGAAACCAACCCGCACTCGATGACATGAGAGCTTTAAATTTGTTCTGCAACACAACAGACGGATAAATTTTCGTTCAAGTGCTATGACAAGTAGACATATCATCAAGCAGGGACTATATCCGAAACAAACATCGGTCCGCAATTAAAAAACAGTTTTTGACTATATCCTTACAGATCTCTCTTTGGGTACTCAAAAAAAATAAACACAATTATCCTTTGCAATTCCTATATGTTTGCCTCTGTACTATTTCTATTCCCAACATTTTTTTGCTTTCGTAAATTTGAGCCTCCTGTTTCCCTAAAACGTTGGGCGAATCATCACAAATCAAGGAGATCTGACCCGGACCTTTGACGGCAGCATTTCCAAGTGGGAAACTGTATCCAAGAATCTGTGCCGGAAGTACGAACTCTGGATTAAAAAACCGGGAGGCTGCGGCTCCCGCATTCAAAGCCCTGCGCTATCATCTCGATGAATGGGGGGAGGAAATTACCGATAGGTATACAGACGCCAAAGACCACAATATCAAACATGCCCTGTTCCGGGCCAACTCCCTGGTGCTCAATGCTGATCGCGATTTTTATCAGGCGCAGGACGCCCTCAACTTCATGCTCACCGATACCTGTGCAGCGCCGTCCGATTATCTTGCCGGAGTGCAGATCTTATTTCGGGCTCCAGGTGCATTTCTCGCTGAAATTTTTTGCATTACCAATTTCAATATAAGATGCCCCACGCTCAGGACCGAAGCTGCCGGAAAGCACTATAATCAGGTCGTCATCTTTAAAATTCTGATCTGCAATTAAACGGCAGATGGAACCTGTCAGCGATTCCCTTGGACTTGCGCCAAGCGGTATATACTCGGCGAATACCCCAAAGGACAAAGAGAGAATGCGCATCACTTTTTTATCGTAAACCTGGGCAAAAATCGAACTGTCCCCCCGATAGGCGGCCAGGGCTAAAATGGTTTTTCCAGATAGAGAATCGGCCACAATCCCCCGGGTGTTCAAACGTAGGGAAGACTTCACTGCAGCCTTGGAAAGATAGTCTGTCAAATTGCCCTGGCTTGAATAGGGGATATCAATGAATGAGCTTCTTTTTAATTCTACCTCCTGGGCAATTCTGGCCATGGTCTGCACAGCTTGTTCGGGATATTTGCCATTTGCCGTTTCACCAGACAGCATCAACGCGTCGGTATGATCCAGGCAGGCATTGGCCACATCAGAGACCTCAGCCCTTGTGGGCCGTGGCGATTGAATCATGGAATGCAACATCTGGGTGGCGACGATAACAGGGCGTCTAAGCTCAATACAGGTTTGGACAATATCTTTTTGAATCAACGGAATTTTTTCAGTTGGAATTTCAACGGCTAAATCTCCCCTGGCCACCATTACGCCATAGGCATGTTCCAGAATTTCCCGAAGATTGTCCACGCCTTGGGCATTTTCAATTTTAGCGATGATTTTGATTGAAGAATTCTTCTCGTCGAGAATCTTTTGGACTGCCAGGACATCTTCCTTGTTGCGTACAAAGGAGTGGGCTATAAAGTCAAGCTCCTGGTCTGCGGCAAAAGCTATAAACCCCTTATCCTTTTCGCTTAAAGCCGGCAATTTAACATGAACCGATGGGATGTTGATACTTTTTCTTGGGTAAATCACCCCGTCATTTTCCACGAAACAGATGAGATGATCATCTACTTTGTCTTTCACTTTCAGGGCAATGTATCCATCATCAATAAGAATGGAAGATCCAACCGGCACGTCGTCGACAAAATGCGGATAAGAGACACAAATCACATCATCCTTTGACATCCCGCCGGCCTCGCCTTTTATGCGGATAGAATCCCCATAAACGACAGACAGGGGAACATTGGCATCACATGTTCTGATTTCAGGGCCTTTGGTGTCTAAAAGGATACCTATTTTTTCCGATACCTTGCGGGTATTTTCAATAACCTGCCCGGCATCGTCATGGCTCATGTGAGCCGTATTCAAGCGCACCACGTTCATTCCAGCTTTATAAAGCGTTTCAATGAATTCAACCGAGCAATTCAGGTTGGATATGGTTGCTACTATTTTTGTTTTACGCCTTTTCAAAACAGATCTCTCTTTCGGCACAATGCCATGATAAATTTTTATCTAAAATTTCAATAACGGCCATGGGCCGACCTGACATATCATCTGCCAGGCTCAGCCCACAACAAAGTTTGAAAAATCTGAGTAATTTACCCAGACTTTCTTATAAAAAGTTTTTTAAAATACTTTCATATTTCTTTGTGGGGTGACGCTTGGGATCGATAGACCAATTCAGCCCGCAGCTGTTGGTCAAAGAATACGTCATTTTGAGAATCAGACGCAAGAAAAAAGCATGATCAATGCCAATTATAGACGATGGTCTCCCCCTCTTTCTGGGGCAGTGCATGGCCGGAAAACCAAATGGTTTCACCGTTTAAAAATTCGTTTGATTTCCGCTTCCAGATCCAATTCTCCTTCGGCGATCCTAACGGCGGTCCGGGTCAATGCCACAATAGGCGCGGCCAAACGGTGAGCCAGAAAAAAATGGCTGTCATCTGGGAGAGCGGCCTCTTCATTTCCCGAACACTATGGTTAAACTGGCGTATGACGATCTGGCCATTTACCTCATGTTTCGGATTCAGGACCGGTATATCAAGGCCATAGCCCGATCTTATTCCGGCCTGGTTTAAAAATGTTAGAAAATCAATTAGGGGGTGCGGCACAGGGTCATAATAAAATTTTCAAGTCCTGTGGCAGCATCCATACCCGATGATTTAATGCGATAATCAAGGTCGGCAAGAACGGACAGTGCTTCGGTCAATTCTTCCAGGGTAAAATTTTCAGATTTTAAAAAATTCTGAAATATCGGGTAGGCATTTTTAGGATTAGGCGCCAGTAAAAGATCGTTGGCCGGCAGTTTGGTGGACTTTTTCTTGCTTTCACCGTCTTCGATACTAAAAAGAGGCATATGCGCTTTATCCGCTTTCAAGGTATTGGCATCCCAGTCAACAATCGCAGGTAAAAGCATTTGCTTGAATGCATTGAACTGCATATGTTTCAAAGTAGGCCCCCCTGCCCTGCCTGCATTCAGACCTGTTGCGCAGCACTTAATGGCTAAGAGTTTTCTGACCTGATTTTCAAATGTTTTTAAAATTTGTAACGGATGAAACCCATCAGACAGCAAGCTCGATAAAAGTGTAAGCGCTTTAGATACATTCCGTTCCATCATTGCATTGGTTAAAGCAAATATGGGGTCCTTTTTATCTTTGTGTATCACAGCCCCGATATCTGCCGCAGATATTTGGTCTCTGCCCCCGATATATGCCAGAAGTTTTTCAATGGCATTTGCAAAAACTTCCGGATTAAACCCTGTCTGATCCACAAGTGCTGCAAATGCATCCGGGGGCATTTGCTTGCCTGCTCTTAACAGCATCTGCCGGCTGATATCCCTTAACACTGCCTGCTGTTCTTCAAGGTCTGCCTTTCTGGCTCCTGTGGAGACACTGCAGTCCACCACCAGTCCGTGTTCAAGGATAATTTTGTATATCTTTTTTCGGCGGTCCGGCGTACCTGTGGTAAACACAAGCACATGATTGTCAGGAATGCCCTCTTCAACAAGGCGAATTAAAACCGCCAAATCTCTTTCACTGTATCTGATCTCGCCTGGGGGCGCTTTCAGCAAAAAAAGCGGGGCATCTTTTACCGCAATAACTTTACGGGTTCCTAAAAAAGAAAACGTACCAGCCTGTTCAGCGATCTCACCCACGGGTGTGGTCCTCCCGTCCAGGACATCAAGGCCGAACTGTTTTGACTCCCCTTTGAGCATTATGGGTACGAGAACATTCATCGCCTTACGTACCAGAAAGGGTTCCCCGCAGATCAAAACAGTTTTAAGCTTATCGTTCGTTGAGAGCTTATCCAGACTGCCTGCAAGCGTCTTGTATGTAGTCAGGTTCTTAGCGACTGCCATGCCTGGATCTCAGTTTGAGGATCATAAATATCAAAGCAATACAGGAAATCAGCAAACCAATACCCTGGGACAGTGAAAGAAAATCAAAAAAGAAATTCCCCCTGAAATCGCCTCGGAAGAACTCAATAATTGATCTGAACAGGGAATAGAGCATGATGTAGCTCAAAAAAACCATGCCGTTAAAGCGTTTGCGGCGCTGTATGGCCAAAAGAATCAAAAAAAGAATAAAGTTGGAGGCAATCATATACAGCTGAGTGGGGTGTAAAGGAATATTCAAAGGGGCCAAGCTGTCCGGATTGGTAAAGGTAATGGCAACAGGCAACGAACAGGTTTTGCCGTAACAGCATCCGGCAAAAAGACAGCCAAAACGCCCCACACTATGCCCTAAAGCAAGACCTGGGGCCAGGACATCTGCGGTTTTCCAAATATCCATCTTCTTAATGCGCAAGAAAATAATGGCCCCAATGGAGCCGCCGATAAAGCCGCCGAAAAAAACAAGGCCGCCGTTCCAAATTTTAAAAATATCAAGAATGTTGTTCGTGTAAGCATCGAAATTAATGAATATATACAGGAGACGCGCGCCGACAAGGGCACTGATCAAAATGGTGAAGAAAAGATCGGATACAATCTGATCCGGAACACCATAGAATTTAGCATTACGTTTTGTAAACCAGATGGCGGTGATAAAACCTAACGCCACGAAAAGGCCATAGGTATAAAGCTTCAGACTGCCGGCCTGAAGAAGGATCGGATGCATGTAAACCCCTTATATTTCGGGCAGTTTGTTGAATATTACGTAGTAAATTAATATACCCATTCCAATGGTAATTGCTGAATCTGCGATATTAAACGCCGGCCAATGAAATGCACCAACATAAAAATCCAGAAAATCAACAACTTTTCCAAACCGAAATCGATCAATCAGATTCCCTATTGCACCGCCGAAAATCAAGGCCAGCCCATAGGATAAAAAGATGTGGGATCGGGCCGTTTTTCTGTAAAGCCAGAGTACAAACAGAGCAACCCCGGAAGATAAAAATAAAAAAATAAATTTTCTGATCCCGGGGGACTGTTCGGCGAAAAAACCGAACGCCCCACCGGGATTAAGTACATGCGTGATATTAAAAAAATGATCAATCACCGCAATATGGGTATACAGCGGCAGATGCTTGACTACAAGCCACTTTGTGAACTGGTCCAGTAAAACCACACTGATACTCACCAGGGCAAGCCGCCGTATAGGTGTTAAAAAACCAACCATCAGCCCAAAATGGTTTTAAGTGCCTGGGTGCAACGGGGACAGGCCGTGGGATGATCCGCATCAGTTCCCAGGTTTTCGTCAAACCGCCAGCACCGTTCACATTTTTCACCGGACGCCTTTGCCACCTTAATGGCCAGCCCCTCAATCTCCTTACCCTTGTAGACATCCCCGTCAAGGGTATCGACCACACGGGCATCAGACACGATAAAAATGTCATTGAGATCAACATCAAGGGATGCCACCTGGGCCTCAAGATCACCCTGGGGCAGTTTAATTTCTACGGCGGCATCCAGGGGATGTCCGATGAGTTTGGCAGTTCTTGCCTCTTCCAGTGCCTTGGTCACTTCCGCCCGCAATGCCCGGATATTTTCCCACTTGGATGCAAGATCCCTGTCCTCAAGAGAATCATCCAGGCTGACCATGTCCTCCATATGGACACTCTCTTTTTTAGTGTCGTCCAGGGGCATGTGAGTATAGATCTCTTCGGCCGTAAAGGGCAGGATGGGTGCCATAATTTTGACCAGGGCATCCAGCATCATAAACATTACCGTCTGGGCATCTTTACGGGTATCTGAGTTCTCAGGATTTGTGTACACACGATCCTTGATAATATCCAGATAAAAAGAGGAAAGATCCACTACGCAAAAGTTATGAAGGGTATGGTAGATCACATGAAATTCATAGGCATCATAGGCCGCCCGGCACCGTTTTACCACATAATGCAGACGGTGGAGAATGAACCGGTCCAGCTCCGCCATATTTTCAATCGGCCTGATCTGGGAAGGGTCAAATCCGGTGAAGTTCCCCAAAAGAAACCGGCAGGTGTTTCTGATCCGTCTGTAGGCATCGGAAAGCTGCTTGATGATATTATCGGAGATGCTCACATCCCCGCGGTAATCGGCTGACGCCGCCCAAAGCCTTAACACGTCTGCACCGTATTGTTTGATCACCTTGTCCGGGGCCACGACATTGCCCACGGATTTGGACATCTTATGTCCTTTTTCATCCACTACAAACCCGTGGGTGAGTACGGCCTTGTATGGAGCATGGCCGGTTCTGCCCACAGCCGTCAGAAGTGAAGAATGAAACCATCCTCGATGCTGGTCAGAGCCTTCAAGGTACATGTCCGCCGGACGCTGTAGGCCGTCTCTTTCCTCTAATACGGCAGCATGGCTGACACCTGAGTCAAACCAGACATCAAGGATATTCTGGTCTTTGGTAAAGGTTGTTGAACCACAGTCTTCGCATACCGCACCGTCAGGCATCAAATACTCAGCATCCTTTTCAAACCAGATGTCCGAAGAAAATTCACTAAAAAGTTCATGGATACGGTCCACAGACTCCCGGGTTACATGCACCTTTTTACATTTTGTGCAGTGAAATACGGGAATGGGAACCCCCCAGGAACGCTGGCGGGACAGGCACCAGTCCGGCCGGTGCTCAATCATGGAATAGATACGCTCCCGGCCCCAGGACGGAATCCAATGGACATTGTTGATTTCATCAAGGGCTTTTTGCCGCAGTCCCAGGTTGTCCATGGAGATAAACCACTGGGGTGTGGCCCGGTAAATAACGGGTTTTTTACAGCGCCAGCAGTGGGGATAGGAATGAGACATATTTTCTTGTTTGAGCAGAGCCCCTTTTTCTTCCAGGGTTTTATTAATTTCAGCATTGGCCTTAAAAATAAACTGGCCTTCAAATAACTCTACTCCTTGGGAAAATGTACCGTTGTCCTCCACAGGGGAATAGCAGTCCAAATCGTAGCGTTTGCCGGCAATATGGTCATCGGCACCGTGACCGGGGGCGGTATGAACACAGCCGGTCCCGGCCTCAAGGGTGACATGATCCCCAAGGATAATCAGTGAATTTCTGTCATAAAAAGGATGCTTGCAGTTACGGCTTTCAAGATCCTTTCCAGACAGTTCAGCAAGAATGGAATAATCGGTTATGCCAAATTCACCCATCACATTTTCCACAAGCTCCTTGGCCATGATCAAAATGCCCTGGTTTTGTGTTTTTACCGCCGCATAAACAAAATCAGGATGCAGGCAGACACCCAGATTGGCCGGAAGGGTCCATGGGGTGGTGGTCCAGATTACAACGGACACAGTTTCCCCATCGGCATCAAAAAGATCTTTGATATCATCCTTCACAGGAAATTTAACATAAATGGATGGGGAGGTATGATCGTGGTACTCAATTTCAGCTTCAGCCAGAGCGGTCTGGCAATTGCAGCACCAATAAATGGGCTTTTTACCCAAGAACATATCTCCAGAAAGGCCAAATTCACCACACTCTTTAGCAATACGTGCTTCATAGGGATAATTCATGGTCAGGTAAGGTTCATCCCACTCCCCTGCAACCCCGAAGCGCTTAAACTCTTCTCTCTGGATATCCACAAAGGATGCCGCATAGGCCCGGCATTCCCGGCGCACCTCTACCGGGGTCATGTCCCTTTTCTTTTTGCCCAGCTTTTTGTCCACATTATGTTCGATGGGCAGGCCGTGACAGTCCCAACCCGGAACATAAGGCGCATTAAAACCGCACATCTGCCGGGACCGGATAATAATATCCTTTAATATCTTGTTGATGGCATGGCCCATATGAAGATGGCCGTTGGCATAGGGAGGACCGTCATGGAGAATAAAAAGGGGCTTGTCCTTGGATTGTTCCCGCAGTTTTTTATAAATTTTTTTCTGCTCCCAGGCTTTGATCATCTCAGGTTCTCGCTGGGGCAGGTTGGCCTTCATTGCAAATTTAGTAGAAGGCAGGTTCAGTGTTTTTTTATAATCCATTATTCCTAAATTCCTTTTGCCTTTCGGATCTGGTTTGAAGTCTTAATTAATGAACTTTTCTTTGTAATGGCAGCAAGGGCAAAAGTCAAGAATTTAGCTGAATTTAGAACACTCTCGCATCAATCTGACGGGCTCTGAAGAATAACCACAACCCTTTGGGCTTCCACAAACGGCAGAATATAAGATCTATGTGTAATTTGAAACTTGTTTTTAAGCTCAAAAGAGATTTCTTCCAAGGCATTCGCGCCTTTCAGCGCATAAATTCTGCCGCCGGGTGCCAGCATTGGACCGGCAAGCTCTGCAAATTTCCCAAGATCGGCAAAACCCCTGGCCGTCACCGTGTCATACATTTGAAAATGCTCTGAATCCCTGGCAAGGTCTTCCACCCGTGCATGTAGCGCTTTGATGTTGCCAAGTTTTAAGGTGCGTACCACATGGTTTAAAAAACTGACTTTTTTTCTCACCGCATCCACCATGGTGACATCAAGATTCGGGCAGATGACTTTCATGGGAACAGCCGGGAATCCCGCTCCGGACCCAATGTCCATTATTCGTGACGACCGTTCCAGAAATTGAGCCGCAGCCAGCGCATCCACAAAATGTTTATACGCCACAAGCCGGATATCCTTTATGGCGGTCAAATTCATTTTGGCATTCCAAAGCTGTAACTGCTGGGCATGGGCGGTCAGCAAACCAGTCTGTTCCGGTGATAGATTTAACCCAAGCGCATTGGCACCCTTTTCAAGATAATGGCAAAATTCCTTCATTAATATATGCTATCCATTATTTTTATAAAATGATTTTCGAGTAGGAACCGCCCAGCCCGTGGCAGTATTTTTTTTGATCAATCTTATAATCAGTCTATCAGAAATTCAACAACAAAAACAAAATTACATTTGATTTTACTTAAAAAATAGTGTATTTTATCTCTTTCTATTTTATATTTGATGTTTATATTCTTGGGATAATTTAACAAGATCATAATAAAACTATAGTATGAAACATAACGGTTGCGCCTTTGGCAACGGTTGCGCCTTTGGCAACGGTTGCGCCTCCTATATTTATTTGTTTCAAAGGATTTTTTTATTTTTAAGGACAAAACAAAATGATCAGAGATCTTAAACGGGTAAGAAATATTGGAATCAGTGCGCATATCGATTCCGGTAAAACCACGCTTACTGAACGGATTCTTTTTTATACCAACCGAATCCATAAAATCAACGAAGTCAGGGGCAAGGACGGCACAGGTGCGGTCATGGATTCCATGGAACTGGAAAAGGAAAGAGGCATTACAATTGCCTCTGCCGCCACCCACTGCGAATGGAACAAACATGCCGTCAATATTATTGATACACCCGGCCATGTGGATTTCACTGTGGAGGTGGAACGGTCCCTGCGGGTTCTGGACGGTGTGGTTCTTATCCTTTGCTCGGTATCCGGGGTTCAGTCCCAGTCCATTACTGTTGACCAGCAGATGAAACGCTACGAAGTTCCCTGTATCGCGTTTGTCAATAAGTGTGACCGTTCAGGCGCAAACCCGCTTAAAGTCAGCAAGCAGCTTAAAGACAAACTCGGACACAATTCCGTGATGATGCAGCTCCCCATCGGCCTTGAAGATAAGCATGAAGGTCTTATTGACCTTGTAAAAATGAAGGCCTACTATTTTGAAGGCGACAATGGAGAACACATGGTTGAGGCCGACATTCCCGCAGAACTTCAGGATGATGCTGATGCGGCCAGAGAAGAGATGCTTGATGAGGTATCTTTGTTCTCCGAAGAACTGACGGACGCGCTTCTTGAAGAAGCAGAAATCTCCGAAGAGCTGATCATGGCTGCGGTCAGGACCGGCACCATTGCCCGGGAGATGACCCCTGTATTTCTGGGTTCAGCTTACAAAAACAAAGGAGTTCAGCCTCTGCTGAATGCGGTTGTCAATTACCTACCCTGTCCCCTGGATATTAGAAACGAAGCCATTGACCTGGATAACAACGAGGAAACAGTTGTACTGGAAAGTGATTTCGACAAACCCGCTGTGGCCCTGGCTTTTAAATTGGAAGATGGCCAGTACGGTCAGCTGACCTACATCCGTGTCTACCAGGGTTGTGTGAATAAGGGAGATACGCTGATCAACAGCAGGGATCACAAGAAGGTTAAAATCGGACGTCTCATTCGTATGCACTCCAACCAGATGGAAGATGTGGAATCTATTCCGGCCGGCCATATCGGTGCCATGTTCGGTATTGACTGTGCATCGGGCGACACCTTTGTTTCACCGAATGTCAACTACTCCATGATGGCCATGCACGTTATGGACCCGGTTATCTCCTTGTCCATTACACCCAAGGACAACAAAGCCCAAATCAACATGTCAAAGGCCCTGAACCGGTTTACCAAGGAAGACCCGACATTCAAGACTTATGTAGATCATGAAACCGGAGATACAATTATCCAGGGCATGGGCGAACTTCACTTGGAAGTATACGTGGAGCGCATGAAACGTGAATACAAGGCCGAAGTTGCCACAGGCCAACCCCGGGTTGCTTACAGAGAAACTATTACTAAAAAAGCCCCCTTCAATTATACCCATAAAAAACAGACCGGTGGTGCAGGTCAGTTTGGCCGTGTCGCAGGCTTTATTGAACCTACTGAAGAAGAATTTGAATTTGTAAACAAAATTACCGGCGGCCGCATCCCCACCCAATATATTCCGGCCTGCGAAAAGGGCTTTGAGGGCTGTCTTGAAAAGGGCCCAAGCCTTGAATTCCCCGTAACCGGCATCAAGGTCACCTTAGAAGACGGTGCCTACCATGCCGTTGACTCATCTGAGATGGCATTTCAGTCAGCAGCTCGTGGTGGTTTTCTTGAGGCTTACAACAAAGCAAAACCTGTTATCATGGAACCGATTATGAAGGTGGTCATTGAAACGCCCAGTGAGTTCCAAGGTGCCTGCATGGGACTGATCAACCAGCGGCGAGGCATTATCCAGGGTTCCCAGGAAGAAGGGGTTATGTCAGTCATCGAATCCCAGGTTCCACTGTCCGACATGTTCGGTTTTTCAACGATTTTAAGATCCGCCACCCAGGGCAAGGCCCAGTTTACCATGGAATTTTCTTCGTATAAACAGGCTCCCCAGTCTATTGCAGACGAAATTGCCAAGAAAAAAGCCGAAGAAAAAGCAGCCAAAAACAAATAAGATTCTTTAAGACTTTTTGATATAAAGAGAGGAAACATGCTTAAAAATGACCTCATTTTAAGAAGCCCGGCAGAAAAAACCATTGGTGCCGAAAATATAATGGATGGCCAGTTCGGTGCCGTACTTTCCCGGGCCGGTGTCGGCAAAACCGGATTTTTGGTCCAGATTGCCCTGACACGCCTGCTAAGTGATGAAAAAGTGCTTCATATCAGTTTATCTGACACCATAGAAAAAATAGCCGTCAGATACAATGAAGGCTACGCCAGCCTCATCGACAGCATCGGTTATGTTGATGCCCAGATTGCCGAATGTCTGTGGGATGAGATACAACATCACAAAACAGGGATTGCATACAACGAGTCAACATTTAATGTAAACAAACTCAAAGATTATCTGAATAGCTTTAAAGGGGCGGACCTTACCCTGCCGACCCTGATGATCATTGACGGACTCGATTTTGATACCGATCTTTCGAAAGTGCTTTCTGAATTGCAGCAGCTTCACCAGGATTTCGGCATTTTCATCTGGTTTTCCATGCAAAGCCACCGGGAAGAACCACTGAATCAGAACGGTTATCCGGTTCAACTTGAAAATTACGATACGATGTTTGACAAAGCCGTATTCCTTGTTGCTGAGGAAGATAAAGTTCAGGCCATCGTACTTAAGGACGGAGACAGAACGGATCAGAAATTTCTGCTGGATCCGGCCACGTTGATGCCTGCTGAAGAATAAAATAAACAGCTTGAATTAACAACAGCGTCCTAACAAAAGCAAACACGCGCATAGGCCGCAATACCCGTCAAAAGGTATTGCGGCCTTTTTTAATCCTAAGCGCATGTGGAATATACCGGGTCCGGATGGCGGCACTTACAAAACTTGAAATTTATAATCGTGGCGGTTTTACTTTTCAAACTCAATACCGGAAAGCACCAACTCACCCTTGTAGAGCATCTGGTTGACCTGGGCTCCCAGGGTTTCCAGTCTGGTGTAGGTCGTATCCACATCATTATGGTTAAGGCTGGCCAGAGTTTCATCAATCGCGGAGGTTAAGTCCACGACCACCTTGTCAAAGACAGGGTTGTCCGTTCCGGATAGCAGGGACGCAACAGTCGACCTACCATGCATGAGCAGTTCTTTTGCTTTCTCGGTATCCTTTATTTTCAAATATCTTTCAGCATCATACACATCCTGCCTTACGGTGGTGATAGGAACGTAGTAGTCTTTGAGTTTAAGCAATTGCTGCCGTATTAACTCAAGATTTTCCTGCGAGGACTCTTCTGGATTTCCAACCAGCTCATCAACAAGGGCCAAAGACTTTTCTATTCTGGCGTTAAAATAGTTAAAATGGGTGTCTTCGAAAATGGGATTCCATTCCCGTTCCTGGGGCTGACATCCCGAAATCATCAATAGGACAATCGCGATAAGTGATTTTTTTAACATAGTATTTTCCTGGAAGTGAACTCAAATTCTATCATTATTGTTCTCTTCGCCCTCCCAAAAGGGCTTTATTCCTTTTTTATGTTTTGAAAAAACCTTTCATTTCATTACAGGCTATATATTATAAAAGCATATTATTGATAAATACAACCTGCTTGTTATCTAAATGAAATATGTCTTTAATGGAGGAAATCCGTTGAATTCAATAGCACTGTAACTGCTGGTATACGCACCCGTGGAAAGCCAATAGAGCCGATCACTGATCGACAAATTCAAGGGCAGCTTATACTTGAAGTCTTCATACATAATATCTGCACTGTCACAGGTTGGGCCGGCAATAATGACGTCTTCAAGTTCTCCGTTGCGGTCTGAATAAACCGGGTATTTAATGGCTTCATCCAGGGTTTCAATCAGCCCGGAAAATTTTCCGACATCCGTATAGACCCACCGATTCAAAGCGGTTCTGGATTTTCTTGAGATCAAAACCACTTCGCTGACCAGCACACCTGCATTCCCCATAATGGACCGGCCGGGCTCAAGGAAAATAGTGGGCAACTCTTCACCAAATCCTTCCTTGAGAAACCGGGTGATCTCCTGGGCATAGACATCCAGTGTGTTGGCCTTTGCCAAATAATTGGCTGGAAACCCACCACCTAAATTAATCATCTCAAGCTTGATATTATCCTCTTCCAGCAGCCTTTCAAAGATGACTTTTACTTTGCCCAGCACCCCATCCCAGGCACCGATATCCCGCTGTTGGGAACCCACATGAAAGGAGATACCATAGGGGATCAGGCCAAGGTTTTTTGCCAGAATAATCAAATCCATGGCCATATCGGGCTGACAGCCGAATTTTCTGGATAGCGGCCAGTCTGCCGTAAGGGTTCCTTCGGATAAGATACGGACATAGATTTTGGAGCCGGGTGCCGCCTTGGCGATATTGCGGATATCGGCTTCAGAATCCGTGGCATACAACCTGACCCCTTTATCATAGAAATACCTGACATCCCGGCTTTTTTTGATGGTGTTGCCGTAACTGATCCTGTCAGGACTGATGCCCAGCGACAGAACTCGGTCCAGTTCATAGACAGATGCAATATCAAAATTGACGCCCTTGTCTCGCATAATGGTCAGGACCTCTACACCAGGGTTGGCTTTAACTGCATAATAAATGCTCGCATAGGGAAAGCAGGTTGTCAGATCATCAAGATTTTTAACCACCGTGTCCGTATCAATGACGAGAAAAGGCGTCTCCTTGTCTTCGGAAAATGACTTAATTTTTTTAAACGTTTCCAGTGGGAGGTAATCTTCAAGTTGTATGAACATGGCAGTACTCCAGGGAAAAAGGTTGATCTTGCACCAGACAATTCCCCTTTGACGCAAATAAATGCATAAGGAGGAAAAGCGTCTTTAAAGAACGTTAAAATTATCGGCGCAGCTTAAATGGACTAAAATGTATTAATAGTCAAGAAAAATATATTAAATTGGCCGGTTATTCAAACATCTTTAATTTTTAATACACCATCGGTTTTTATAGGAGAAGGAAACAAAGCGCCATAATTATCGTAGGCAGCAGTGAATAGGTGAGCAGTCGTAAAGGAGAAATACCGTTAGTAAAGTAATTTTTCAAAAGGGTCTGTCCGGCCGGGTTCGGTGCATTTGCAATTACAGTAAGCCCACCGCCGGTAACAGCTCCGGCCACCACCGCATATTTCAAGTTGTCGGTGAAGCCGGGAACCAGCGTGCTCAGGTAAGTAATGGCGGCATTGTCGTTGAAGGCTGTAAGTACTATGGCGCTTAACATAAGAGGAATTTCTCCTAAACCGCCAAGCACCGGTGCAATCCACCATCCCTGAAGGCCGCCGTGGATCACAAGCCCCCCCAGAAAAAAGCCGACCAGCATTGGGGACTTGAGTCTAATATTGTTCTGAAACGGCCAGGTCACATGGCTGAAGCCGATAAAAAAAAGCAATCCGGAAACAAAAATAGCCGGGTAATGCGCATTGGCAATGGTCCAGACCATGAAAGCGACATGAACGGCGATGATCCACCCGGGAACATCCCCGGAACGATTATCCCAATTCGGATCGCTGAGCTTTGGCCTTTTATCTATAGGAAGCAGTCCTGGGACTGATACACTCATTTGTTGGATTTTAAGATCTTCAAACTCCTGCTCAAACGTTTCGTCCAGCAAAGCGCAGTCGGTTTCATCCATTTCACAGACAGTCATTGTTGAGTCTCTGGCAGCATCTTTGATTCTTTGGATTTCTATCTGCAATTCATTGCCAATCCGCTGTTGCGCTTCTTCCAAATCTTTTTTGAGCGCACGGCTGTGGATATATTTTTCCTTAATCTTACCTTTGAGCTGGGAAAGTTTGAATTTTCTTTCCAGTTTAGATAATTCATTTTTAAATACAAAAAAGACCAATGCATTGGACATAATAATACCAATTACCGCTTTCCAGCCAAAGGTGGTGAACATGAAAGGCAGATTCCAGTCCCAGGGTGCTGCCACCATAAGAACCGGAGGGGCAGCAAAATGGGTAAGGGTTCCACCAACCGAAATATTAACAAAAAGCAAGGATATCGTGGCGTATTTAAGCGTTCTACCCGGTTTTAGTTCATAAAACTTACGGGCAAGCAGCATGGCCGAAATTGTCATGGCTGCCGGTTCAGTGATAAATGAGCCTAAAATCGGCCCAAGGGTCATAATTGTCAGCCACCAGGCTGACAATGTACCTTTAAAAATACTTGCAACACGGCTCATTATTTTTTCTGAAAGATTTAGGATAGGGCGGGAGGAGGCAAGGGTCATGATAACAACAACAAACATCGGCTCAGTATAATTTACACCACTTATATAGCTGACAAAAGTTGGCCAGTCATAAAAGAGAACGATTACACCTGTCAGCAATACAGCCCAAAGGCCAAAGATAACTTCAACCTCACCCAGAAAGTGAAAGATTTCAGCACGGATTATAGTGCAATGTTCAGAAGCCTTTCCCGCTTCAATGTTTTTTTGGTGTTCAGCTTTCCACTTGTGTGCATAGTACAGGAATTTACTACTGAAAAAAGTATGAAGAATTGCAGCCAAAAAAATTAAAGAGGCTACCAGGTTAAACGGGGTATGGTTGATGCGGTGCTTAAGGATGGATATGACCCCTTTGATTTCAGCATCATGGTAGTCGGCAAAACTTGGGGGAAAATCAGGAGCGCCCGAACCGCCCCCTGCGGCGTATGCAACAGCGGTAGAAAATAATATAAAAAATAAAAGAATGATTACAAATCGTACTTTCATAAATTCCATCACTATTTTTTTCAACTTAAGTCCCCAATATTTGATATTATATTGTGAATATATCGTAAAAACAACTACATGCCTCATATATTAAGGTATAATCTATCCGGTTTGTTGTGATTTGACAAGAGAGGAATATCGCCGGCGTTTACTGAAAAAAAAGCCAGCCTAACATTTTAAAAACGCAATATAAATCGAATTGCAATGACCGTCGATAAAGCAGGATCTTCAAAAACATACGATGTGGTGGTGGAAACATAGATTAACAGGACAGCGTTGAATATTATGTTGAATTTTTACAAATAGGGTGTTAGTAAACATAATTTGTAATAAATGTATAATTTATAACCCGTTGTTTCTAATATTAATTGTGAGGATCCGACCATGTTCAACGCTTTAGTAAAAAATTTTTTAGGGAATGCGCCTATTTGGTATAAGCTTGCCATTATAGTGTTCCTGATTATCAACCCTATTCTCCTTGTAACTTCCGGCTCTTTTATTACGGGCTGGGTGCTCATTGGAGAATTTATCTTTACCCTGGCCATGGCACTGAAATGCTACCCTTTGCCTTCGGGCGGCCTTCTGGCCATTGAAGCCATCATCATGGGGATGGCCAAACCCGAAACCGTTTACCACGAAGCACTGGCCAATTTTGAGGTCATCCTTCTTCTGATGTTCATGGTTGCAGGCATCTATTTCATGAAGGAGTTTTTACAGTTCACTTTCACCCGTATACTTGTGCAGGTAAAGTCTAAAATTATAATTTCTTTGCTCTTTTGTTTTGCCGGCGCATTTCTGTCTGCGTTTCTTGATGCGTTAACCGTTACAGCGGTAATTATAGCGGTTGCCTATGGTTTCTACAATGTGTACCACCGTTATGCCTCAGGAAAAGATAGCTCCTGCGAACATGATCTCACCGACGATAAATCATGCCAGGAAGCAAAACGAGACGACCTGGTTCAATTTCGTGGGTTCTTGCGTAACCTCATGATGCACGGTGCCGTGGGTACGGCTCTGGGTGGTGTCTGTACCCTGGTTGGTGAACCCCAGAACCTGCTGATCGGCAGTCAGATGGGCTGGCACTTTGTTGAGTTTTTTCTGGAAGTTGCACCGGTCTCCATCCCCGTCCTCTTTGTCGGGCTTGGAACCTGTTATGGACTGGAGAAAATGCATTGGTTCGGCTATGGCATTGAAATGCCCGGCAACATTCGTTCCCATCTGCTGGAAACCGCAGTTAAGATGGAAGAACAAGGAGGAACCAAACTCAAGGCCAGACTTGTTATTCAGGCCATAGGCGGTATCTGGCTGATTCTTGCACTTGCCTTCCATCTTGCCGCGGTAGGTCTGATCGGACTCTCCGTTATCATCTTGCTGACCTCCTTCAACGGGATTACCGACGAACACCAATTTGGACACGCGTTTACTGAAGCCCTGCCGTTTACGGCGCTGTTAGTTGTCTTTTTCTCCATTGTTGCGGTAATTCACGAACAACACCTTTTCCACCCTATTATGCATTACGTACTTAGTCTTCACGGTCATCTGCAGCTTGGAGCATACTACATTGCAAACGGTTTATTATCCGCGATCTCTGACAACGTATTTGTAGCCACCGTATATATTACGGAAACAAAGATGCATTTTGTCAATATGCTGGGTCAGATACCCCATATCGGCATGACCGGACAGGAACTGATGGCCAAACTGACCGACCCCCACCTTGTTCGTGCTGATGTATTGGCTTCATTGCCTGCAGAAGCGGCTGCCAAAGCAAGTGATATTATCAAACATTTTGACCACCTGGCCGTTGCAATTAATACCGGAACCAACATTCCAAGTGTAGCGACACCTAATGGTCAGGCCGCATTTCTTTTCTTACTGACCTCAGCCCTGGCACCAGTCATCAGACTGTCCTATGGCCGGATGGTTTGGCTTGCATTGCCATACACCATCACCATGTCAATAACAGGCCTTATTGCCTGCTATCTATTTTTATAATACGCACACGTATTATAAGATAAAGACAGATAAAATCGAAAAGGTGCGCCAATGCAGTATGTGCTGCATTGGCGCACCTTTTTTATATTGCCTGAAAGACTGGATAAGTTGCTCAGATCTTTCAGGCTTTGGTATAAATTATCTACGAGTCCAAAATATTGCGAATCTTAACGGAAAGATCTTTAATCGTAAACGGTTTGTTTATGAAATAAAGGCCTTGGTGCAAGATGCCGTGATGCGCAATAACATCGGCCGGATACCCCGACATAAAAAGAGATTTTATCTTCGGGTATATGGACGTTATCTCCCGGTACAAATCAAGTCCGTTCATCTTTGGCATGATCACATCAGTTATCAGCCATTGATGAATCCTTGATTTTGTTTCATGATGCCATAAACCGTCGCAAAATACTGTCCAAAAACCAGTAAAAAAAACCGATCATACCAAACAGTATTGATACGAAGACTTTATATGTTTTTTCGTAACTACTCACCCATATCTGTAAGTTTACCTGTCAAAGCCATCTGAATAGCCACAAGCGGGTTGATACCCTGGCTTGCCATTGTTTGCAGATAGCTTGAAATTCGACAATAGGCATGAGCATAATGCCGGCGCCTAAAACATCCTGATATTTTCTGTTTCACCTTTGCCATGCGGAGATCACGCTCCGCCCGATTGTTGGTAAAGGGGACATACGATTCTCTGGCAAACAACAATACCGCTGTTTCATATTTTTTCAGCCTTTCCCAAAGATTATGAGCATCTGATTTGGCTATCTTTCCACGCTTACCTTTTGGCTTTGGCGGAATCTCCGGTAATTCTTTATCCCCACGTGTAAGAATGTTGCGGTAGCGTTTCTGCAAATTTGCATATTCTTTATCGGTAAGGCATTTATCCTCTCGCTTGGACACAATATGACAAGTCTCCTGCAATAACTTTTTCATATTAATGGCCCACTTGTATTGATTGGAATCAACAATAAAGGTCAGTTCCCGTAATAAGTGCGAACCACAAAGTCCATGTCCACAATGATCATATGATAAATATGATGCCCAGCAATCATGGATGATCACCCCACCATAGCGGGGAATGATATTCAAATCAACAATCGCCTCCTTGCCCCGCTTTCGATGAAGTAATTTTAGCGTGATTCCTCCTGAAGAATATACATGAATCCAATGATTTTTACCTTCCACCCGGAATGATGTCTCATCCACATGAATGGAAGGGGCATGAAGGATACTTTCAATGGATTTTGTCTCCCATTCCTCAAGAGATTGATAAAGCCTCCATACAAACTTGAGCAAAGTTGCCTCGGAGATAACAGTGCCGATCATGGCAGATATCTGTTTCTGAACCCGATTGAGAGCAACCATTTGACTGATTATCAAATGAATGGCAAAAGCTTTGAGTCCATTGCCGTACTGTAAACTTCCGGGCATGTCTTCGGGAAAATGCCCTTTTGCCGTCGCCTTGCAGTTGGGACATTCCTTTATCTCGGCATCAATGTGCTCTACAACTTTTTCAAAAACGATGTCTATCTTTGTCCGCCGTTCGAGCCCCTGGCAAGGAGTTTGATCCAAAGGTGTGCCGCAGACATCACAGGTTTCAGCTTTGGCAATGGTGACAGTTTCGTTAACACGGGTGTTACTGATTTCACCACTGACTTTTTTGCCCTTTCCCTTGCCGGTAGAAGTCGGTTTGGCAGTTTCATCTCTGTCCGTTTGAGAAGAAGGCAAACTTGAATTTTTGCTGTTTTTGCGAGTTTGCTTTTCGAGAAAAACAGACAGGATCAATTCCACAACGAGAAGCATGCTATTCATTAACACCTTTACCTCAGGAGTTACCTTGCCTGCCAAGCTCAGTTGCTCAAACTCTTGCTTCACACGATCGACTTCTTCTCGAACACTGGTTTTGTTCATCGTTGCCATGCTTGTATTATAACACAGCTTTTTTTGACCTCCTGAGTTGCCCTACAATCCATTTTCTCAACGAATCGGATAAAATTTCATTAAATTTTTGTGATTGTCAAATGCATGCCACATTATTATGTAGCACGAGGATATTTTGATGTAATTTGATTTTTCAAAAAAATACCTCCCAAAAACCTGTCAAGCTTTTTTTTAGTTTTTTGACATTTTTTTATGGGGGTGAGTAGTTACGTTTTTTCTTGTATAATTTTAGGCACGGATAATATCGATACTATATGTATTTGATTGAATACTGCCTTCAACTTACAATGCAGGTACCAAATGAGCAAATCATTTATTTGTTTTAACGGTGTCTAAACAGACTTTATTCCAACAAAGTCTATTTGTTTGACAGGATTAATTCGAACTATTATAATTTCCCTATCCTCACAAAAATCCGTAAAGTCAAAGGAGAGGGTACCATGATAAAAAAAGAAACAGAGCGTCGCGACCAGATAGAAAGACGTTCCGGCATAGATCGTCGCCGCCTCAATCCATTAAATTATACAGGAATTGAAAAACGGTTTTGTCCAGATTGCAGAAGTGGCAGTGACCGTCGACAGAATACAGGGGTTTGGATAGAATACCAATCCCCTGTGTTGAAAAAATAGGCGGTTGCTTGCCATTGTGGGGTATTTAAAGATCTTTATGGATTAAGCAATTCAAATCCTGTGGTTGGATCAAATACACGTACAGCAGTGGTCTCAACCAATTCAAATAAAATAACCTCCAGTATATGCCATGTGCGGACACCGTTACGCACACATCCGGTTACAGTTGATTCCTCTCTGCCACAGGCAATGTGCATGTGTAATTTGGCTTCCCCGCTCTCGTTGGGAAAGATTGTACCTGTCCCCACTATTTCATTCACATTATTGAGAATATGTTCCATTGGTATAATCGTCTCGGTCCGTCCATGCTCCGGCCCTACAATCAGCTTACTTTCTTTATCCGCACCCCCGATTATGGTTAAAGCCGCTGCTGTTATTGCTTTTTCCTTGGCAAACTTTTCAAGTTCCTCGTGTATGATATCTCCGTCCTCAAGACGAATGATGTAAATTCTTCCTTGCTTTGCCTGTGAATATTTCATGTGGTATATGCCTTTATTTTTTAAAAAAGTCCCAAAAAAATTATGCAGTTTTGGTTTTGACGCTATGAAAAACTTTAAAAGTACCCAAAGCCTTGGCAACCAATTTTTCGCCATTCCAGACCTCTCCTTCACAAAAGAACATCCGGCCTGAATTATGCAAAAGCCGACCTTTCCCGGTCACGCGTTGCCCGATCTGCCCCCCGGGTTGAAAAAAACTGACTTTCATTTCAATTGTTGCAGCGCCGCTCTCTTCCGGATCTGATGACCGTGCCGCACGTGACATACAGACATCCAATAACGTCATTGTCACACCACCGTGCATGGATCCCCAGGAAGTCGTGTGTTTTTCTGCTAAATTAACTTCCAGTTCTGATTCACCGTCTTTTGCATAAATGACTTCAAGGCCGACTTCTTCTAAAAAAGGATACTTTTTCATATGTCTATTCCCATGTTAATGCCAATCCAAAATCAAAGGATGATAGGGATTTGGCTTTTGCGTGTCAAGTCGAGATAAACGATTACAAAATGTATGAACCTGGGCAAAACCGCTGCTGCTAAAACGGTATTGCCAACTTGAAATTTATGACTTATCCTGCATAAATTTAACTGGTCCATGGAAAATCCCGAATGAACAAATCCGCTATTCTTTTTATTCTGTCTGTTGCCGTGGGGGTAGCGATGATGGGACTTGGTATCATTTGGCCCTTGATTCCGGTTTACGCAGTAGAACTTGGGGCCGGTGGATTTTTGGTTGGGCTCATTGTTGCCAGCTTTAATGTTTCCAGAACCCTTTTAAGCCCCTTTAGCGGGTCAATATCAGATAAATGGGGCAGAAAACGATTCATTGCATCCGGTCTTTTGATCTATGCGGTTCTCTCTATTTTTTATGTACTGCCGAAAAATGCCGAAACTCTAATTCTGATCAGACTGCTTCACGGAATGGCCTCACTTCTGGTGGTGCCGGTGGCCATGGCACTGACAGCAGACATTGCGCCGCCCCGAAAACTTGGGCTCTACATGGGAACATTGAACATGGCCATTATGATTGGCCTTGGCTTTGGCCCGGCCATGGGCGGCATGATCCGAGATACCCTGGGACTTAACGCCGCTTTTTACATCATGGGGGGCCTGGCTCTGCTGACTTCTCTGGTGGTGGCGGTTTTCATCCCTGCGGACAAAACACACCTGAGTGATATAAAGCGGCCCGAACCATACCCTATCAGAAAAATAATCACCCACAAAACAGCTTTCGGGATCCTCATTATGCGGTTTTTTGCCGCTTCGGGACAGGGATCCGTGTATACCTTTCTGCCCATTTTAGCCATGAAGATCAATCTATCCAGTTCACAGGTCGGCATCATTTTGACCATGAACATCTTTTTAATTGCCTTTCTCCAACGCATAAGCGGAGGGCTTGCCGACCGGATCAATCCCAAGCACCTGATCATCATCGGCACCTTTGCTTGCGGCATAACTGTTATAGGAATGCCTTTTTTTCACGGATTTATCCCGATTCTGATACTCAATATACTGATGGGAATGGCCAACGGACTGTCTTTGCCAGGCGGTCTGGTCATTACCGGCCGACTGGGACAGACCATGGGGATGGCATCTATTATGAGCCTTAACGATGCCGCCTGGGGGCTGGGGTTCATCGTTTCCCCCATTCTTTCCGGACTTATCCTTGATTGGATGGGCGTCTCCTACGTCTTTATCGTTGGTAGCATATTAATCCTTTTGGGCGGCATTGCCGTGACCGTCTTCTTGTGGGATTATGACAACACTTTAAATGCGGTCTAAGGGGGCATGAAACCGACCCCAAAAGCAAAAAAGCCTTCAGTGATCTTCACTGAAGGCTTTTATAATCGTGGTGCCCAGGAACAGAATTGAACTGCTGACACGGGGATTTTCAGTCCCCTGCTCTACCGACTGAGCTACCTGGGCAAGTCAAACAACGTCAGCTTATATATGTTCTTTAACGGTTCAAGTCAAGGAAAAAATTAGAACCGCATTAAGAATAATATTTTTCAACGCCCACCCATATCACCCAGCAGATACTGAATTAGCCCGCAGGCTGATACAGCGGCTGTTTCAGCTCTTAAAATTCTGGGTCCAAGGGAGTAACTGATAAATCCGGATTCAACGGCAAGTCTAATTTCCTCTTCTTCAAACCCACCCTCGGGTCCGATTAGCACAACCGCTTTATTATTTTCTTTGGGAAGCACTCCGGTAAGCGGTCGCTCCGAGGCTTCCCAAAAGGCAAATTTGTGTGAACACGCTTTTGAAAAGAGCAGAACCTGTTCAAAATCCATAGGCGGCATAATGTCTACAAGACAGGATCGTCGGCACTGCTTTAAAGATTCTCTGGCAATGGTCTGCCATCGCTCGATCTGTTTTTGTTCCTTTTTTTGACCTGACAATGGAATGGATCTTTTACAATAAAAAGGAATCCAACGGGTAACCCCAAGCTGGGTAATCTGCTTGATGATCCCATCCATCTTGTTGTGTTTGAGCATGGCCGTACATAATGTCAGATCGAGATTTGATTCCGTGAGGCTTTTTTTCTCACTTAAAATTGAAATTTCAACACATTCAAAAGAGGCCTTATCAATACAGCCCGTATAGTCATTTCCATGGCCATCGGTCATGGAAATGGTATCTTGGGGTTTAAGCCTTAGGACTTTGCATATGTGTTTTGCATCCTGGCCATGAATAGCAGCCTTATCTGCGCTTAGCGCCTCTTTATTAATTAAAAACTTCTGCATATTTTACATGTATCATTACTATCAAAATCCTGTCAATAACTGACCTGCAATGGAAAGGCGTTTGTTTTACAGTGTAAGATGCGATATATTTTACCCACTGAGTACAAGCATTATGTCACCATAATATTCAGCACATAAATCTTTGGCGCGAATTCTACCCCAACAATGAACACGCTAAAATTGTAAGTGACTTTCTAAAAATAGAGCCTGATCGAAAACTTGAAAGGAAAGACATCCTTCAGAGCATGGATCAGGCAATGACGGTTATTGATGATGAACTGGGTCAACTGCACACCATTGCAGGCGACTGGGCGCCATGGAATGATACCTATCTCTTTGTTCAAAATAAATATCACTTATATCCCAGGAGATGGATTACTTGTCGTCATTTCAAAAACATTCAAGTAACCATACCAATTTTTAATGTAACTCTATGTAGGATGACTATATCTCTTTGATTGAATCATCAGAATAGACGTACCCAGCCTGGTATGCTAAATATTTGTAGAACAAATTGAAATTGGGAAAGAATATCCATGCCTGAGACCAAAATTTATCAAAACGTTTATTTTTTCACTGATATTGCTTATGGGAATAAGCCTGGGTTTACCTGTCCAGTCTTTGGCTGCACTGGGATATATGTTTACCGGCCAGACAACGGATTCCACCTATTCCATTAAAATGGTTTTTGCAAACTCTCTATCTAAAAACCTACTGGTTAGTACCCACCTGATCAGGGTGGGAGGCGGGATAAAGAACTTTCTTGTGGGAACCAATGTAGAGCGTATCGAGTTGTGAGAAAACAAGCATCACAAGGCATGGCCCTATGCATAACTAAACCCGAAAAATGCGCTGGCTCATCCGGATCCAAATCGTATCAAAAATGAGGTAATCCTATGACGGCATCAAATACCTGCTATTCCCTGACAACCTTATTGACCTGTCCTCAAAATCTGTACTGGGCATGGTTGAAATATCAGCGTTATACACGATCAGTTCATACTTGGATTGATGATTACCGACTTTCCTGTTTTGAAGCGAATCTCCAGGAAGAATTAGATGTAATTGCCTATAAATTCAAAGAATTAACATACAGGACAGATGCTGTTCGCCCCCTTCCGCAGCCTTCCCATACTATCAAAAATGGTAAGCAGACACGGTTCATTTATGATATTTCTGTTCGCGATCAGGTGGCCTGGATTGCCTTCTTGAACGTTATCGGTCCTCGCCTGGACTGTCGGATGCCTCCATGGAGCTATGGCGGTCGCCTCCATAGATCCACCTGGAGTGAGAAAAAAAATGACACAGTTGTCATTAGAAACGGTGGCTACAGACACTCCAGTGGACGCCTCTATCGAAATTCTATGACAGCCTGGTCGCTGTATCAGCGCCATATTTTTCTTACTGCTAGAGCAATGGCCGGATTGTTACAGCCTGAAAACTTAGAAGAACCTGAACGTAACGTGCTTGAACAGGAGCGTTATATTGTAGGCAATCAGCGACTTCCTTACCTGCAGGAAAAGTACTGGCCCACAGTAAAAAATAACAAAGTGTACATGGCAAAGCTTTCCTTTAACAACTGCTCGTCCGGAGGAAGTCTTGCTACTGTGGCTGACAATCTTTCTGCCTTTTCACCCGAATTTCAACCCCAGATTCATCAACTCGCTTCCCAGCTTCTACAGTTCAGAATTGATCCGAAATACTGGACCAATCCGCCGGCGGGAAGTATCTCTGACTCGAAAAAATGTGCCCTAACCACTATGCCTGCGGGTCTGGCAGTTGCAGATTTCTTACAAAATGTCGCGCTCATGGCGGTGGAACGGGATATAGCAGAACGTTGGATTGTTCCCGGGTCTGTTTCGGCTGATGATCTCCGAAAAAAAAATATCGCTCACTTTCGTTTTGGTTCTGAACATTGTTTTCTTTCCCGCGATTTTTCAAGTTTGGTTGACTGGATGGAAGAATACCAGACGCTCTTAGATAAGTATGGCTGCGGAACCACACTGGATTGGAAATCCATTGAGCCGCAATCCCTTTCTCAATATCGAATTTCCCAGCGACAAACAAATCAATCTGGAATTCTGAATGAGGAATCCAGGCACCAGGCGATTCAAGATGCGCTCCTGGACAATACCAATCCGCTCCCAGAACTAATCAGGAGCCTGAGGATGGTAACCAGTATAAAGGATCTGAATTTTGATCTTTTGCAGCAACGAGAAAAGATATTGTACATTCGTGAAATGGAAAACCTGTTGCTTGGCCGAGAATCAGGCACTGTCGGCAGTTATGATTTTCAGATAGACAGCATTGCCCGCAAACTTGCATGGTCTTTGCCCCAGGAAGTCTTAGGAAACCAGGCGAACCTGTGCCTGATTGAACGTAGTATTTTTGAAACAAAGAAGCATGAGACTGATCTTTGTAACCGTTTACAGGGGCTTCGTCAGAAAACAAATGACGCAGTTGCAACACGTAAACGCATCCAGGAGTTACAGCAAGAAATTGAACGCCTGGAAAAAAGACATCAACAGCTTTTATCCGCAAATACCAATAAGCAACACAAAAGTCAGATGCACATCTTTCTGATACTGTTGAAAGCGCTTCGCAATCATCGAGAGAAACTTAACCTCTGGGTTTACCTGCTGGAATATTGTCGGTTTTCCGGACATACCGACCTGACATTAATTCATAAAGAACTTGAGCAAGTATCTAAACACGACCCAGTATGGGCTGGCCACATAAGGGCTATCATCTGTCGCCTTATGGCCAATCAGGCTGTCCAGTGTGCTGTCAACATGTCTCATAAAGATCATTTAATCTATCGGCGTCAGGCAGCATATTCCTATTTGCAAACACTGTTAAGACAACCGGTCACCTTGCCGGAAGATGTAGAGCCCACATGGTATGAACGCAATTCCTTGAACTTGATGCAGTGCGGTTTTGGTAGTGCTCTTTTGTATCTTCAGGAAGTGGAGAACGAACTGATAACTGACAGTGATTTCCGCTTAATGCAACGTCTTGCAGCAAACTGCAAAGCTATTGACTGGTCCGTGTCACCGGAAAAATGGGCGGCAAAGACATTAATCCCTCTTTCAGCATGGGCATGGTGGGCCGAAACAAGGCTCAATTCCCTCATTAAAACAAGCCCGGGGCCAATATGGAAAGCTGCGGTCTGTAAACTCGGGGTCAATGAGCCCTGCACTTGCCCCCTGTTATTTCGTTACCCCCATAATGTAACGCGAGAAGTCAAAACAGAAACAATAATTGATGCATGCCTGGAGAAGGAAGTCTTCACAAAAGAAGAGCGTGCCGGATGGTTGTATGAACTGCTTCAGGGGACTGACCCTGTTCAATATAAAGACAAACGGGGTTCGGTAATCACCCCAGGTGAAGAAAAAATATTCAGGATTATGCAAAAAAACAGTGATAAACCATGGATACCCCTTGAAAAGTGGGTTTGGTGGATTCGTAAGAAATACAAGGAAAACGTTTATGATCCACGGGTCACCGAATGGACGGCTCTTGAACTTGCTGATCAAATAGCGGGAAAAGTGAAAACCTTTGTTCAGGGCGATGGAAACGGAGACTATCCCCTGCACCCTCTGAATATTCTTGTTCCAGAAAAATGGACAAAAGAAAGGAATACCGTTTTGACTTGGGAACACTGGCGAGACCAGATAAGTGAGGAGCCGTTTCTCCTGCAATTAAGGGCAACAGATAGGGTTGACGACTATCGTTACAGATTTAATCTGTCATCGATTGCCAAAACCACCCCTGAGATTGCCATGATCCGGGGCCTTGGTATGTTATTGCTGGGACTGGTAAGCCATTCATTTGACTGGCCGGCAGCATGGAATGTACACGGGCATGAATGGCAGTACTTTCCTTTGGTGCGAACCAGAATGCGAAACATCCCATTTTCATCCTGGACCCATGGGATCCTTGAGGCCTGTTTGCTTCCCAGTCAACTGGAGACAGCATTGACTGAGCCTTCTGTGTCAGCAGGAGATGATGACGATACGGTCCGTTATCCGCCGCAAATCATGAATTTAAACATGTTCCAATCCTATATCCAAAAAGCCAGACAGATGTTGGAAAAATATCAACTAACCCTTCAACGTAGTATCCCAAGGCAAATTGTACCTGTTCAACTGGAGCACTTTACACGAGCGGACTGGATAACTGATATTGGAGAATAATATGCCCGAAACGGAAAAGTCACTGACTGATTATCTGCAGCTCGGTCTGATTCAAACAACCACCAATGCCGAAATTGCATGGCAGAATCATCCAAAAATGACGCCTGCTGAGTCGGACCATGCCTGGAGAGAAATCAGACATGGATTCCATATTCTTTCTGAAATGGATGTACCACCGCAATTTATCATTCTTCCAGAACTGGCTGTGCCGCTTTGCTTTCGAAGCCGATTGCTGGCACTGTGCAGAAAAATAGGCTCTATCGTTATAGCCGGTATGGATTATACCATGGATCATGCAAACAGCATCGTAAGAAATCAAGCCCTGGTCATCGTTCCCCAGAGATGGCCGGAAAAACAGTCCAGTGAACGATGCAGTACATTTTATTTCGGGAAAACTTATATTGCCCCTGGCGAAGAAACTGGTATCGGGGATTCTGGGTTTGCTTTCAAAGCCGATCAAACCATCTGGTTGTTTGACGCAGGTCGATTCGGTCGCATTGGTGTCTGCATCTGTTATGATTTTATGGACGTGGAACGATATATGGTTTACCGGGGAAAAATTCACCACCTTTTTGTCCTGGCTTATAATCGTGATGTTGATTCATTTTATCACTTGGCTGATTCACTATCAAAGACGATTTTTTGCAATGTGGTCATCTGCAATACAGGTTTTTATGGTGGATCCCTTGCCGTAACACCCTACTATGAAACATTCCGCAGGACCCTGTATCGCCATGAAGGCAAGGATCTTTTCACTGTTCAGGTTGTCCGGCTGCCGGTTGCCGATATTGATGCTGCCCAGCAAGGTGACACAGGAAAATATATTGATGAGACCGGCAATCAACATCGTCTGTTTAAGCATTTACCTCCGGGCTATTAAGCATGGTACTGGGCTCGTACTATCCAGCACATCATAGGTTGTGTGCTTATTAAAATTGAAAATCCACGATATATTGAGGATTTTCTGCGGTTCAGAATGATACGAGCCCTGTGCCACTATCCAGACCCACAAACGCAATATCCGCGGCAAACTCGGGCTGCTCAACCGCAAGATCAATCTGACACCCTCCTGAATCAGTCCTTGCAGTCTTCGTCCTGAATTCCCATGGCACAGTTGCCAACTATAAACGACCTCTTAATTACCTGTTTTTTTTCCTCTTGTAAGACGGGCTTCCCTTCTCTATACTTAATCCATACTGATCAAACATTGAACAGGGAGGCGATAATGGCCCCGGAACAGCGAAAAAGACTGGCCCGGCTTCGGGATTTTTTTATGGCCCGGTCCGGAAAGGATCTATCTTTAGCCTGCACTGCCCTGGCCGATTGGGCTGGGCAGGTATGGGGCGAAACAGACTGGGATGAGGCTGAATTTGCCTTCAACCGTCTCTTTGTCGGCCCCATGGCACTTCAGGCGCCACCCTACGCCTCAATCTATCTGTCGACCGATCCCCGGCTCATGGACGACATAACGCTCAAAGTCCGGCGAATTTACGAAATGGCCGGTCTTGAATCACCCCTGCAGGGGCGTTTGCCCGATGATCATCTTGGCGTGGAGCTGGATGCCGCCTTGGGCCTGTCAGCACGGGCCGAAGACCTGGACGAAGAGGAGCCCCGTGCCCTGTGGGATTATTTTCTCCACGAACATCTGGGGGGCTGGCTGCCGCAATTTATAAACAGAGTACGCAGGGCCGAGGCCAACCACCCGGCCGTGGACCTGGCACTGGATCACCTGGAAGCATGGCTTGCCCACCAGGACATAAAATAGGAGGGAAAAACCAATGAGCCAATGGGAAAAAAACGAGATTGAAAAGGCCCTGGACTGCCCTATGACGCGAAGGCGATTCATGAAGTGGCTGACGGCAGCCGGCGTCGCATCTGCCATGCCCTGCAGCTTTTTGGTCCCCAGGGACGCGCAGGCAGCCGGTATTGTGTATGAAGGCGGTTATGAAACCTTTCGTAACGCCTGCCCCAGGAACTGCTACGACACCTGCAGCATCGTCACCTATGTCAAGGACGGGGTGGCCAAATTCGTGGAAGGTGCCAAGGAGTCCACCTTTACCCGAGGAGGGCTCTGTGTAAAGGGCAATTCATATATCAGACGGCTCTACTCTCCGGACCGCATAAAATACCCCATGGTCCAGCAGGGCAGGGGAACGGGAAACTGGAAGCGGGTATCCTGGGACGACGCCCTGACACGGATCAGTGAAAAGTTCTTTGAGATGAACGAAAAAGACGGGTCCATGCTGGGGCTTGCCATGACCAAATACTCGGGCAACTTCGGTATCACCAACTACGGGGTGGAAGGACTGATGTCCTCCCTGGGCTACACCACCCGTCTGGTGGGAACCCCCTGCTGGCCCGCCGGCATTGACGCCCAGAACTACGACATGGGCAACATGTGGTGCAACGATCCCGAAGATATGGTGGACGCCCGGTATGTTATCCTCTGGGGCGTAAACCCGGCCTGGTGTTCGGTCCATACCATGAAGTACATCTACGAGGCCCGGCAACGCGGGGCCAAGATTCTATGCATTGATCCCGTGCTCACCCAGACCGCAGCCAAGGCCGATGAGTACTGGCAGCTTAGCACTGGCGAGGACGGGGCCCTGGCCTTGGGCATGGCCCGGCATATCCTGGACAAAGGCCTGGTGGACCAGGACTGGGTAGCCGAAAACTCAATCGGATTCAAAGAGTTTGCCGACTACCTTAAACAGGAGGTGACCCTGGAATGGGCTTCCGAAAAATCCGGGATTCCCGCCCGGCGCATTGCCCGGGTGGCTGAGGAATTTGCCACAGCCGATCCTGCCACCATCTGGATCGGATACGGCATGCAGCGGCACGTCAACGGCGGGGCTTCGGTACGGTCCATTGACGCCCTGGTGGCCATGACTGGCAATGTGGGCAAGATCGGCGGTGGGGCAAGGTACGGACATCTCCAGACCTGGGGCTTTAACTACCACGCCATGATCCAACAGCCCCCCCAAGGGGCCAAAGGGTACCTGGGCAAGGCGGCCAAGGGCGAGTTTGATTTTACCAAAAAGTCAGAGGGGCCCGCTTACACCAACCGAACGCTGAACATCAATAAGACCGCCCGGGAGATTCTGGATGCCACGGATCCACCGGTACGGGCCTTGTGGGTCTCCTGCAAGAACCCAATGAACCAGGATTTTGACCGCAACCTGATGGAAAAAGCCTTTAAAAAGCTGGAACTTGTGGTGGTTGTGGACCAGTTTTTCAACCCCACCGTTGAACAGGCCGACATCGTCCTGCCCGTGACCACGCTTTTTGAAGAGTGGACCGTCAACGCAGGGTACTGGCACTACTGGCTTTCCCTGAATGAACAGGCGGTAAAACCCCTTCACGAGGCCAAGTCCAACATTGAAATTGCAGCGGCCCTGTCCAAGAAGATGAATGAACTTACCCCCGGCTCCTGCACCTTTCCCACGGACATTGATACAAAGGACTGGATGGCAAAGGAGTTCAACAAGGGGGTGTACGACCTGTTCGGAATCAACTCTTGGAAGGAGCTTAAAAACGGTCCCCAAAAAGCCAAAACCAACCTGCTGGCCTGGGGTGACGGCAAGTTCGGCACCCCGTCGGGCAAATATGAGTTCAAGTCTGATCTCTGCGCCGAGCACGGCTTCAACGCGCTGCCCAAGTATGTGGCCGGCCGCAAACCATACGATAAGCTTCGCCTTTTAACCCCCCACACCAAATTTGGCCTGCACTCCCAGTTCATCAACCTGGACTGGATGGAGGAGTTCAATCCCAGGCCCTATGTTTATATCCACCCTGAAACCGCCCGGGCCCGGAACATTGCCGAAGGCGACAGGGTCCGGGTGAAAAACAAGACCGGAGAGGTCACCATAACCGCATCTTTGACCGACAACGTTCCAGCCGACGCCATCCTCATGTATGAAGCCTGGTTCAAGAATACTCCCTACAACTGCCAGAATCTGGTGGATGATACCTCTGCAGACATGGGGGGCTATAAAGCCGGTGCCCCGGGCGTGGCCATCCACGATCAATTCGCAGATCTTGTTAAGGCCTAAAGGAGGTATGAAATGAAAAAACAACTCGGCTTTTTAGTGGATTCGGACCGGTGTGTCGGCTGCTTTACCTGCGCCATGGCATGCAAAAATCAGTACCACCAGGAAAACGGCGTGGTCTGGCGGGAGGTCTATCCCTTGAAAGAGGAAATCTATCCCCATAAGGAAAGGGCCTTTTACTCTTTGGCCTGCAACCATTGCGAAAATCCCGCCTGCCTCAATGTCTGCCCAGTTGAGGCGTACTTTAAAAGAGAGGAGGACGGTGTTGTCGTGCACGAGCAGGACAAGTGCATCGGTTGCGGCAACTGCATACGCTCCTGCCCCTACGGGGCCCCCCGGTTCAACCCGGTTCTTAAAAAGGCGGAAAAGTGCAGCCTCTGCCACCAGCGCCTTGATGCGGGATTAAAACCCATGTGCGTGCTCTCCTGCCCGGTGGAGGCCATCCAGGTCATTGAACTTTCTACCTTAGATACCACGGGCCTTGTGCACTATGCGCCCGGATTTCCCAAACAGCCGTCCCTGAATCCGTCTGTGCGGTTCCGGCTGCCCAAACTGCCTGAAGTGGTAAGGAGGAAAACCCATGAATAGTTATGAAATGCCCCTGGTTCTGTTTACCGTACTCAGCCAGTCCGCCATAGGACTTGTGGTACTATCCGCTTTCCGGCAGGTTGGCGGGCCGGATACGGACCTTCGCAGCATTCGGACGGAGTGGCTGGCCGCAGGCTTCGTGCTTCTGGCCGGCCTCACTGCTTCGGTATTCCACCTGGGCCATCCTTCGGGCATGGTCCGGGCCCTGACCAATCTGGGAAGGGCATGGCTCAGCCGTGAAGCCCTGACCACGACAATTTTTCTTGCCATGGTGGCCGCAGGCCTTGTCCTCATGCGGAAAAAAAATAACCCCTGGTTTTCCCTGGCCACAGCGGCTGTCGGTTTGCTGGTCCTCATCGCCATGGGAATGACCTATTCTCCGGTCAGTTTTCCCGCTGTCAACAATGCCCTGCCCTTTATCTTTTTCTCTCTGACCGCCCTGCTTCTGGGCAGCAGTGCCGGACTGATGTTTGTCCCGGAATCGTCACGTCCCATGCTCACCAGGGTTCTTACCGTCAGCCTGATCGTGGCCCTGGTCATTTATCTGCTGGTGCCCTGCATCTGGCTTTCAGGCGGGACAATCATGAAGCAGACGGCAGGGCTCTGGCTGGCCTCCCCCCTGTACTGGACAAGGATCGTCATCGGACTTGTTCTGCCCCTTGCCCTGATCAAGCTTCTGAAAGGAGCACAGGCCTGGTTGTGGGCCGTCATCCTGATCGGTGAGCTTCTGGGCCGGGCCGTTTTTTTTGCCGACACCGTGCATACTGCCGTGAACATGGGAGGACTGTACTAATCATGAATTTTGAGCACCGGCAGCGGACGAGGACCTTTTCCGGTTTACGTCCCTGCCGGGACCTTCCAGTAAGGGAAACTGTGACCATACTTTTGGGACTCCTCCTTTGGGTCTCCTGGGCTGCCTTTGCCCTTCCACAGGGGATGGATAATTGTCCCCTGGTCAATCACACCTATAAGGCCATGCTGGCGGAGGATCAATTGACAGGAACCGTGGGGGAAAAAATCATTCTATCCTTTACCCTGGAACCGCCCCGACTGCTCCAGGGATTTTTTGTATCCGTGAACATGAAAAAAATTCAATCCCCGAAGGATCTTGCTGCAAAAGGTCCCCCCGAAATTCTGACCGGTTTCCCTCAGACTTATATGGTCTTTCATACACCGGGAGTATACCGGTACACCGTGATCGTTTCCATGATCTCAAAGGGAAGCTGCGGCGGGGTAAAGGCAGATACACTATTTAAAGGAGATGTTGAAATCCGCATATCTCAGGCTCTTTCTATACGGGGCCCGGCCGCAGTCTGCCTTTGAGGTCCGGAGGGGCGGTTGCGTGTGTGACGTGCACACCGCAATGTTATCATAAATTCGTAACAATTATGAGGAGATGAACATGTTAAATATCCCGCATAGAATCAAACTGGTCCTATGGATCTGTGCCCTCGTGATAACAGGATTTTTCGTGGTTCAGATTTTCAATGGCGATGCCCAATATCCTGAAAAAGCACAGAAGCTATTTTATCTTGCCATTATATTAAGTGTGATGAATCTCATCCTTCTAAAGCTGAACTACAGCAAGCAGCGATTGATTTTTTATCTGGAAGGATCGTTGGATGCAATGGCTTTCCCAGTGACCACGACAGATATGAATATGAAATGGGTATTTGTTAACAAAGTTACGGAAACATTATTAGCCCAACATAATTTGAATAAAAGAAGTGTAATTGGCAAACATTGTTCAAATTGGCAAGCTGATATATGTGAGACAGAAAACTGTGGGGTCAGCTGCCTTCGAAAGGGGAAGCAGACGACTCATTATAGTCAAGAATATCCTGATGCACCCAGCACATATATGCAGGTCGATACACACTATATCAAGGATGACACTGGGAAAAAGATTGGTCATGTGGAATTGGTCACCAATGTCGATTCAATTAAACAATTATCAGAAACTGCTAAGATCTTAACACCATCCTCTGAGTCTTTGCTTGAAGTATCAAAGCAGTTTGAACAAAATTCTCTTGATACTTCACAAAGATCTGATTCTGTGGCGGCAGCATCTGAAGAGATGAGTTCAAATATGCATTCCATGTCCAGCGCCATGGAAGAAACAACAATGAACATGAACCATGTAGCCTCAGCAGTTGAAGAAATGAATGCAACCATTAATGAAATTGCAAAAAATTCTGAAAACGCACGAAGTATGACAAACCTTGCTGTGGAGCAGGGGAAGAATGCGTCTGTTCAAGTAAGCAAACTTGGAGAATCAGCAAAGATGATAACCAATGTTACCGAAGTTATCTCAGACATTTCAGAACAAACAAATTTGTTGGCATTAAATGCCACCATCGAAGCTGCCAGAGCAGGAGAATCCGGTAAAGGGTTTGCTATTGTTGCCGCCGAGATAAAAGAACTTGCAAAGCAAACATCTGATGCTACTGAAGAAATCAAACGAACAGTTGAAACTATTCAGACTTCAACCGACGGTACCGTCTCTGAAATTGAGAACATATCAGATGGGATAAATGAAATTAATGATATTGTTTCTTCTATTGCCTCTGCTGTTGAAGAGCAAGCTGTTACAAGTCAGGAAATCTCCAAAAATGTCGGGAATGCCTCTTCCCGGATCGCCGAGATAAACGATAACATAAACCAGAGTTCTTCGGTATCAACAGAAATTGCTGAAGATATTACTGTTGTGCATGAGTCTGCGAGCCAGATTGCCCAAAACAGCTCCAAATTGACATCCAAGGCAGAAGAATTAGCGTCCTTAGCAAAGAAGTTATCTGCTATGGTCAGTGATATTTAACTAAAAGTATCATGGTGTAGATTCCTACGTTAAACACCCTTTACCAACTTTTACAGGCCATGGCCGACCGGGAATCAATATTCATCGAACCATCGGGAGCCGCCGGCCCAACCAGCTTGTTGCGCAGCGCTGAAGATGTAAGTGATCCAGTTCAACACGGACTAACATCAAGACGTGAAAACGCCACCCACTTTGTCTGGGCAACGGGCGGCGGAATGATTCCCAAATCTGTGATACAGCGATATTACAGGCACAGTCGTTAAAGCGACTCGATCAAAATTGAGACGTTCTTATAACGGCCATGGGCCGACCTGGTCTTTCACCGAGGTTGGGCCACAACAAATCATGAAAGAAACTAACCGGTTAGTTCAGTTTTTTTTATAAGAAAGCCTGGGTAAGTTACTAAGATCTTTCAAACTTTGTTGTGGGTTATGCCTGGCAGTTGATATGTCAGGTCAGCCCGTGGCTGTTATATAAAAAAGGCCCATCCATACACTCGGGCAGTGGACAAGCCGGATCATGTGCCATGGTCTGCCGGCCATCGGATGGTAAACCGGGCACCGCCAAGCAAAGATTTTGACACAAAAACCTCCCCGCCGTGCCAGGCCATGATTCTTTTGACAATGGCCAAGCCCATGCCGTACCCCCCGGTATCCCGGCTGCGGCTTTCATCTAAGCGGACAAAGGCTTTAAAAATTCGTTTGTAATCCGCTTGGGGCACCCCTGGGCCGTCATCATCCACATAAATCATGCAAAAGGCATCTGTTTTTTCAAACACGATATTTACTCTGCTGCTTGCATATTTCCCGGCATTCTGGACAAGATTGCCCAACGCCCTGGACATATAGCGGGGTTCGGCCACGATCCTACAGTCCTTATTATGTTCCGGTACAACGCATTGAATCCGGATATAGGGCGATGTCTTGCCTTCCTTTCTGGCAATCTCTTTGATCAAAGCGTCCACAGGTATTTCAACCCGTTCAAGATATGGTGTTTCCCGGTCAAACCGCGCATACATCAATAATTCGGACACCAATGTTTCCAGTTCATTAATATCCTTGTGAATTTCCAGGATATTTTCGTGAAGTTCCTCTTTGTCTTTGGCCATCTCGAGCATTTCCATGCTGAACCGGATTCGTGAAATGGGTGTGCGCAGCTCATGGGAAACCGCGCCGGTAAGCTCCTTATGGGATGCGATCAGCTGTTGAATTTTTCCGGCCATATCATTAAAAGATCTGGCCACGGGAAACAGTGCGGACCGTTGTGATATTGTGACCCGGGTAGTGAAGTCCGCTTTACCGAAACGTTCAGCCGCCAGGCTGATGCGCCGCAGCTTGAGCCAGAACGGCATGGTCCACAACAGGGTCATTAAAGCAAAATTGACAACCACCATGCTCCAGAACACCATTTCCACACGCATGGGGGGATCAAATTCAGGCAACGGCCCCATGGTAACCACCTGGCGGCTTGCACCGATACGTTTGTAATACAGATCCCCGTCTTTTTGTACAACAATACCGCTCCGGTTCAAAATAACCCGGTCTTTTTCCTTTAACGCAAGAGAATCCATTGAATCAATAGCCAGCTGATAACCAAACTGAGGCTGTCGGCGCTTTATATAATCCGCCCATTGATCCTGGGGCAACGCTTCAATATCCTCAAGAAGCATATTATAGATACCTTTGACAAGTGATCCGTAATATTGATCAAGCTCCCGATCAAAGTATTCATCCACGAGCCGGCCGGCCAACGGAGCAACCACAAACTGCCAGGTGACCAAACTGGCCATGGTAAGCAAAAAAAAAGAGAAAAAAATCCGTTTCATTTTATTTCCAGGCGTCCGGGACAAAAAGGTACCCCTTGCCCCAGACCGTTTTAATGCGTTTTGCCCTTTCAGGGTCATCGTAAAGCTTTTTGCGAAGCCGGGAGACGGCCAAATCAATACTGCGGTCCAGGCCGTCATATTCAATGCCCTTAAGTTTCTGGCAGATGGTATCCCTGTCAAGGATACGACCGCTGTGTTCGGCCAGAAGCCAGAGCAGGTCAAACTCGCTGGTGGTCAGTTCCACCGTTTGCCCTCCCAGCGTAACCGTGCGGGAGGATCTGGTGACAACAAGGCTGTTAAACACCAGTTCATCCTGGTCTTTCGGATCGGCTGGTTCAAAAAAAAAGTTTTTCTTTTTCTCAAACCGCCGCAGCAACGCCCGGATACGCGCCAGCAGCACCCGGGGCTTCACCGGTTTTATCACATAATCATCAGCACCCACTTCAAGACCTGCCACCTGGTCCATGTCATCTTCCCTTGCGGTGAGCATTAAAATAGGCCCATTGAATCTTGGGCGGACATTACGGCACACCTCCAGACCGTCCATACCCGGCAGCATCAAATCCAGAATGACAAGATCAGGGATCTGTTTGATAATTAGGGCAGGGGCTGTATCCCCCCGCCTTTCAATAGAGACATCAAAACCATTACGGGATAAATATCTGGCAATCAGATCTCCTAGGCGGCGGTCGTCTTCTACCAGCAAAACAGTTGTTTTCTCATCCATGGGCGGTTCCAAACAAGTTAAATGACAGGTTGTACATTAGCGAAACGTTTTATTTTCACATAAATAACCGCTTTTTTTCAATAGATCTGTATCGGTTGTGTATTGAATTGTACCAATTTGTACCTTCGGGTTCCGGCAGTGTGCCTGGCCCGGGGTCAACTTGGAAATTCTTGGATACATTTGGATACAATCGGGTACACAAAGTCAACAGACGACAGCCCAAAATCCCCTTACTATCCGACCATTGATCATTAACCACACCAACCAAAAGAAGAAAAAAATGAGATTGCAAAAATACTGTACCACGCTTCTGTTAATACTGATGATACCGTCACTGGCCTTGGCCGGGCAGATGCCAATATTAACTTTTTCAAGCAGGAAGAATTGACCATCGGTGCCGGTATCGGCTACGAATTCTGATGGTGTCGATATGAAAGAAACGATACATAAGCTAAATGCTTTCCTTGGCCTTTGGGTGATCATTTCCGCCGTGTGGCTGCAAGGGTGTATCGCAACGGCTTCAAGGGGGGCTGCAGCCCTTCCGGACGGCATTCCCGAAACATTTGGCACATCTGCCGAATCGTCCGCCAATACATCCGTCACCACATCCAGCAGACCGGAAACCTTGCCTATAACCTCCCGGCTCCTGGACCTTATTGACTCTGGTGAACTTAAGGCCCTTGTCGACGAAGCCCTTAAAAACAACCCGGACATAAAAGCGCTGGCGTTCAGGCTTCAGTCCCAAAGATATCTGCTTTCAGGGCCAGGCTCCCAGTCAATGCCAAAGGTGGATGCGGGCTTTTCCAGTACAAGGAACAACCAGGAGTACAATTCCGATACCCGGAATATCCACAAAATCACAGCCAAAGTGAGCTGGGAGATCGATCTGTGGGGCCGGTTGGCTGATGAATACACGGCGGCGGACCAGGAGGTCCAGGCAAAGGAACAGGATCTTCTAAAGGCCCGGGATGCCCTGGCCGCCCGGGTGATCCAGGCATGGATCCGCCAGAAAGCCGCCCGCAGGGCCAAGGCCATTGAAACCCAGCGCCTGGCGGTTTTGCAGCAGATCGAAGATGTCCTGATCCACCGGTACCGGGACGGCATCGGCAGCCTGGACGAGTATGCCGCCGCCAGAACCCGAACCCAGGTGGCCAAAGCCGATTTAAGCGCACAACAGGCAGATCTTGCCGATTTCATCCGCACCTTAGAACTCCTTCTTGGCCGGTATCCGCAAGGACAACTCACCTGCGGCCGGGAATGGCCAGCCTTAGCCCTGCCGGAACCGGATACGCCGGCAGCGGTTCTTTTAAACCGGCCGGATATCCGGGCAGCTTTTGCCCGGGTGGATGCAGCTTTAGCGCAAGCCAGTGCCAAGGATAAGGCCAGACTGCCCGGGGTAACGTTGTCAGCCGAACTGTTCCGGTCCGGAACAACGCTGTCGGACATCGGCAGTGCCACAACTTATTGGGTTTTTTTGGGATCGGTGTTCCAGCCGCTGTTCCAGAGTGGACGGCTGCGGGATGAAGCAAGGGCAGGACACCTTGAAGCCGATGCCGCCATCCAGGATCTTCATGCGGTTGTGCTGCAGGCATTGTCTGAAGTGGAAAATGCGCTCACCCTGGAAAATCAGCTGGCGGTCCAGGCCAAAGCCCTTGGGATCGCAGCAACAGAGTCAGAAAAGAGCAGCCGCTACTTTGCTGACCGGTACCGCCAGGGGCTGGACAATATCCAGACGCTGCTCATTGCCAAAGAGCAGGAGATTTCCGTGAAACTGCGGCTGAACCAGGCCCTGGCCGACCGGCTGAGCAACCGGGTGAATCTGGCCATTGCCGCAGGTACCGGCCTTTGAGTCCCAAGGGCTTGATTTTCTGCGATTGTCGGCTTGAAAAAATTTTAAAAATCAGGAACTCAGAGTATAAATGAAAAAAATAATTCACATCCTTACGGGAAAAGGCGTCGTCTTTATGATTACGGCCCTGTTATGTACGGTCGGGGCATTTTTCTTTCTTGAATCAAAACCAGCCAAAGTTGCGCTGCAACAAGATGAAGAAGTGAAGCCGTCAGGCATACCCGTAACGGTACAGGATGTCTGCGCTTCGGCCTATCCTGCACGGATTACCGCACTTGGTGAGGTCAATCCGTTGTGGCAGTCCACCATTAAATCAAGGGTTGACGGCCCAGTTGTCTATATCAACCCCATGCTGCAGCCCGGGGTCCGGGTCAAAAAAGGGCAGGTGCTTGTAAAAATAGAAGAGACTGCTTACCGGGCCCAGGTCAGCGAGGACCGGAACCGGGTGGCCCAGGCAAAGGTTGATCTACTAAAAGAGCAACGCGAGACAAAAGAGGCCCAAAGGAACTGGAAACGCTCAGGATTACAGGGAGTTCCGTCCTCTGAACTGGTACTGCGAAGGCCCCAGCTTAACTCGGCCAGAGCCGGTTTTAAAGCAGCCCAAGACGCACTGGACCTTTCCGGAACCCGGCTGTCATACACCAAAATTTGCGCCCCCTTTGACGGGGTGATCATTGAACGCCATGTCAATCCGGGCGAAACCCTTTTAGCCGGGGATGAGGTGTTCTCACTTTACGGTATAGACACCGCCGAGGTGGGCATTCACGTTTGTGCCGACCAGTTGGCCCTGCTGGGGCTCAATTTTTCAAAAGAATATAGAATAAAACAGCCCCCCTTGTCCGGTCCCGGCCAAACCCTTTCTGCCCGCCTGGTATCCACCCAGCAAAACGCCTCCTGGCAGGCCCGGGTGATGCGGAAGGGACAACGGCTTGATTCCGGTTCAAGGCTTGAGACCTTGTTTCTCCAGGTGAATCAGCCCTTGGCACAGACCCCGCCCCTGCTGCCCGGTACCTTTGTCCGGGTGGAGATTGAAGGCCAAAAGGTACCGGGCCTTTTGGCCCTTCCGCAAACGGCATTGACCCGGCAGGGGGTGGTTTGGTTTGTGGATGAAACCAACCGGCTTGAACCGGTTCATGCAACGCCTCTTTTTTACGGCAACGGGGTGGTCTATATCCGTTCGGATGAAACCAAAGGCCAGAATCCCTTAAGGGTTGCGGTGTCCCCTAACGCAAGTTTTGCCGGCGGGCTTCTGGTTGAGCCCAAGATTAAGGAAAGGGGGTAGACCATGCATGGATTATCTGCCTGGTTTACCAGAAATCCTGTGGCCGCAAACCTTCTGATGATCCTTGTTTTGCTCGCAGGCGCGTTTACCTTGTTCTCCATCCGCATAGAAGGGTTTCCTGCAATGCCTGTGAACAGCATCACCGTGCAGACTGCCTATCCCGGTGCCAGTGCTGAACAGGTGGACAGAGGGGTTTCAAGGAAAATTGAAAATGCCCTGGAAGGCATGCCGGGCATAAAAAAGATTTCATCCATATCCAGTGAGGCAAACTCAACGGTAACAGTGAAAAAAACTTCAGGATTTGATATGGACCGGTTCCAAAATGAGATCCAGTCCAGGGTGGACTCTATCTTCAACCTGCCGGACCGGGCCGAACGTCCTGTGGTGACCCGGGATGAATTCAATGTCATGGGCCTGATTGTCCAGGTGTACGGCGGCACGGACGAAATGACCCTGCAGCAGACGGCAAGGCAGGTAAAAGAGGACCTGCTCTCCCATCCAAAGATCACCCGCATTGAGGTGTTCGGCAAAAAGCCCCGTGAAATCCGTATTGAAGTGGATATGGACAAACTTCGCTCCCACGGCATGACCTTAGAAGAGGTGGCATCGGCCATCAACCAGGCCTCCTTGGATTATTCCACCGGCAGCATCGAAAGCAAAAGCGGCAAAATAGTGATCCGGGCGGACAAAAAGGCATTCTCTTTTGAGGAGTTTTCCAATATCGGTGTCCGTACCCTGGGCAACGGTACACAGATCCTTGTCAAAGACGTTGCAACGGTTGTGGACGGGTTTGAAGAAGAACCTTTTTTTGCACGGTTCCAGGGCAGGCCGTCCGTGGGCATGCTGATCTACACCGGCCAAAAAGGCGATCTTCTGGCTGTGAACAAGGCGGCAAAGCAGGTGGTTGACAAGATCCGGCCCGGCCTTCCCAAAGGCATTAAGATCGACATCTGGGCTGAACAGGCCACCTATATGAAGGACCGACTCAAGCTTCTGGCCTCCAATGCCTGGCAAGGGCTTTTGATCGTTTTCCTGCTTTTAGCCCTGTTTCTCAATGTCAAACTGGCGCTGTGGGTGGCCATAGGAATTCCCATCTCCTTGGCCTGTGCCGTCTCTGTCATGGGTGAACGCTTTTTAAACTACTCCCTAAACGACATCACCACCTTTGGCATGATCATTGTGCTGGGGATCCTGGTGGATGACGCCATTGTGGTAGGCGAAAGCGTGTTTGAAGCCAGAAAAGAAACTTCGGATCCTGTAGAGGGCACCATCAAAGGCGTTCACAGGGTCTCCACAGCCACGGTGTTTGGCTGCTTTACCACGGTGGCCGCCTTTTACCCGCTGCTTCTCATTGAAAATGAGATCGGCAAATTGTTTGCCAGCTTCTCCGTGGTGGTGATTATCTCGGTGATGGCCTCCATGCTGGAGAGCAAACTGGTGCTGCCGGCCCACCTGGCCGCCATCTCCATAACCCATGGCGATTCAGGACAGCCCGGACATCGTGGCGGTATAAGCCGTCTGTGGGACAGGGTGCAAGGAGGCGCTTCCCGTGTGATGGCGTATGCCAATACCCGCATTTACCGCCCCATGCTCAAAATCACCCTGACCCATCGGTATGCTGCCCTGTTTTTTCTTGTCACCGTTGCGGTGTGCGGCATATCCCTGATAACAAACGGCTGGATCAGGACCGTGTTTTTCCCCCAGGTGCCGGGCCAGATCATCACCATCACCCTGAAGACCCGTTCCGGTTCCCCTGCGGATCTGACAACCGCCCATATTTCATTGATCGAAAAACAGGCACAAAAACTCAACACGGCCGCCATGGCCGAGTTGAACACGGACAAGCCGCCCATTGTCCGCATCATGACATCGGTCACCGGCACCAACCAGGCCGAAATCTATGCGGAACTGCAGCCCGAAGCACATCGGCAGCTTTCCACCATCCAGACCCTGAACCGGTGGCGAAAACGAGTGGGAACCTTGGAAGGGGTGGAGTCTTTGGTCTTCAGCGGATCATTTGAAACCGGGGGCGGATTCATCCTTGAGCTTGGAGCAAGGGAACCGTCTCTACTCAAGGATGCCGTGGCCCGATTTGAACACGATCTTGGCACCATCAACGGGATTTATGATATCCGGGACGATTTTGAAACGGGTAAACCAAGGATGAGGCTGCTTCTGAAACCCGAGGCCCGGCACTTAGGGCTGACCCCCTCTGATCTTGCAAGCCAGATCGGAAATGCCTTTGGCGGCCTTGATGTCCAGCGTATCCAGCGGGGCACCGAAGAGGTCAAGGTGGTCGTGAAATCCCGGAAGGATCGACGTAAATATATTCGGGATCTTCTTTTGTCCCGAATACGCACCAGCAATGGACTTTGGGTGCCTTTGTCCCTTGTGGCCGACATTCAATCCGGGGTTGAGCCATCGGCGATTGTCCGCCAGGATAAAAAACAGGTGGTCCAGGTCCAAGCGAATCTGGATAAGGATGTGATCAGCGAAAACGAGGCCATGTCCCGGATTGAAAAGGACATCGCCCCCCGCCTTAAAAAGATGTATCCCCAGCTGACCGTGAAGGCCGCAGGTGCCATCGAGGATATGGCCGAGATGAAAGGGGGCATGATCCGGGCCTTGGTAATGATTTTGATCCTGATTTACGCCCTCCTGGCCGTGCCCTTAAAATCCTACTGGCAGCCCTTCGTGATCATGTCCGTGATTCCCTTCGGGTTTGTGGGCGCTGTGATCGGGCACCGGGTCATGGGGTTTGACTTAAGCGTGCTCTCCTTTTTCGGGATGCTGGCCGTCACAGGTGTGGTGGTCAATGACAGCCTTGTACTGCTCTCCCGATTCAACAAGGTCAATGAGGCACATCCCGATTCCCCCACCTTTTTTCAGGCATTGATCCTTTCAGGCAACAGCCGTTTCAGGGCCATCGTTTTAACCACTATGACCACGGTGTGCGGGCTTGTGCCCTTGCTGTCCGAAACATCGGAACAGGCCCAGTACCTGATCCCAGCGGCGATTTCCCTGGCATTCGGGGAGTTGTTTGCCACCCCTGTTACCCTGTTTATCGTCCCGGTCCTGATCCATATCGGGCATGACGCTAAAAGGGTTGCAGGACATGTCACAAACTACCGGCATAGCCGGTAGTTTGTGACTTCAGCGGTTCATTTTGAAATTTACTTGATTTCGGACACAACTCTACTGTTGGTCGTGCTCTTTTTCTTTGTGATTGCCTGGTTTAAGAGGCTTTGCGCCGATCTGTCCGTTGAAGCTTTTTCAATTCCTTTTGTTGTATATAGTGTCTGGCCGGGAACTCAAAACCCTTTGTTTTTCGGGGTGAAGGCGTGTAAATTTTCTTTAAAGTTTTGGATCAAAACGGAATTACTCATGGCGCTTTTCTATTTACTATTATACAATAACCTCAGGACTCAATGTCATAAAGTTAGCGGCAAGGCTTATATCCCATGTGGTGCTCCCGTTTGGTGATCTTATGTTCCCGTTTGAATTTACGCCCGGGCCTAATGGGTTCAGTTGCCCCCATGAATAGAGCATGAAGGTCCTTAATCAATTGTACGATAATTTTATGGGGCCTTTCAAAAAGCAAAAAGAGTGTATCTTTAGATTTTGAAATTGCCTGCGTCATATTCAACTGATATTCATACTTATTTTCATGATCTTAAATCTTTCTCGTTTTTTTATGTCTGGCGATAAATTCCTGGGCATAGTTTATCTACAAGAGTTCTTAACTTTATGACATTGACCACCAATTATGATACATAAGGGGTCATGAAAGAGATAAATAAAGAAGAAATTATCCTTGCCTCGGGTTCTCCGCGCAGAAAAGAGCTTATGGCCCAGGCTGGTATAGATTTCAAAATTCATGTGGCTGCAATTGACGAATCCCAAGTTGATCCGTCTATGGATCCTGAAAACTATGTCTGTCTATTATCTAAACTAAAGGCCCAGGCTGTAGCTGCGAACTATCCTGACGCCTGGACCATCGGGGCGGACACCATTGTGGCTGTTGATGATACGATTTTAGGCAAACCTGACGGGCACGGGCAGGCAGTAACCATGTTAAGCCGGCTCAACAACAGAGAACACAATGTCTTTACCGCCTTCACAATCACCAGACCGAACGCCAATGCTTTGGTTACAAAGGTTGCAAACACCCGGGTGCGGTTCAAACGACTATCCAACGATGAGATCAACTGGTATGCAGCTACCCAAGAGCCCTATGACAAGGCCGGAGGATACGGGATACAAGGTATTGGTGCCTTTCTGGTTAAAGAGATCCGTGGATCGTACACCAATGTTGTCGGCCTGCCGGTATGTGAACTCATTGAGGCCCTGGCAGCTTTGGGGGCAATCAGTTTTAAGGAAGCAAAATAACAATGCAGATTCAATCCAACATAAAAAAAATTCAAGATGACATTTGTGCGGCAGCACAAAAAAGTGGACGGGATGCATCCCGGGTCACCCTTATTGCAGTAAGTAAAAGAAAACCCTCTGAAATGATCCGTCAAGCCATTGATGGCGGACACAGGGATTTTGGAGAAAATTATATCCAGGAAGCCATGGAAAAAATTGATCTGCTCGGCAGAGACTCAGCGAACTGGCATTTTATAGGGCATCTTCAATCCAATAAAGCCAAATTCGCAGTAAAATATTTTGACCTGATCCATACCGTGGATACGGTCAAGCTTGCCAAGGAAATCAACCGTCAGGCTGAAAAAATCGAAAAAATTCAAAAAATTCTGCTCCAGGTAAATATATCCCAGGAAACCACCAAATCCGGTGCACAAGAAAGCGAAATGATCGATATTGCAAGACAGGTCTCCCAATATGAAAACCTGCATGTTTCAGGGCTGATGTGCATGCCGCCTTTTTTCGATGATCCTGAAGAGGCAAGAGTTTATTTTAAAAGACTTAGAGAGCTCAGCAAAGAAATCGAAATACTCAATCTTCCCCATACGGACATGACCCATTTATCAATGGGCATGAGCAATGATTTTACCGTGGCCGTTGAAGAAGGGTCGACGTTAGTGCGTGTTGGCACAGCCATCTTCGGAGCACGGTAATGAAAGTTCTTTTGCATACCTGTTGCGGTCCGTGTACCATCTATCCCCTTGAGGTGTTGCGACGCATGGACATGGAGGTCATGGGTTATTTTTACCGGCACAATATTCATCCGTTCACCGAATGTTTGAGGCGTGAGGAAACCTTGCGCGATTATGCGGATCAGGTGAAACTGAAAATGGTCTGGCAAAAGGGGTATGAACTTGAAGATTTTTTGCGCGCCGTGACGTTCAGGGAAAAAAACAGGTGCAGATACTGCTATCACGCACGTCTTAAAGCCAGTGCCCTGGTCGCCAAAAAAGGAAAATTTGACGGATTCTCCACCACCCTGCTCTATTCAAAATTCCAGAACCATCAGATGATCACGGAAATCGGCCAGAACCTTGCAAAACAATATGGGTTGAAATTCATTTACCAGGATTTTCGTGAAGGCTGGAAACAGGGCATAGAGTCCTCAAAATCCCTGGGTATGTACCGCCAACAGTATTGCGGCTGCATTTACAGCGAGAAAGACCGGTTCTATCAACAAAAAAACAAAAGTTGAATATAGATGTCGATCATTTCGTTAATCAGACATCATGTGTCTTTTGGGTGTTTGAATTGTTTCTTATCCAGCCCGTGCCGGGTCAGCAGCCGGTTTAGCTGCCGGAAGGACCTGGAGCAGCTTAATTTGGGCGGATAGAGATAAAGGGTTCTTCATAGCGACGGCTGTGCCAGTGGATCAATCGGGCCAGCGTACCTTTACCTGTACCGGTTTCTCCCAGCAGCAAAACGCTGGCAATGGTGGGGGCAACTGAACAAATGGATTAACCGCCCTGAACGCCGACATGCCCGGTTCTTCAGTTGACAGCAGTTCGATGTCGGCCAGAATCAAATCAAATGGTGACCCGGTATGTAGTGTCAGTGCAGTTTGAAGATCAGAAGCCCGACGAAGATTGCCGACATCGAACAAGATCGTTGAAATCAGTTGCCATTCATCTTCGGCATGGGTTAAAATCAGTAAAACAGGGCTTGAAATGTCTTGACGATGTGGAATCAGACGGTTCATGTCTGCTTTTTGATGACAGCTATTCAGCCATGGTTTCTTTAATCTGGGCAATAAATGTATCTTTTTTGTCCCGATTGATAAACGCAGCTTCAAAAGAATTTATCGCCAGTTGCGCGATGTCCTTTCGAGTCAACTGAAAAGCGTTTTGGAGCGCCAGATAATTTTCAGCAACATATCCCCCGAAATATGCCGGATCATCGGAGTTGACCGTCAGGCAAAGCCCCCGGTCAAACAGCTTTTTAAAATTATGTTCCTGCATGGTTTTGAATACGCGCAGCTTGATATTGGAAAGCGGACACACCGTTAAGGGGATCTGACTGCGCTTGAGTTCAGCAATCAAAGACGGGTCTTCAAGCGAGCGCACCCCATGATCAATGCGCTGAACTTTAAGCTCCCGGAGGGCCTCCCATATATATTCGGGCGGCCCCTCTTCTCCTGCATGGGCCACGGTCAAAAACCCCTCTTGCCGTGCTTTGTCAAAAACACGTTTGAATTTGGATGGTGGATGCCCGAATTCGGATGAATCCAGACCGACTGCCACAATCTTATCCTTAAAATCCAAGGCCTGGGAAAGAGTTTCCATGGCCTGGGATTCAGGCAGATGACGTAAAAAGCACATGATCAGGCAAAATGAAATGCCCAGATTCCGAGAACCGTCCGACAACGCGTCATATATACCGTTAATGACCGTTTCAAAATCAATGCCTCGTTCGGTATGGGTCTGGGGGTCAAAAAAGATTTCAACATGCCGGACATTTTGTTCTTTGGCTTTCAGCAGATATGCCCATGTCAAATCATAAAAATCAATTTGTTTTTGAAGGACACCGGCACCCTCATAATAGATATCCAGAAAAGACTGCAGATTATTGAACTGATACGCCTGTTTCAGTGCGTCTACCGAATCAAACTTGATGGGTATTTTATTTCTTTCGGCCAGACGGAACAAGGCCTCAGGTTCCAGGGTTCCTTCAATATGAAGATGTAGTTCTGCCTTGGGAACCTTGCCGATAAATACATTCATATCCATAAATATCTCCTTGCTATGGTTAAACGGACTTTTTAATCAAAAAATTTATGAATGTGGTGGAATGATAAATTTAAAATGAGAATACCTGCCTAAAGAAAAGTGAAGCATTGAAAATAGCCGCCCAGTATCCAAAACTGAGTCGGCAGATTGGTACCGTGTCCGACAAAAATGTTCATTCCCTTGTATGACAAGGTATGAAAAACAAATACCAGTGCGATAAAAAAATGGCAGATCCCCACAAAAAGAAAATAGTGATTGACTATAATGCCTCTGGCGTTCCAGGCAATAAAAAAAATACAGGGGATGTGCCATTGTGTATAAATCTTTTCTGCAGTGGCGATACCGTCCGGTTCTCCTGGAAGTTTTATGTCCATGACAACGGCATCAGGCTCTTTTACCGCAAGTTCGGTGACACCGAAACCATGCCGTAAAAGGCAGTCCTTTATCTCTTCGGCGATGAGAATCTCATATTCCACAATTAAAATATCAGGCATCCGATCGTACCTCTTATGTGAAAGTACAAGTAACTTACTTCATTGCTTTCATATTTTGTTGTGGGCTGTGCTTGGATGATGATAGACCAAGTCAGCCCATGGCCATTAGCGGCGGTTTGGAAAAATTTAAATACTCCCAACCAGACAGGAATACGGCAGTGAATCAAACGAAATTTTCACTTCACCGGTAGGGTAACAGGCTGTTAAAGATCGTAACCGGAATTTTTTTAGCTGTTGCTGACTTTACTTTTTTTAATCTGGTTGTAAAGAGAAACAAGCTTGCGATCTGTTTCGTTCAGGCGATCAGCAAGAACGGTGAACAGATGTTTGGCCACATCAGGATATTTCTCTATAATTTCACTCAATTTATCTCCCGGGAACCGTTTGATCTTGGAGCGACCCTTTGAAACAATGGACGCAGACCTTGGGGTGCCGGTGATGGCAGCCATTTCGCCGAAATACTCTCCGGGCTGGGTAATTTCTGCAATCATCTTACCGCCCTTGACCACATAAACGGCGCCTTGAACAAGCTTGAAAAAGTCAATATCCGTGTTGCCTTCACGGATGATGACATCCTTGTCCTCGTATTGTTCAATGTCGGGATTCACCAGATAGGCGGGCAGCGCCTCTTTTGTGATAACGGTTTTCTTTAATACTTCGTCCAGGGATGTCTCTGCGGATTTTACCTTGACAAGGCCTGAATCTCTCAAGGTAACCATGCCTTCGGCGATCGCCACCTTGCGCAACTGATCTTCGGCCACTTCTGCAGAGATGGCCTTGGCGACCTCATCGGTAACTTCCATGAGTTCATAAAGCCCGACCCGACCCTTGTATCCGGTACCATTGCAGTTAGGGCAGCCTCTAGGACCATAAATGGTCAAATCAGGAATTTCATTCTTATGGAAACCGTGCAGTTCCAGATCTTCGGGATTGTGCCCGGTGACCACCTGCTTGCAATCCGGGCAAAGCCTGCGTCCAAGACGCTGGGACAGAACCATGGTAACCGAGGAGGCAAGCATATAGGGCGGAATACCGATATCCACAAGCCGGCCAATGGTGGACGGACAGTCATTGGTATGCAGGGTGGCAAACACAAGATGGCCTGTCATGGCTGCTTTAATGGCAATCTCAGCAGTATCAATATCACGAATCTCGCCCACCATGATAATATCCGGGTCCTGCCTGAGAAAGGCTTTCAGGGCAGCGGCAAAGGTCATGCCGACCTCATCTTTTACCGGCACCTGGTTGATCCCTTTAAAGTTGAATTCAACCGGATCTTCAGCGGTCAGGATCTTGATATCATCCTTGTTCAAACGATTGAGAATGGAATACAATGTCGTGGTTTTACCTGAACCTGTGGGGCCGGTCACCAGCAGCAGGCCATAGGGTCTTGAAATACAGCGTTTGAGCATGTCAAAGGTGCCGGATTCAAAACCTAAACGAGTCAAATCAACACTCAATGCGCTCTGGTCCAGGATACGCATAACAATGCTTTCGCCAAACAGGGTAGGCAGGGTGGACACACGAAAGTCAACGGACTTTTTCTTGCCTAGCCGGAGTTTGATTCGACCATCCTGGGGTATCCTACGTTCGGCAATATCCAGGGAGGCCAGAATCTTTATCCTTGAAATTACGGCATTTTTAATAGACAGCGGCAGGTTCATGGCCTTGTACATGCCGCCGTCCAGGCGGTAGCGCACCTGGAATGTTTTTTCAAAGGGTTCGATGTGTATATCCGACACGCCGTCATTGATTGCTTTAGTCAGGATACCGTTTACCAGTTTGATGATGGGGGCATCCGAAGCCATAAACTCATCCGTACCTGCATCCGTATCGACGGCAGCCACCTCAAGCTCTTCGGCAGCCTCGGACACCAGGGAACCAAAATCATCAACAGAGGTTACCGGTTCATCATCTTCTGCCTCATCCTCAAAATGAAGAAAGCTCTTATACTCTTCATCGGAAATTTTATAAAAATCACGATAGGCCTGTATGATATCATTTTCAGTGGACACAAAAGCCCGGATATTTTTGCGCGTATTCTTTCCAAGATCTGCAACCGAATCCGTATCCGTGGGTTCCGACATACAGACGTGCAGGTCGTCTCCGGCCAGCTTCAGAGGAAAAACCAAATGTTTTTTGGCTTCATCATAGGGCAGAAGCTTCAGCGCCTCGGGATCCGGCTTTATTTCAGAAAAAGAGACAACTTTGTAGTTGTATAATCGTCCCAGCACATTGACGATGGTATCCGGATCAATATAGCCTCTCTGGAGCAGAATACCCGAAAGCCGCTCATTGGTCTTTTTCTGGACCGAGAGGGCTTCGTTGAGCATAATGGAAGTAATCTGTCCTTCTTTGGAAAGGATTTCACCGATTTTAACTTTACCGGCACCAGATTGATCTTTAATAGTGGATTTAAGGCTGGATCCGGATTTTTGAGCTGTGCTGGCGGCCATAAAATATCCTTAAGACGGTTACTATTTTTTATAATTTCTGGTCACCCGGATACCCCCGGCCAAGACCAGAAGAAAACCTAGAAAATAGGCACAGAACTTTACAATTCCAATTTTATTTTTAAAAAAATCAATGGTCTCAATTTGGGGTATCACCTGGGGTACTCTTATGAAAACTGCGATACCCACGACGATTAAAATAATACCATAATAGAATGTAAGCTTTTGTTTGTCCATCTTAATCCCCATTTTCAAGGCCGGATAATTCCCGGTCAAATTTTTCTTTTATCTTGTCTGCCCTGTCAGAAATGTCCGCAAAGGTATCAAACAGGGTTTCAATGTCGGATTCCAATTTAGCATGTTCCTTAGATAAAGAGGCAATTTTTAATCCGTCCTGGTCCTGGGATGCATCAAGCAATTCTTGATTCACCCTGGCCATCTTGTTTTCCTTTACCTCTATCTCTTTTTCAAGTTTATTTATCTTCTTATTTATCGGCGTCAACTGCCTTGACCTTTCGGCCACAATTTCCGATTTTCTCTTGCGCAGTTCTTTTTTGGGCAGCTGTGTATTTTTTTTGCGTTTTACAGGGATTAACTCCTCATCCTCCCATCCCTGTTTTTCAAGGAATTCCTGGTAGGTACCTTCAAATATCTCAATGCCGCTTGAGGTAAATATCACCAGACGATTCGCCAGGGCATGCAGGAACATCTCATTATGGGTAACAAGCACAACAGCACCCTCAAACGCATTTAAGGCCTCGACAAAGGCATCGCTTGATTCAATGTCAAGATGGTTTGACGGCTCATCCAACAGCAGAAGGTTTAAAGGCCGGATCAAAAGTTTACCCAGCATGACTCTTGCTTTTTCACCACCGGACAGCACACTGATTTTCTTTAAGGCCGCATCCTGTTCAAACATCATGGCACCGCAGATGTTTCTGGCGGCCTGGCGGTCTGTTTCAGGGTAGGCATGCAAAATCTCTTCTTCCACAGTAAATTGCGCATTTAAAGTCTGGATATTTGTCTGCTCAAAATATCCGGTTTCCACACCCGGATTTGGCTTTACCCACCCTGCATCCGGATCAATATTTTGACTGATCAATTTGAGTAAGGTGGTTTTGCCTTTGCCGTTTTTGCCGATGACGGCCAAACGGTCCCCCGGGTATACGGTCAAAGAAAAATTTTTAATTAAGGAGGTCTCTTGTTTGTAACCGAAACTTAAATCTTCGCAAGTCAGCACTTGTTTTCCGGTAAACGGCAGGTAATTAAAGGTAAAATCCAGATTTTTAAGTTCTGCCAGTTTGTCTTTTAATTCAAGCTTTGCCAGGGTCTTGATCCTGGACTGCACCATATTGGCCAGCCTTGCCTTGGCCCGGAACCGTGAAATAAACAGTTCAATCTCTTTTTTACGCTTTTCTTCATTGACCCGGGTTTTTTCATATATCTCTTCGTCCTGGGCCACCTGAAGATAATATTTGGCAGTATCTCCCTGTATCTTTTTCATTTTCCGGCGATGAATCCCCACAACATGGGTTACCACATTATCCATGAATCCCCGGTCATGGGTAACCAAAAGCATCTCTCTTGGCCAGGAGATAAGAAATCCTGTGATCCAGCGGATGGATGTAATGTCCAGATAGTTGGTGGGCTCATCAAGAATCAACAGATCCGGTTCAGACACCAGTACCTTGGCAAGGTTTAGGCGCACCTGGTAGCCACCTGAAAACTGTAGGGGATCCTTTTGCATGTCTGTTTCTGAAAACCCAAGACCTGACAGAATTTTTTCCGCTTTCCAGAAATGATCATGTTCATGATCCGGCAGGCCAAGCATGGCCTCTTCAAGCACAGTGGATTTGCTGAATTCTATATGCTGGGAAAGCACACCGATCCGATATCCGATAGGTATGATAACCCGCCCTTCATCGGGATGGTCCATACCTGCGATGATATTTAAAAGCGTGGTTTTTCCATGACCGTTTCTTCCCACCAGCCCTACCCGCTCACCGGAATTGATCTGCATGCCGGTATTATCAAGCAGCACCTGGTCTGCGAATCCTTTGGTTATGGATTCTATATTCAGCATTTATTCCTCCTGTTTGTTTCTGTCAAACGGTGATACCGTGCCAACGTTCACCATTTTAGAGAAAGGAATATTATCATCGAAACTGTAATTTATAAACATAAGATTTTATTTGACTTGATTTTTCCAAAGTTTTAATAGTAAACGTTAACATTTGGCAGGCTTTATGAAGAGATCGAATACCGGCTGTTCCACGGCTTGAACACGCTAAATTAATCTATCTTTAAACAACTTAGACTGAAACAATACAAGCGGTGATTTAAAATGACCAAATACATCTATGAGTTCGGCCCTGATAAAACTGACGGGGATGCAAGTCAAAAAAATCTTTTAGGCGGGAAAGGCGCCAACCTAGCAGAAATGGCAAAGTTAAAACTGCCTGTTCCGCCGGGGTTTACCATATCAACGGAATGCTGTAATCACTATTTTGATTTAAACGGACGCTTTCCTGATACCCTTGAAGGCGATATCCTCAAAGCCATGGCCAATATCGAATCCCATACAGGCATGATTTTTGGTGATCCCGAAAATCCATTACTTGTATCTTGCCGGTCTGGTGCAAGAAGCTCGATGCCCGGAATGATGGAGACCATACTCAATGTCGGCCTATGTTCGGCCACAATCCCGGGATTGATCAAAAAAACCAATAACGAATGGTTTGTCTATGATGCCTACCGCCGGCTGATCATGATGTATTCAGATGTGGTCATGGAAAAGGCCGAACAGATCAGTCCCAGGGACGGCATGGGTATTCGTCTGAATCTGGAAATGATGATGAATAACCTGAAAAACGACAAGGGCTATGACAATGATACCGACATTTCAACCGAAGATTTAAAGGCCCTTTGCGAACGCTTTAAGAAAAAAATCCGGGAGGATCTGGGTGCTGATTTTCCTGATGATCCCAAAGCTCAGCTCATGGGATCCATTGGCGCCGTCTTTAAAAGTTGGAACGGAAAACGGGCAGTATCCTACCGCCGCATTGAACATATTCCAGACAGTTGGGGAACGGCCGTCAATGTCCAGACTATGGTTTTCGGTAACATGGGCGATACATCCGCCACAGGCGTTGCCTTTACCAGGGACCCGGCCACAGGGGACAATAAATTTTATGGAGAGTGGCTGGTTAATGCTCAGGGTGAGGATGTGGTCGCAGGCACCAGAACACCCAATCCGTTGAACAACGACACCAAAAACGCTCAGAACAAACACCTGGCTTCCCTGGAAGAATCCATGCCGGAGCTTTACAAGCAGTTGTTCGAAATCAGGAACCTTCTAGAAGCCCATTACAAGGACATGCAGGATATTGAATTCACCATCCAGGAAGGCAGACTCTACATGCTCCAGTGCCGGGTGGGAAAACGTACCGCAACCGCAGCCCTGAACATGGCCATGGACATGCTGGAGGAAGGCACCATTGATGAAAAAACCATGGTATGCCGCCTTGATCCTAAAATTTTGGATGACATGCTTCACCCTATTGTGGATCCGGAAGCAGAGAAAACAGCTGTAAAGATTGCTGAAGGCCTGCCTGCAGGGCCCGGCGGGGCATGGGGACAGATTGTATTCACGGCTGACGATGCGGTGCAATGGGCCAAGTTGGACAAAAAGGTCATTTTAGTCCGTGAAGAGACCAATCCCGAAGACATTGAAGGCATGCGGGCGGCAGTGGCCATCCTTACGGCAAGGGGCGGCATGACCTCTCATGCAGCCCTGGTCGCCAGGGGATGGGGCAAATGTTGTATCGTTGGTGCCGGCGCCCTTAAAATTAATTTTGACACCAAAGAACTTCGCGTGGGAACCCGGGTCTTCCAAGAAGGGGATATCTTCACCCTCAACGGCACCAAAGGTATGGTATACCAGGATCAACTCAAAATGAAGGACGCATCGGAAAACGTCAGATTCAAAAAATTCATGGAGATCGCGGATAAATACCGGGCCATGCAGGTTCGCACAAATGCGGACACCCCGGCAGATGCCATGACAGCCCTTGATTTTGGCGCCCAGGGTATCGGGCTTTTCAGAACAGAGCATATGTTTTACGGAGCCAACTCAGATGAACCGCTTTTCCTTTTGCGCAAAATGATTTTAAGCAAAACCTATGAAGAAAGAGCGGCCGCCCTGGAAGAGTTGTTCTCTTTTGTTAAGGAGGAGATCAAATCCACCCTGGAGGTCATGGACAACTTGCCGGTGACCCTGCGTCTGCTGGACCCGCCCTTGCATGAATTTGTGCCCCAGTCCCGTGAAAATCAGCAGGAAATTGCCGATGCGCTGCACATCGACATCGAAGAGGTGTTCAAACGCAGTGAGCAGCTTTTAGAATCCAATCCCATGATCGGACACCGGGGTGTCCGATTAGGTATAACCTATCCTGAAATCTCCCAGATGCAGGTGAAGGCCATATTTGAGGCCAGTGCAGAACTGATCAAAGCGGGCAAAAATCCCATGCCTGAAATTATGGTCCCTGTAACCTGCAATGAAAAAGAGCTGGCTTTTGTCCAGGAGATTGTATCAAAGTGCTACAATGAAGCGCTTGAGACCTACGAGATAGACACGATTCCTTATCTGTACGGCACCATGATTGAAATTCCAAGGGCGGCATTGATTGCAGATAAAATGGCGGAATATGCCCAATTTTTCTCTTTTGGCACCAATGATCTGACCCAGATGACCTTTGGATTTTCAAGGGACGATATCGGTTCTTTTATGAACGATTATATTGATAATGCCATCCTCAGTTCAGATCCCTTTGAGACCCTGGACCAGGAAGCGGTGGGCGGTTTGGTTACAACGGCGGTGGAACTTGGACGCAGGACCCGTCCTGATATCAAACTGGGTATCTGCGGAGAACATGGCGGAGACCCGGAATCGGTCATATTCTGCCATAAAGCAGGCCTAAGCTATGTATCGTGCTCGCCCTACCGGATACCCATTGCCCGGTTGGCGGCTGCCCAGGCGGCCATTATGTATCCTGACTGCAGATAAAAAACGATCATGAATATCATACAAGCCTGGTTTCTTAAAAAGACCAGGCTTGTTTTTCAGGACAATCGCCTTTAACCTGCTTGCTGTTTATTAGCATTTCCGCCCTAAAACTATATAAATGGCGTAGAAATCTCAAAAGGTTGGTTTAAAGGAGACTATCATGGCATGTTTGTATAAGAACTTTTCACTATTTTTCCCCTTCCTGATTTTCATCTCAATTATACTTTTTTCAGGATTGGCAGACGCTGATCAATCCCAAAAGCCATTGATTACCTGTTTACCACCTGCGTCTCTTTGGTGGTGGTCTCTGCTGTAAGCATGGTCGGTGTGATTCTGGTTGTAGGGCTCCTTATCACCCCCGGCGGCAACAGCCTATCTTCTTTCTGACCGTCTGGACAAAATGATGATGCTGGCAGCCCTGTTCGGGGTAACCTCAGTTGTCGGGGGATTATATCTCTGTGTTTGGTTAGACTCGGCCGGCGGCGGTGCCATCATGCTTTTTTGCACCCTGCAGTTTCTGGTGGTTTTAACGGTTGCACCCAAATACGGCCTGCTGGCCAGATGGATGCGATTGAGAAATCTTGTGCCCCAACAGATTGTGGAAGATGTCCTGACGACGGTGCTCAGGAACGGAAAAACCGCCCCCCCAGATCTTATCCGAAAATATGCCGGTGAAGGCAAAGGTTTAGGCAAAGCCCTTCGACGGATGGTTCAGGACGGTTTGTTGCGGCATGAGGAGCAGAACTATTCTTTGACAGACAAAGGAGAAAAAGAGGCCAGTACCGTATTGAGGGCGCATCGCCTCTGGGAGACGTATCTGAAGAGCATCGGCACCCCGGAAAAAGAGGTTCACTCCACAGCTCATCAGCTGGAGCATTTAGATCAGGCACAGACCATGGCTTACCTGAATAAAAAATTAGGCACCCCCAAAACAGATCCCCATGGTAAAATTATCCCGGGCTGATCCAGTACTTGGACCAGGGACACCGCTCTTTGTATGGATATCGAATCAGTTCCGTGGCAAGAATACGAAAATCTTTATGTCTGATAGTAAAATAGGAAACCACCGTTTTCCCTTTTAACTCCCGCAACCCCACGGCAACATACAAAGTTAGGTACTGCCCTTGAACATCGCACTTTACAGCCCCGGTAATGATGGTGATATCCAATTCTTTGGTAACATTGAAAAGGTTTACCATGGCCACGGAAAACGGCTCACCCTTAAAATGATTCTCGGCATCTGTCCTTGTGAGCTCACATTGAATAAAATTTTTAAATCCGGCCTTGAGTTCGTAAAATGCCTGATCCTGGCCACGACCGGCCCCACAAACCGTTAGAAGCAGTATGGTTATAACACTGCATATTTTTGTTATCTTATCCATTTACAGGCTTTGCCTCAGTTCCTTTTTCGGGATTGATCAAGTTTTTTATACTCTGCTGAAGCCGATTTAATGCCACAGGTGTAACCGTAACCGTTCCTGCCCCTGAATATTTTGACAGATATCGTTGCATACGCTTTTCGTTATTATAACCGGTTTCCACAAGTATAGGGATTCTATGATCAATCTTGAGCAGTTTATCGACAAATCCTTCAGCGCCCATTCCAGGCATATCGTAATTCACAATGACCATTTTAAATTTTTCAGGCTGATTTTTGAATACGCCCAAAGCCACGTCAGGATCGCCGGAGATCATGCCGACATACCCCATACGCTTGACCACTGTCTCGATAAGTTCGCTTCGTTTATTGTTTCGATCCAACACAAGGATGTGTCCCGGGCCTGCTACAATCCAGGCCTGGGTATCCGACACATCTTTAGTGTCAAAAATGCGGCTGTCTTTCATTGACCACACGGTCGGGTTAAAGGGATGGACATTGGTCACATCGGTTTTATAGACCTTTGAACGAATAAACAAATCGTTCTCATCATCAGGAACCTTGACGATAAACCCTTTATCCTGGGCAACGTACTGTCGCAGCCATCGGCGATATTCAGGATGTTCCCCGGTGAGCACCAGCATTTTTAGGCCCGCATGGGAACGCACCTGAAAAGAATGGTAAATCATAGGGGATTTGGCATACTCCTCCTGATTCTCCATGTAATTTTCTTCTACAAATTCCACCATGAAATCCCTGGCCAAGCAGGGCATTGCTGCCGTAATCAGAACAAGCATCAATATACAAAATCGTGCCATAGTCATCTTTCCTAAAATTCTTGGGGTTCAGATAATAAGAGTATCGGCATGACCCCCAAAATCCTTGATGGCACCTGTGCATGAATATTAAGCCCTTGGTTGTTATTGCAATGTTTGGGACAAGACAAACAGTATACTGTAAAGAATGGTCAACAACAGTACAAGTTTTCGGTGATCCGTACTGCGTCGACCCCGGTACCGGGCAATCAAAAGCCCTGCAGCATTGATCAGGGTCCCGGCACCCAGCACATAAACAAGAAAACGGACATAGTCCTGATCCCAGTAACGCCTCAATTGCAGATGATAAAAGCGATCAAAAAAAGTTTCAAATTCAGGTTTGGCCCTGTGAAAAATCAAAATGGCAGCAATTAATCCTGCACAGGCCGAGATATTCATCCAGATGAAAAAAAGCCTGAAAATGTCAGTGGATTTTCGTCTGTCAGATTGTTTAGTCTTTTTCGACATTATCTCAAAGATAAACCTTAATTAAAATCACTTTGGGGGGTGCTCTGATCCTGGATAAAGTCCCTTATATGGGCATTGGCCTTGAACCTGCGCGTAATCATTTCAATAATCTCCTCGGCACTGGTCTCTATGGGTTTATTGCTCACATTGACCATAGAATAGCCTTTGGTAATAAAATATCTCTGGGCATGTTCGATCTCTTTTTCAATTTCATCCTTTCCGGAATAGGCGTAGATATCTTTTGCCCCCAAGGTTTCCTGACGCATTCTCCTGTGCGCCTGAAGCTGTTCCTGGTTGATGTTCAGTGCGAACACCCGGCGCCGGTCCACAAGTTCCAAGGTCTGGGGCATGGGAACCCCCGGGACAAAGGGAATATTGGCCACTTTCCATCCCAAAACGCTCATATACATAGATAAAGGCGTTTTCCCCGCCCTGGACAACCCGATCAATACAATTTCGGCTGCCCCGATGGTTTCCGGATTCAAACCGTCATCGTGGGCCAAAGCAAAATCAATGGCAGACACCTGTTCTAAATTTACCAAATGAATCTCCCTGTAAAGTCCCGGGGTTTCCAAAGGCTTGCGGTCAAGAAACGTTTCTATTTTTGAAATAATAGGCCCCATCAGATCAATGGTAACAATTTGGTTTTCCATGCCCTTGCGCGTAAGGTACCTACGCAGATTTGAATCAACAATGGTATGAACAATAATACTCTCGATATCCTTAACCTTATCAATAAGATCGTCAACCTGGCTTTCCGTACGTATTCTGGGGACTTTTACAACTGTAATATCGGAATCAGGAAATTGTACAAGGGTGGATTCCACGAGATGAAACGCATTAACCCCCTCACCGCAGGAGGCGATGTATATCATCTGAAATTTGCATGATTCAAGCATGTCTTTCATAAAATAAGGCCTTTATACTGTCTGTGTTTTACGTTATAACAGCCATGGGCCGACTTGGTCTATCAGCGCCCAGGCCCGGCCCATAACAAAACATGAAAGGAACTCAGCAACTTTTTGGTACTTTCATATAAAACACCCATACAAAAACCTGAAACAAGAGTCAATTAAATATTATGGGACACCAGGACAACGGCCGCTATGCAAAAAAGACAGGTGGGCAATTGAATCAAGCGCTTGCCCAGACCATTTTACAAGCAAGCAGCAATGGCAAACTTACATGTGCAAGTGCCCATCGCCTTGCCAAGGCACAAAATTGCTTGCCAAAGGAGATCGGGATACAGGCCGATTTACTTAAACTGCGGATCTCACAATGCCAACTCGGTCTTTTTGGACACGGCAAGGGCAAAAAAAAGTTCAATCCCGATACCAACATTACACCAGAATTAAAGGACAGGATATTAGATGCCCAGCGTAACGGAATAATTGACTGCAAAGCCTGCTGGGAGCTTGCGAAAGAATTTAAAATCTCCAGAATAAATATGGGGTCTGCCTGCGAACAGCTTGAAATCCGGATAAAGTCCTGTCAGCTGGGTATATTGTAAAATCATATCACGTCGCATTACGATCCTGCACTTTGCTAAGCGCCTTTTTTCTTCGCCGCTGCTTCTGTTTTTTTAACCGGGCTAATTTTTGCGCTGTGGCATCAGGTATCCCGGATTTGCGCTGTTCAATTTTTTCCACCAGGGATCTCAGGGCCATGAACCGATTCAAATGCTGAGATCTATATTTCCCAACTTTTACAGTTACTTGGGTGGGAAGATGGGTTAAAAATACGGCAGAGGAGGACTTATTAACCTTTTGGCCACCACGGCCAGAGGATTTTATAAACTTTTCCAGGATATCTTTTTTGTAAATGCCCAGAGAATTCATTTTCTTTTCAAGGGCTCTTATTTTATCTATATTGGGACCGGTCATTGGATTCAAGCAACGTTAGTTAAGATGATAATGTCTTGGGTTTAAAAAATTTTCCGATTTTATCTGCAAACTCTTTGATGGAAAGCGGTTTGGCCAGCACGGCCTTGAAACCTGTTTGCGCCATCATATCTAAAGTAATATCCTGGCTGAATCCCGTACAAAGAAAAATAGGGATATCCGGACGAAGCTCTCTTATATTTTCAGCCAAACAATCGCCATTCATATGCGGCATATACAGATCCGTAATCACAAGATCATACATCAAAGGATCTTTCTTGAAATGGGCCAGGGCTACCAAGGGGTCCGTCATGATTGTCGTGCGACACCCTAAGCGGTCCAGCATAGATTTTGCAACTTTCAAAATGAGATCTTCGTCATCCACAAAAAGGACATCGATTTGATATTTTATACCGGCGCTCTCTTTTAGTGCAGGCGTGGGAACCTGTAAGTCAACCTTTTTTTTCGAAAATTTTGGAAAATATAACCTGAACTCACTTCCTTTGCCCTGCCGGCTGTGAACCTTTATGCCGCCGCCCATATCTTTTACAATACCATACACAACAGACAGTCCCATGCCGGTACCATCCTCATTGCCTTTGGTGGTATAAAACGGTTCAAAAATATGGTTCATCACCTCCTTTGACATTCCCCTGCCCGTATCTGAAACACTTAGGCAAATATAATCTCCCGGCTTAACCCTGCCGTTGCCTTCGGATTGGGAAACATTTACAGGTGCCAAAGCCATCTTGATCACACCACCTGCTTTACCCATGGCATGCACGCCATTACTGACCAAATTCATTATAATCTGATGAATTTGGGTGGGATCCGCAATAACAGAAGGACAGTTTGGATCCACCTCTTTTTCTATTGAAATATTGCGTGGAATACCGGAATCCATCAGTTTGAGCACGGTCTCTATGCTGTTTTGTATCTGAAGCGGCTCTCTTTTTACTTTCTTTTGACGGGAAAAATTCAGAATCTGCTGGACAAGCTCTTTTGCCTGAAGGGCACTTTCATAAAGCTGTGTCAGACTTTCTTTTGTTTCATTGTCAAAGGCGGCATTTCTAAGAATCAAAATTTCTGCATTTCCAAGGATGGGAAACAGCATATTATTAAGATCATGGGCGACACCACCGGCTATGGTACCCAGGGATTCGAGTTTCTGGGCCTGGGCCATCTTTTCATTGATCTTTATCTCTTTGGACGCATTTTGCTGCACACCAACATAGTTGGTGATCGTGCCATTTTTATCCCTGACTGAAGATATGGTAAGAGCCACGATGTAAAAAGAGTTATCTTTTTTCTTAAACTCAGCATGACCGCTCCACTCCCGGCCGGAACTAATGATGGCCCGCAGATTGATATTAAACTGGCTGTCATATTTACCGCTTCTTAACATATTAATGTCCTTGCCGATGCATTCTTTTCTAGAAAATCCGGTCACGCGCTCAAATGCAGGATTGATATATTGAATAATCCCTTCGGAGTTCGTAATATAGACCATTTCAGAAATTTGCTCGACAGCGGTGAACAGTAAATTTCTCTCTTTCTCAAGTTTTTGATTGATTGCAGCCTCAAAGCCGGCAGAAGTAGCCCCAAAACATGTGTCAATGGCCCGGGATTTTTTAAGTGTGGCGATGTCCTGCTTCAGGGCGGCATTTTCATCCTCAAGCTCTTTAATCCGTTGTTCTAAACTGTTATATGGTTCCTTTTGAGACATGCTCCTCCTGGAAAAAGGACCTGCTGTATTTTGGATTCAATGAAAATAGATAATTTTTTTCTATTCTTATCTAAAACTATTACTGTTTGACAAGAAATTTTTCACAGAATTACGAATTCAAGCGATTTTAGTCTCCCTGTAAAATTTAATATAAGAGCCATGGGGTGATCTGGATGACACCACGGAATTCAATCTATACAAAACATGAAAATAACTTATTTTACCTTTCATATAAACCACAATGAATGGTATATGATACTGGATTTGGTTTCGACCTAATAACGGCCAGGGGCTGACCTGACATATCATCTGCCAGGCTCAGCCCACAACAAAGTTTAAAAGTTCTGAGTGACTTATTACCCAGACTTTCTTATAAAAGCAACGGAGGTTAAGCAGTTGTATTCAAAAATTGTAATTTTAGATTTTCCACCCAGATCGGCCCAGAGACCCATTGTCTGCCAGCTGGTTAAAAAATATGACCTGATGTTTAATATCTTAAAGGCACGAATATCTTCAAAAAAGGAAGGTCATATGGTGCTTGAAATCTCTGGTGCCGGAAAAGCGGCATTTGACAAGGGGGTCACGTATTTAAAAGAACAAGGAATTCAAGTTTCCTCGCCTGAACATAAAATTTTCAAAGACGAAGAAAGGTGCACCCATTGCGGCGCATGTACTGCAGTCTGTCCCACAGGGGCGTTGTATATCAAACGCCCTGAAATGGAAGTGGTTTTCGACCGGGAAAAATGCAGTCTTTGTGAGCGCTGTCTTCTAACCTGCCCCATCCGGGCCATGGGTCTGTTCAGTGATGATATAAAAGAAACTGCCTGATGCCTGACTCACCGGTTGTAGCCGTGGCACTGAGTGGCGGAATAGATTCCCTGGTGACAGGGTTTCTTATCAAACAGCGGTTTAAAAAAGTTTTCGGCATTCATTTCACCACGGGCTATGAAACAAGCTTGCCGGATGTCTCTGCCCTGGCCTCAATTTTTGGATTTCCCGTACACACCATAGATTTGTCCCGGGAATTTGAGACCAGGGTTGTTGATTATTTTATATCAACCTACATGGCCGGCAAAACGCCGAATCCATGTCTTGTCTGCAATCTGCAGATAAAATTTAAGAAGTTGTTTGAGCATGCACAAACGCTGGGAGCGGACCTGATGGCAACCGGCCATTATGCAACGGTGGTCAACAGATACACCTGCACCAGAGAAGAGATTATCCAGGCATGGCTTGAAAGGGGAGCGGATTTTACTAAAGACCAGTCCTATTTTCTATCTATGCTCTCGCCCAAAATTTTAGAGAACCTGGTGTTTCCCCTGGCCGATTTCACTAAACACCAGGTCAGGCAATTAGCCGGACAACACGACCTTGTACCGGTTGTGCCCAACGAGAGCCAGGATATCTGCTTTTTGCCGGATAAAAACCATTGGGCGTTCATTAACGCTAAAACAAAAATTTTTCCAAAGCCTGGGCCGGTGGTCGACAGCCAGGGAAAAACCGTTGGCTCCCATCAAGGACTTCACAAATTCACAGTAGGGCAGCGCAAGGGGATAAACATTCCGGGACCGGCACCTTACTATGTTAAAAAAATTGATATAAAAACTAACACCCTTCATATCTGTTTTAAATCAGATCTTGCCCAAAAACGGATGGCGGTTGAACAAATCGTCTGGAATTACCCTGAAAAGGAAAACTTAAAGCATATAGAGGTTCAAATCCGGTCTGCGCACAAGGCAGCCACTGCCGGTCTTGACTGGGATGACGACACAAGTGGAATCGTTACATTTGAAACACCCCAAAATGCGATAACACCTGGCCAGGCCGCAGTATTCTATCAGGAAAACCGCGTATTAGGTGCAGGTTTGATTTCAGCAACCCAATGAGAAAACAAACATTTTATATCGAAAGCCTTGGCTGTAAAGTCAATCAATATGAATCGGACGCCATTGCTGCCCGGCTTGAAGCCCATGGATTTTCAAGGGCAGGTAAGGCTCAGTCCGCTGATATTTGTATTGTCAACACCTGTGCCGTGACTTCCAGGGCCGGCATGCAGTCCCGTCAGGAAACAAGAAAACTGATCCGTAAACACCCCGATGCAACAGTGATTGTCACCGGATGCCATGCACAAACAGACCCGGAGCAGTTTAGGAAAATTTCCGGAGTAGATCTTATCGTCTGCCACCAGGATAAATCTTTGATTCCCGAATATCTTGCCCGAAAAGCAGCTGACAAAGATTTATTTAAATTCAGAAGGCCTGAATATGGCAAATCAGCATGCTTTTTAAAATTTGTTGAATCCGACCAGCCTGTATTCGGTAAAATGACCCGGGCCTATTTAAAGATCCAGGATGGATGCAATCAGTTCTGCACCTATTGCATTATCCCCTATGCCAGAGGTGCATCCGTATCCATGCCTTTTGACCAGGTCATGACCCATGTGTCAAGCCTGAACAGGATAGGATTCAAAGAGGTCATTCTCACAGGCATTCACACCGGGTTGTATGGCCTTGACTTAACGCCGGAAACCTCTTTAACCCAGCTTGTAAAAAAAATGGATGAAAAACGTCCGGTGGATCAAATCAGGATATCCTCCATTGAACCCAATGAAATAACAGATGAGCTCATTCATATGGCAGGCCCCGGTCATATTTTGTGCGATCATTTTCATATCCCGCTCCAGGCAGGGGATAATGACGTGCTGGCCCGTATGAAGCGGCCCTATTCAGTTGAACAGTTTTCAGAAGTCATTCACAGGATACATGAAATCCTTCCCTATGCCGGTATTGGCCTTGATGTGATTATGGGCTTTCCTGGTGAAACCGATAAGGCGTTTGAAAATACATACCAACTTGTGGTAGACCTGCCCGTATCTTACCTTCATGTATTCCCCTTCTCACCAAGACAAGGAACCCCGGCATGGCATTTCACCCCCAAGGTGCCGTCGAATAAGGCAAAAAAAAGGGCGGCGCTGCTGCGCGAGTTAGGCGAACAGAAACGTTCGGCATTTATCGAGTTAAACCGGGGCCGGGTTCTTCAAGGATTAATCCAGAATCAAAGGGACCGGCACACAGGTATGCTTAAGGCGATCACCACCAACTACCTGACTGTTTTCATTGAGGATGAAGGTGATTCCCAAGGAATCCAGGACAAACTTAAAGGGAAAATTGTTAATCTTAAATATGATCAATCCGGCAATGCCAACTGCCTTGTTGGCCAAATCGTTCCCTGACAGTTCAATGTACTTAATGACCATCTCCGACTGCACTAATAGCCGGCAATGATTGAGCCCAATCACTCCACAATAATCAGCTTATAGAAGAGGCCAAGAGCCAGGGGAGCGGTCTCTCCTTTCAATAAGCCCAGGTGTAATTGAAACCCTACGGAAACCAAAGCCAGTGGAGTGAGGGTTCCGCCTAGCTGAACCAAAGTAAAATTAATCCACTCAGGAAATTGAATCTGTTTCAGGATCAATGCGGCAACCAAGGCCAGGAATGGTGGGAACGTTAATATTTTATTAAAGATGCTACGGATACCACGGCACCGGAAGAACTCAGGCCGGCTGCAAAAATACCCAACGTAGACAACACAAAAAAAGAACCTGCCAAATCTGCCACAACACCAACCCCCAGCCATTGGCTGCCATAGTATGCCTGAATCATTGGAAGCCCCACAAAAGAAGTATTTCCAAGGCCTCCGACCAGAACAAGGGCACCAATGGTAGACCGGGAGAATTTCAATTTTTTGCCTGTAAAATAGAAAAAAACCGCACCCAGGCCGAACAATATCCAGGCCATAAGTCCTGTGTAAATCAATTCATGGGTTATGGCCAAGGTATGAATGTGATATAATGCCAGAGATGGTAAAGAAATATAAATCGGTTATGCTCGTGTTTCTTCGAAAGACCCAAACCATCACCGTGCCTGGTGTCTTTTCTTTGTTGATGGTTCCTGCGGCAAATGCATTGATCGCTGCCCAGTTCGAGCGCTTACAACTTCCGGGCACGACAAGGAAACCTGCCGTCAGCACTTAATAGCTTCCAGTGAGTATGTCAAAAAGACATATAACTATGACGGTTACGGCTGCGGTCTATGCCAAGTTGGTGTACCTTGTGAAACCCACATACCAGTAAAAAAGGCTCGGGAAGCCTATGAGAAGGGAGAACTTCCGCCCCCTCCCCCTCCGCTCGCCTGAGAATGGGGTTTGAATAAATGTGTCAGCCGAATACCGTTCTGCAGGCACCAGCGAATACAAAGCATACCCCTATAGACGGGCAGCTTCTAAGGGAGTCCCTCTTGTTCGCGAAAGTCCTGTCCTGACTAATCGTATTGAAACTACATTGACTGAATTTTATCCGGAACCTCCCACAGTTTGCAAAATATCAGTTAAACCCATAGACCATAAAAATTTGATTCCAATAAGTATTAAGACGCCGCCTAATAAGCGTTTAACACTTTGGGGTTTCATTTTTTTTTGCATCACTTTGGTACCAAGATACCCCCCACACCAGCCGGCCAGCCCTGCAAAAATTAATATTTTGATGGACACTGATCCCATGGCAGCATAGGTGACGAACGCTGAAAAAGATGAAAATGGTACTGAAAAGGCGGTCACCATGGCCACTTTTTTGGGGTTAAAACCCTGGATAACCATCAATGGAGAGATAATACCGCCTCCGCCAACACCAAGGAGCCCTGATACTATCCCAGCCAATACACCAACCCCAAGGGGGCCTGCGAGTGGGCGATCTTCCCGGTACTGGTCTGCATATTTTGATCCTTTAAAAAATATCATCATAGTGCCGGAGAAGAATAAGAAACAGATGAAAATCAGAAGCAAGGTCCGGGTCGGTAAAAAATGACCAGCCCAGGCCCCCACCGGGGCCATGACGATTGACGATGCAATAATTGGAAGCCCTAATCTCACGTCAAGCTTTTTTTCCTTGAAATTAGACCAAGTAGCAGCGAGCATACTTATGCAGTTGACAAAAAGCCCGGTGGGACGGGCTAAATTAAAGGGGACACCAATCCAAGAGAGGGCGGGAATAAGAATAACAGCAGATCCAACACCTCCCAGAGCAAAAATAAAACTCAATACAAATGAAAGCAGACTGATGATCAGAATATTAGATGCCATTATTTTCTGTCTTTATCATAGCAGACCAAATTTTCGGTTGCCGGTACACAAATTACATCACATTTTAGCCAAGGGGCCGGGTTTGAAGGCCGTAGCCATATCCTCTGAAGATGCTGTAAGCCCTTTTACTTCCTTATATCCATTGGCCTTGAGGTAAATATAGACCAAAGCACCTCGGAATACGGAAGAACAGAATGGGACAATAAATTTGTCTTTGGGTACCTCGTCAAGCCTGTCCGGAAGTTCATTCATTGGAATATGCACGGCAAAGGGAAAAGAGAGATATTTCACTTCTTCATCTGTCCGAACATCAAGAAATACAAAGTGATCGTTACCAAGCACCTTACGCATTCCTTCGATACTCATGCTGTGTTCGCCGGAACTTAAAAATTTAAAATCCATATCTTTTAGTAACGAATCAAACGCTTTCATCTTTTAAATATCCTCAAATTGATGTTTTACATCCTTTAAAAAAACGCATAAATATAAAATAAACCGGCAAACATGCTGGTGGTAACCATACTTTTTTTAGATCAGCTTCATGCTATTTGGTGATCCAGGCCTTAATATCTGCCTTCTTGGGAACCTTACCGGTACATTTTACCTCTCCGTCAACAATAACCGAAGGCGTTCCAAAAATACCATAGGATGCAATCTGAAGCATATCAGTAACTTTCTCTACACTGGCGTCTACTCCGGTCTCTTCTACGACTTCCTTGACCAACTTTTCAGCTTTTACACATTTTGTGCATCCTGGCCCTAATACTTTAATTTCCATTTAAGATTTCCTTTCTTACTCTAAAAATTTTATAAAATTGTATTGAACAAATAGCCCACGAACAGAATACCGCATGCCACAACACAGACAAACACACAGATGAGCCTGGGTTTTAACACTTTTCTCAAGATCACCATTTCCGGCAAGGAGAGCGCAATAACACTCATCATAAATGCCAGGACAGATCCCAATGCAGCCCCTTTGCCTAAAAGGGCTTCAACTACGGGAATAATACCAGCGGCATTGGAATACATGGGAACGCCAATCACCACGGACAGGGGCACAGCCCACCAGGTCCCTTTTCCCATGATGGATGCCATCATGCCTTCAGGTACAAATCCGTGAATCCCGGCTCCTACAGCAATACCGAGTATGACATAAATCCAAACCCGACCTATAATCTCTTTTACGGCATCCCAGCCGTAAATAAACCGGTCGTTCCAAGTCAATTTTTCTTCTTCTATTTCGGCCGATGCTATATTGGCCTGGGTCACCCAGTCCTCGATGTAGTTTTCAAGTTTCAATCGTCCGATGACCCATCCGGCAGCGATGGCGATAAAAAGGCCCGTTCCCATGTATATGGCAGCCACTTTCCAACCCAGAAGCCCATATAAAAGGCCCACAGCGATTTCATTGACCATGGGTGCTGCAATTAAAAAGGAAAACGTGACCCCAAGAGGCACCCCTGCGGTGACAAAGCCGATAAAAAGCGGTACAGCAGAACAGGAACAAAACGGGGTGATAATTCCCAAAAGTGCTGCAAAAACATTGCCTGCAAATTCACTTTTACCGGAAAGAAAGGACCGGGTTTTTTCCGGGGTAAAAAAACTGCGGATAATGCCCACACCAAATACCACCAGAAAGAGCAGCATCATCACTTTGGGCGTATCATAAAGGAAAAATTCTATAGACGCGCCAAGATGTGACCCCGGGGTAATTTTAAACAGGCCGTATGTCAGCCATTTGGATAATCCGGGCAGCTGCCGGTATACCAGCCACCATACAATAATACCCGCAGCTCCCATGAATAAATTCAGTATGAGTGCAGACTTGGTTTTTGGGTTTGAGCCGATATTGGCTGTACTCGAATTCATAATCACCTCTCTTTATACGTCATACGTATAGATACTTGACGATGTATAAGCTAAAATTTTCAATCTTAATTTTTATTGACAATATCGTGTCGGTCAATATTGGGTAAAATCTTGTTCAATTCTTTAATCTCGCGTTCATCCTCGAGCCAATGCTTTAGATTGCCGATCATGTTAGCTGCAAATGGAGAAGCGCTGCCGTCGGCCACACCGTAGTTTACCCACAACCCATCCTTAAAACTTGTGACGAGATCTGCATCTTCAAGTATTTTTAAGTGCTTGCTTGCAGTAGATTGGGCGATTCCCAAGGCAGTTTGTATCTCACAGACGCACATCGGCTTGTGTTGAAGCATTTTTGTCATTTTTACGCGGTTGGGGTCGGATAATGCTTTCATGACTTTGATAAAAAATTTCATAGCTATATCTCTATGTTAATCTGTATTGTGATTCACACCATATATATCGATATAAGTGAATATAACGATATAAGAAGGTCTTGTCAAGGGTATAAATTATGAAGATATCAAGTCAATGGATCAGCAGACGCAAAATTTCATTTTTGAATCAATTGTTTCTGGGAAAACCAGTGGGAGGGACGTAAAGGTCGTATTAACGAAGTCTTATTGACCGCATTGTTTAAAATACATGAATTTTATTCGATCAATGCACAATATTCCTAAACAGCCTTTTTATCTGTGGACCTCCTCTAATGACCACTGCTGTTTGTCGTGCTTTAAAAAAAATAGGAATTAAAAACCCCGACTTTTCCTGATGTGCTCGTAGGCGTCCTGAATTTCTGTAAATTTATCCGTGGCAAACTTGACAAATTCTTCGGGCAGTCCCTTGGCCTGAATTTTATCCGGATGGTACTCCTGGACCAGAGCCCGGTATTTCTTTTTTATTTCCTCATTGCTCGCGTTTTCATCGCATTTAAGTACGGCATAATAGGGATCTGATTTCTTTACATATCTGCTGTGAAGCCGGTTATAATCGGATTGGGAAAACCTGAAAATCCGTGAAGCGGACAACAGCATCTGCTCCTCGGCATCAGAGACGTTACCGTCAGCCGAAGAGACTCTAAGCAGGACATCCATCATCAACTCGATGATATTGGCCTGGTATTTGAATACCGAATAAAACTGCCGGGCAAAATCCTCAAAGGTCTGGGAAGATGTAACGGCGTTTCTAAAAATATTTTTAGCGGTCTCACGACTTGCTTCATCAAGTTGGAGATCATTGACCATGAAACGTTCAACAACTTTGATCTCCTCCTCACTGATCCGCCCGTCAGCTTTGCTGATTTTCGCCAGCATGGAAAAAGCGGCAGTAAAAAAAACAAGCTGGGCCTTTTCGTTTGAAGACAGCCCCGTATGCTTACCGCCCGGAATGGAACGTAAATATTCATCCTCTCTTTTGTCCACAAATGCGTGGCCAAATGCAGCGCCTGCCACAGCGCCCAGAGGACCACCCAAGGCCAACCCAATGGTGCCACCAATCATTTTTCCAAGCCAACTCATATAAAAACCTTTGAATTATCTTTCATCATAAAGGGCCTTGAATCTTCGGGAAAATCACTACTACAAATTGTGTGCCCAATTTTTTGCCCTTGCCACAAAATTAAAGATTATATATAAACACTTAAGTCCCCATCGTCAAACATTTACGGGAAAAAGCAAATCGTGTTAATTAAAAATATTGTGGGAACAATTATCATTCTTCTGAATATGGCCGGCCTGGGATACTTGTTTTTTATTGGTATTGCATCTTTTTTTGGCGATGACGATATTCAAGGACAGGAAGAATATAAGGACATTACAGAAACCGCACATCATACAGGCCAACCCGTTGAGATTGACGAAGATATCATTCCTGATGAAGATGATCTGTTAAAAGATATGGATCTTTCTGATCTGGACAGTCTGGATCTGGACGATTTTGAATAACAGCCACGGGCTGACCTGACATATCAGCTGCCAGGCTTAGCCCACAACAAAGCTTGAAAATAATTTATGGAACTTTCATATCAACCCAATTCGTATAACGGCCATGGGCCGACCTGGTCTATCAGTACCCAGGCCCAGCCTACAACAAAACACGAAAGAAACTCAACAACTTGTTGGTACTTTCATATAACCATCAGTTTTACACCACAATATTTTATTTTTATTTTTTTGGCCTTTGCGATATTGATTATGCCGGGGTGTGGATCAAAAAATACCGGATCACCCGTGCACTACCAATCCAACACAGAAAATCGTTCCCGGTCTCCCGGCGCATTTGTCAGTGATACGGTGCTCATGGCCAAAATAAAATCAAAATTCATGTCCGACGACATGGTGGATCCTGAAGGCATTGACTTAAAAGTCCGCCATGGGGTTGTTTATCTTGATGGCTGGGTTGCCGATGCGTACCAGCGCCGCATAGCCCTGGATCTGGTTAAAAGTATTGACGGGGTGGGCCGGGTGGTCAACCGTCTTCGGCTCACCAACCCGGGTACGGTATTTCTCAAACCGGATGTCAAGACACCTGTTTTTTAGGCCAGCGTTTTTTCTTTTTCACCTTATCTTTGACCGGGGCGCATCGGGTTTCAATGGAGCCCGGGCCAAGAATGGTTTCAATCTCCTGGAAAAAGCCGAGACAGGCATCGGACTTGTACTCATCCGATAACTTAACCATCACATCGGGATGTTCCGAATCAATGTGAATATTGAACAAAGAAACACAGTTGCCCGGATATCGCTCGATCACAGGTTTGATTTGATCAAGCACATCTGTTTCATGACGCTTGGCATCTACCTGCATCACAATACCAGCAGCCCAAAGGGTTTCGGCCTGGGTTGCAGGAACAATGGCTTCGCCGATCAGCTTGACGGTGTTCTCTTTTCTCTGGACTTCAGCTTCAACGATAACCACCTGCTCCTGGGACAAAAAGGTATGGGTCCTGGCATACAAATTGGGAAAAACGACCAATTCTACGGTTGAATACTGGTCCTCAATATTGCAAAAAGCCATCAAGTCCCCTTTTTTGGTCTTATGAATCTTCTGCACTTTCAGATCCCCGGCGATGCGGACCATCTTTTCATCTTTAACATCCTGGAGGGTGAGTGTGTTAACACTGGTAAATTTACGGATGATATCCGCATAATCATCCATGGGGTGCCCGGTAATGTAAAACCCTAAAGCTTCTTTTTCCAACTCAAGCAAAACCTTGCCTTCCCATTCATCAATGTCGGGCATTCTTGGAATACTGGAGGGCAGGCTGATGCCCACACCTGAATCGGCAAACAGGTCCAGCTGTGCATCGGCTTTTTCCTTCTGGATTCTGCCACCATGATCCAAAGCATCTTCAAGCACAGCCATCATCTGGGCGCGTTTATCACCTGTGGAGTCAAACGCCCCGCATTTAATCAGGGCCTCTATCACTTTTTTATTGGCTTTGCTCAAATTCACCCGTTCGCAGAAATTATAAAGGCTGGAATAGTCTCCGTCCTTTTCACGATTTTCTACAATAGATTCAATGGCAGCCTCGCCCACACCTTTAATAGCAGCCAGACCAAATCGGATACAATGATCATCCACATTGAAAAAGGCGTCACTCTGGTTGACATCCGGGGGCAGAACTTTAATGTTGTGGCCTTTGCATTCATCCATATATTTGAGCACGGCATCGGAATTGCTGCGTTCGGACGTCATCAGGGCTGCGATGAACTCAACAGGGAAATGGGCTTTAAGATAAGCTGTTTGAAATGCAATCAGGGCATAGGCGGCTGAATGAGACTTGTTAAAGCCGTAGCCGCCGAATTTTTCCATAAGGTCAAAAACCTCTTCCGCCTTTTTGGGATCATGGCCGTTTTCCTGGGCACCGTTCATAAACAGGGTCCGGTGCTCCTCCATCATGGCAGCAATCTTTTTTCCCATGGCCTTTCGAAGGCCGTCTGCCTGGGCCATGCTGTAATTGGCAAGGACCCCGGCAATTTTCATGACCTGCTCCTGGTACAAAATCACCCCGTAGGTCTCTTCAAGCACAGGCTCAAGTTCCGGGAACTGATATACTACAGGCTCCCGGCCATGCTTACGTTCCACATAGCTGTCTGCCATGCCCGAATCCAAGGGCCCTGGCCGGTAGAGGGCCACAAGGGCCACAATATCTGAAAAACTGGCCGGTTTCAGCCTAGAAATCAGTTCCTTCATACCCGAACTTTCAAGCTGGAACACCCCGGTGGTATCGGAATTTTGCAAAAGTTCAAAAGTCTTTGGATCCGAATAATCCAGGTGCAGAAGATCCGGCGGTGTATCGCCCTGTTTTTCAATCAGGGCAATACAGTTTTTAATGACGGTCAGGTTGCGAAGGCCAAGAAAATCGAATTTAACCAACCCCTGTTTTTCAGTGAAATTCATGTCAAACTGGGTAATGGTTTCACCATCTTTACCCTTGAACAGCGGCAGATATTCGCACAAAGGTTTGTCGGAAACCACAACACCTGCGGCATGGGTGGATGCGTGCCGGGGCAGCCCTTCAAGCAGCATGGCAACCTCGAGCATCTGGGTTTTAACCTCTGTTTCCCCGCATTTATCCTTTATGGCCGGCGCCTCTTCCAATGCTTTTTTCAAATTTTTGGCATTGTCAGGGATCATCTTGGCCACTTCATCCACTTCAGACAGGGGAACGCCCAAGGCTCTTCCCACATCCCGGATTACGGCCTTGGCTTTGAGCTTTCCGAAAGTGATGATCTGACACACATAATCGGGGCCCCCGTACCGTTCAACCGTATAATCATAGACCTGTTCTCGACCTTCAATGCAAAAATCCACATCAATATCAGGCATGGAAATACGAGCCGGGTTTAAAAACCGTTCAAAAATCAGTCCGTGCTCAATGGGATCAAGCGCGGTAATTCCCATAGCGTAAGCCACCATGGAACCGGCTGCAGATCCCCTGCCCGGCCCCACCGGGACACCTATTTTTCGCGCATGGCCGATAAAATCTGCAACAATAAGAAAATAGCCGGGAAACCCCATTTCAAGAATAATGTCAATCTCGTACTTGATCCGGTCCCGGTAGACCTGTTCTTCAATGTTCGGATTCTTTGTTTTGATTTTGGCAAGGCGCTCTTCAAAGCCTTCCATGGCAAGTTTTTTAAACAGTTCGTCCTCGGACAGCCCATCGCCAAGATCATATCGCGGAAAATGATAGGTTTTCTTACCAAAATCCACCTCGCACATGTCTGCGATCAGTTTTGTATTGGCAATGGCATCGGGAAAATGGCCCAGGGAATCGGCCATCTCCTGTTTTGATTTGAAATAGAGCTGGTCCGAATCAAATTTAAACCGGTCCGCATTATCAAAAGTATCACCTGTCTGGATGCACAAAAGGATTTCATGGGCTTTGGCATCGCCATTGGACAGGTAATGACAGTCGTTGGTGGCCACCATGGGAATGGAGAGCCGCTTGCTCAAATCCAGCAACCCCTCATTCACACGATGCTGGATCTGCATACCGTTTTCCTGAACTTCAAGAAAAAAATTTCCTTCGCCCAGGGTATCAAGATAAAACCGCGCCAAGTCATCTGCTTTTGCCTGGTCCCCCGCCAAAATGGCTTGAGGAATATCCCCCTTCAGGCAGGCGGAAAGCCCCACAAGGCCCTTGGCGTGTTGAGCAAAAAGTTCCTTGTCGATTCTGGGCTTAAAATAAAACCCCTTGAGTTGGGCCACTGACACCAGCTTGCAAAGGTTCGTGTACCCCTCCCTGTCCTTGGCCAAAAGCACCAGATGACTCAATCCTTTTCGATCCAGTTGGGTACGGTCATTCAAGGTTCTAGGCGCCACATAGACTTCACAACCCAGTATGGGTTTAATGCCTGCCTTTTGGGCTTTTTCATGAAACTCCGCCACACCGAACATGGTGCCGTGGTCTGTAATGGACACGGCATCCATGCCGTACTCCTTACATCTTGCCATCAGGTCGTTTAACCTGATGGCCCCGTCAAGCAAAGAGTATTCAGAGTGCAGATGCAGGTGATAAAAGGGTATATCCTGATTATCAGTCATGGGAATTAATTGCTTTCCACTCTATAATTGGGTGCTTCCTTAGTGATGGAAACGTCATGGACATGACTTTCCCTTAATCCCGCCGCAGTGATCCGAACAAATTTGGCCTTTTGATGGAGCTCGTCAATGGTCGCTGCACCTAAATATCCCATGCCGGCCTTCAGTCCACCGGTCATTTGGACAATATTTTCGCGGATGGTTCCCCGGTAGGGAATCCGGCCCACAATGCCTTCGGGAACCAACTCTTCATTTTCACCGGTATCTTTTTGATAATATCTGTCGGAACTGCCCTTTTTCATGGCTTCCACAGACCCCATGCCGCGGTAAGCTTTATATGAGCGGCCCTGGTAAATGACGATTTCGCCGGGACTCTCTTTGGTACCGGCCAGCATACTGCCCAACATAACGGAATGGGCACCGGCGCCCAGAGCTTTAGAGACATCCCCGGAATACTTAATCCCGCCGTCGGCAATCAGGGGGACACCGGTTTTCTTTGAAATCTCAGCGCAGTTCATCACGGCTGTCAACTGGGGCACGCCGACACCTGCAACAATACGGGTGGTACATATGGAACCAGGCCCAATGCCGATTTTAACGGCATCAACACCTGCATCAATCAATGCCTTTGCCCCGGCCTCCATGGCCACATTACCGGCAATAAGCTGGCAGGTGGGAAAAGCGGCCTTTATGCGCTGAACCGCCATGACCACATTTTTGGAATGCCCATGGGACGTATCAATAACCAGAGCATCTGCCCCGGCATTCAGAAGCGCTTCCACACGCTCCATCATGTCAGACCCCACACCAATGGCGGCACCGGCTCTCAGTCGTCCCAGGGAGTCTTTGCAGGCATTGGGATATTTTCTTATCTTTTCAATATCCTTAATTGTGATCAGTCCTTTTAGTTTGCCTTGGGGATCCACCACCAGAAGTTTTTCAATTCTGTGTTTATGCAACATGATTTTGGATTCTTCAAGGGTGCATTTTTCGGGTACAGTTACCAAATTTTCACTGGTCATAACCTCCCTGGCCGGTTTATCTAACTGGGTCTCAAAACGAAGATCTCTGTTGGTCACGATACCGACCAGCTTATCACCTTCCACAACCGGGATACCGGATATCCGGTATTTTGCCATAATACTCAGCACATCGGAAATAGTGGCATCGGGATGGACGGTCACAGGGTCAACAATCATACCGCTTTCACTTTTTTTAACCCGGTCCACTTCAACCACCTGCTCGGCAATGCTCAGGTTTCTGTGGATAAATCCCAAGCCGCCGGCCCGGGCCATGCTGATGGCGGTATCTGATTCGGTCACCGTATCCATGGCCGCACTGACAATGGGAATATTGAGTTCAAGCTCCTTGGTCAAACGGGTGCGTGTAGTCACTTCGTCAGGCAAGATGGCGGAATAATCGGGAAGCAGGAGCACATCATCAAAAGACAGCCCCTGTTCTGGTAATACATTGGACATAATATAAGGCCTCCAGAAAGGAAAGGTGTTTATTTATACTTTAAAGGCCAGCCGTCACATCAAAAAGGTGGGTGAAAAGGCTGGCCAATAATTATTTATAGCAAAGTATATAAACAAGTCCTTTTACCAAAATCATGAACTTATTACAAGATCATTCCTGAGAGAAATATACATAAAGGTCATTTAATTAATTTTTTTCGATGATCCAGGATGTCAAGTATAACAGGAATGGCAGGAGAAATGAAAGTATAGTGATTTCAAGTCACAAACACCTTATAAAATGATTCCGTTGTAATTTATTTGTTTGATTATTGATTATCTGATATAGCACCGTGAGGCAAATTCAACCACCTATATTCAAATATGGGAGTTATTCCCCATTAATAAGGATGAAGAGATGGGAAAAAAAATTGGTGTGGTAACAGGGGGAGGAGACTGCCCTGGACTGAATGCAGTGATCCGGGCCATTGTAAAAGCAGGTGATATGCAGGGCTTTGCCACCATAGGCATACGAGGTGGCTTTGACGGGCTCTTGGCTCCTGTACAAGCTGACCCGCTCACTGTCCGGGATATGGACGGACTTCTCATTCGCGGCGGTACCATCCTGGGCACGGCAAATGCGGGCAGATTTTCATCGAAAACCGGCCAGGGTGAAACACGAAAAATACCAGAGGATCTGATGAACCAGGTCCGGCAGAGTACGGAAGCGTTGGGCCTTGACGCACTTGTAGTCATCGGCGGAGACGGCACCTTGACCACAGCCTTACAGATGCATGAATCAGGACTGCCTGTCATTGGTGTACCTAAAACCATTGACAATGATCTGGATGCCACCCAGCAGACATTTGGATTTGACACTGCCGTGGCCTGTGCCGTAGATGCCCTTGACCGACTGCATTCAACCGCCCAGAGTCATAACCGGGTCATGGTGCTTGAGGTCATGGGCCGGTATGCCGGATGGATAGCAGCCTATGCCGGACTTGCCGGTGGCGCGGATGTAATTCTGATCCCTGAAATAAAATTCAACATGCCGGCCATTGAAAAAAAAATCAGATCCCGGGAAGCTATGGGCAAATTATTTACCATTGTTATTGTGGCTGAAGGCGCAAAGCTTGACGACACCATGGTGGTGTCCGACAACAATAATACAGACAGAGAAGTCCGCCTTGGCGGCATTGGTTATCTGCTTGCCGAAAAAATCCAGGAAAAGACCGGGAAAGAGAGTCGATGCGTGGTCCTTGGCCACCTCCAGCGCGGCGGTCAACCAACCCACTGGGACAGACAATTGTGCACCCGGTTTGGGGTTCAGGCCGTGCATATGGCGGCCAGCAAAAATTTCGGTAAAATGGTGGCACTTAAGCCCAGTGGAATGATGGGAAGCGTGCATTTAAAAGACGCCGTAAACAGAATACGCAGCGTTGACCCCAACGGAGAGTTAATTCTTACGGCTAGAACCCTTGGCATATGCTTTGGTGATTAAACCCCAACTAATATTAAATTACTCGCGTTTTTGGAGGCAACCGAATGCTATATAATGTTAACTCACAGACACCCCAGGCCCGAATCATATCTATGGCTGTGGCATGTCTTAGAAAAGGCGGTATTATAGCCTACCCCACCGACACATTTTACGGTATCGGCTGTGATATCATGAATAAAAAAGCCATTGAAAAAATATATAAACTCAAACAAAGAGATAAAACCAAGCCGTTCAGTTTCATCTGTCCGGATTTAAAAAATATTTCTCAATATGCCAAGGTGTCCAATATCGCATATCGCCACATGAAACGTTTACTGCCCGGACCTTATACTTTTATCCTGCCTGGATCAAAGATGGTGCCCAAAATCATGCTGACCAAAAGGAAAACCGCCGGTATAAGGGTGCCTGCCAATCAAATCGCCCTGAATCTTGCTTTAGGACTTGGTAATCCCATTATTTCTACCTCGGCCACGGACCCTGACGGTGATGTGTTTGAGGATGCATCCCTGCTCCATGATTATTTCGATACAAGGCTGGATATGGTCCTTGATGGGGGCCCTGTACCCAACACCCCGTCTTCGGTTATTTCCCTGGTTGAGGATGAACCCGAGGTGATCAGGCATGGCGCAGGAGAAGTTGACCTTTTTGAGTAGACCTTTACCTAATTTAAAACATACCTGAACTGTCTGGACAGCCTGGTTCCGAGATTAACATCCTGGAACAGGGTTTCGGCCAGTTTTTTAAACAGTGTCATTTTATCAGCTTTGGGATAAACCGGAATTAACTTACCTTCAATGCCGGCTATCTGTCCGGCCCACTCCACCGCATCATCCAGATTGCCGATACGATCTACAAGTTTAAGCTTCATGGCGGTCTGCCCGGTATAAACCCTGCCGTCGGCCAATTTAGACATAACATCAGTCTCCATATTTCTGGCCGCAGCAGCATCGGATACGAACTGGACGTGCAGTTCATCCACAAGATTTTGAAACAACTGTTTTTCACTCTCCTTAAGGGCTCTCATAGGAGACCCCATGTCCTTATATTCGCCGCTTTTTATGACCACAGGAGAAATCCCTATCTTTTGAACAATCTGTTCGATATTGGCATATTCCATAATTACGCCGATGGAACCGGTTATAGTGCCGGAATTTGCAACAATACCTTGGGCTGCACATGAAATATAATATCCCCCGGAGGCAGCAACAGAGCCCATGGAGGCGATCACAGGTTTTTCATCGCGGTGCTTCATCAGTTCCCGGTAAATTTCCTGAGATGGCCCGATCCCTCCGCCGGGACTGTCGACCCTTAAAACAATCGCCTTAATAGTGTCATCATCCATAAACCAATGAATATCTTCAATGATCTTTTGTGATGATATAATTGGCCCTGTCACTTCAACCACGCCGATATTTCCCCTGGCGGATGCCATAGCCCCACTGATTCCGCTATTTAAAGCAAAGGCACCCAGAACAGCAACACCGGACATGGCAACCAACCCCAAGGTGAAGCAGGCACAGATAACACAAAGAAAAAACAAAACAGGATGGCGTCTTGCAAACATAAATAACTCTTCCTTAATTTTTATAATTAGGGCCTAATGAATTGACACTATTTTCTTACTCGAAATCCATATAGGATAGCGAAAGGATCACGAGAAGGCGAACACTTAAGCACCAATTCATTTGCAATAAACGAAAAAAGGCCGGATGTCCTGTTTGAAGGATCAGTCCGGCCTTGAAAATTTAAAAAACTGCAATTCTGCTACTGGCAGAGATTATTCGTTTTCTTTTTTCTCCGCTTCCAGTTTTTCCTGGATATTATTTCTCAGCATTTCTCCAAATGCGGATGCAGCAGGTTTGGAGCTTTTTGCAATTTCTTCAAGATATCTATCATCATCATCTTCATCCAGACGTTTGATGGACAGGCCGATCCGTCTTTCATCAGAGTTGATGTTCATTACCTTAGCCGTAATGGTTTCACCGATCTGGTAATGTTCTTTGGGGCTCTTGATGTTTTCCTTGCTGATTTCAGATACATGAACCAGACCTTCAATACCTTCTTCAAGCTCTACAAACACGCCGAAATCGGTAAGATTGGTGATGACGCCTGAAATTTCCTTGCCCACATCATAACGTTCGGCAACTGTTTCCCAAGGATCAACCTGGGTTTGCTTGATACCCAAAGAGAATCTTTCATTGGCCTTGTCGATATCAAGTACGACTGCCTGAATGGTATCATTTTTCTTATAAATTTCAGAAGGATGCTTAATCCTTTTGGTCCAGGAAATATCAGAGATGTGAACTAAGCCGTCAATGTCATCATCAATGCCGATGAACAAACCAAATTCGGTAATGTTCTTGATTTTTCCTTCAATAATGGTACCCACGGGGTATTTCTGAGAAATGACTTCCCAGGGATTTTCAACGGTCTGTTTGATACCCAGAGAAATTCTGCGGTTTTCAGGTTTGAGATCCAGAACAACGGCCTCAACCTGTTCGCCCACGGCAACCATCTGGGATGGGTGACGGATTTTACGGGTCCAGGACATTTCAGAGACATGGATAAGGCCTTCAACACCCTCTTCAAGCTCAATGAATGCCCCATAATCGGTCAGGCTGACCACCCGGCCTTCAATCTTGGAACCGGTGGGATATTTTTCAGCAGCTGTTGTCCAGGGATCGGGGGTCAACTGTTTCATGCCCAGAGAAACCCGTTCCTTCTCAAAATCAAAGGAGAGAATTTTCACCTTGATCTGATCGCCGACAGAGAACAATTCAGAGGGATGTTTAACCCGTCCCCAGGAAATATCGGTAATATGAAGAAGTCCGTCAACACCGCCGAGATCGACAAAGACACCGTATTCGGTAATGTTTTTAACAATACCTTCCATGACTTTGTCGTTTTCAATGGCAGACAGTGTGGCACTGCGCATTTTTTCTCTTTCAGTTTCAAGCAATACACGACGTGACAGAACAATGTTGTTTCTTTTCTTGTTGTACTTAAGAATCTTAAAGGTATAAGTCTGGCCGACCATTTCATCCATATTGCGGATGGGCCGCAGATCCGCCTGGGAGCCCGGCAAAAAGGCCTGCAGGCCGATATCAACGGAGAAGCCGCCTTTAACCCGACTGGTGATAACACCCTCAATGGTGCCGTCATCGTCGTAGATGTCTTTGATGGCATCCCACACTTTAACCTTTTTGGCTTTGTCACGGGAGAGGAGAACGGTCTCTTCTTCTTCATCCCATACTTCGATCATTACCTCAAACTCGTCGCCGACGTTTACGCTGACATTGCCGTCCTCACCAATGAATTCATGAATTGAGATCTGTCCCTCAGATTTGTATCCCACATCAACAAGGACCGTTTCCCTGCCGACGGAGATCACTGTTCCGGTGACAACCTGTCCCTCCTCAAATTTACTTAAGCTGGAATCATAAATATCCAGCAGTTCTTCCATAGTCTCTTCTCCGGTGAGTTGGATTTCGGACTCTTTTACCTCGTCTTGGGTCTCTAATTCTTGGTTTTGGGTCTCTAATTCTTGATTCATGTTTTGGTTTTCGTTTTCTTCAGCAATGTTATTCATTAATATTAATCCCCCCTAATCGATGATGTTACCCGCCTTTGAATCATAAGGAAAAGATGGCAGAAGACGAGTACAATTGGACCTTATACCAACGAAAAAAAGAAAAATCAAGAAATTCCATAACTTTTTAAAGAACTTTGATGATGCTTTTCATCTTTTCAACCACCTGAGAGACATCCAATTTGGTGGCATCTATAAGGATCGCATCCGGGGCCTGTTTCAATGGAGAGACCGTACGTTGTGTATCGTCCGCATCCCGCTTGACCATATCTTCAAGAATTTTTTCAAATGAAATCCCGGAGGCGCTTGATTCCTCAAATCGTCTTCGGGCACGCACGTTAACGTCTGCAGTTAAAAAAAATTTATATGGCGCGTTGGGGAAAACAGCCGTGCCCATATCCCGGCCTTCAAACACGGCATCCCTGTCTTTGGCAATGGATTTTTGGATACCCAGCAATGCCTTTCGCACCTGGGAGACTGCCGATGTGGCTGAAGCCAGCATACTGATCTCATGGGTACGGATGTATGCGCTGATATCCCGGCCCGATGATGTCAGCACGGGCTCTTTGTCTTCCATGACAAAATCAAGATCAAGGCCGTCAAGAAACGGTTCAAGCAAGGCGCTGTTTTGCCAATCGATTTCCCGGCACTGGATTTCATAAGCAACTGCTCGGTACAGCGCACCGGTATCCACATATACACACCCGAGTTCTCGGGCAAGGGCCTTTGAAACAGTTGTCTTGCCTGCACCGGCCGGCCCGTCAATGGTAACAATACGTCGATGCGTCATTTTATTTGCCTGTAGCATTGAGGAGCGCATCCACGCACATTTGATTTTCCTGATCCGTACCGGCATTGATGCGAATAAAAGTGTCATATCCATAGGACGCAAGCGATCGCACCACCACGCCTTTGTATAGCATTTTCTCACAAATGTCACGGGAGTCGGCCTTTACATTCACCATAAGAAAATTGGCTTGGGTGGGCACCACCTCAAAGCCGGCGTCTGTAAATTTCTGGGTCAGAAAATCAATCCCCTGATGGGTGCCGGAAATGGATTTGATCAAAAAATCCGTATCTTCCAGGGCAGCCTGGGCAGCAGCCTGGGCAAGGGTATTCACATTAAAGGGTTGCCGTATCCGGTTTAAAATCTCAGCAACCGATTTATCCATAATCCCGTAACCAATGCGGAAGCCGGCAAGCCCGTAAGCTTTGGAAAAAGTTCTTAGGGTTACGATTCTATGGTCTGTCAACGGTTCAGCCAAACTGTTATACACCGCATCGTTGCGTGCAAATTCGATATACGCTTCATCCACCACAATCAACACGTTGGCCGGTAATTGATCGGCAAATCGTAAAAACTCATCTTTAGTAACCCAGGCACCGGTGGGATTAAAAGGATTGGTTACAAACACCAGTTTTGTTTTTGGGGTAACGGCCTTGACAAGCCCGTCAAGATTGGTTGAAAAATCTTTGAGGGGCACCATAACCGGAACGCCCTTTGCGGTCTTGACACTGATTTCATACATGAGAAAAGAAGGCAGCGGCATCACCGCTTCTTGTCCAGGATCCAAAAATCCATGGGCAAGCAAGGCAATAATATCATCGGAACCGTTTCCAATGACCAAATTTTTCATTCCGACATGGTACTTTTCAGCAAGCTTTTGACATAATGTAAAAGGGACTGGCTCGGGATACCGATTCATTCCGGACAATTTTGACAAAACAGCGTCGGCCACTTTGGGTGAACATCCAAAAGGATTTTCATTGGAGGCAAGTTTTACCGCATTGGTAATCCCATACTCGCGCTCTACCTCACTTAATGGCTTGCCGGCCTCATAGGGTTTTATGGCCTTTACGGACTCACTGACTGAAAACGACATGAAAGATGTACTCCATTGATTTGCGGGTTGGATAAAAAGGTATTAATTAGTTAGGATTTGAATTTTTGTCAACACCTGTGATAGTTGATTTGATCGTACGGACTAAAATGATATATTGTTGTCTTGTTTTTCTACCACGAAGGACACGAAGATATCGACCCTTCGTGTCTTTCGTGGTCTTCGTGGTCAATTCAAAAATAAAGCGTATTGGAGATTCTCATTGAATAAAAACACACCACGGGTCAAAACCGGATTAGACGTCCTTTGCGACAATCCGCCTGAATACTTAAAAGGCAGACGACTGGGCCTTTTGGCAAATCCAGCGTCGATAACCAGTCAATTTGTCCACGCAAAAGACGTTATAGCGCGACTTTTTCCAAGGCAGCTGTGTGCCATTTTCTCACCCCAACATGGTTTTTTTGCGGAAAAACAGGACAATATGATCGAATCGGGTCATTTCAGGGATCCGGATCTGAATATACCGATTTTCAGTTTGTACAGTGAAACAAGAATTCCCACAGCCGATATGTTTGATATTATAGACACCCTTGTTATCGACATTCAGGATGTAGGGACTCGTGTGTATACCTTCATATATACCATCTCGTATTGCCTTGAAACAGCGGCAGGATTAGGTAAATCCGTAGTGATTCTGGACCGTCCCAATCCTGTGGGCGGCATACAGGTTGAAGGTAATATCCTTGAAACGGACTGTGCATCTTTTGTCGGGCGTTATTCTATCCCCATGCGTCACGGCATGACCGTAGGAGAAATAACGGCTTACATCAATACAACCCAAAAAATAAATTGTGATCTTACAGTGGTCCCCATGCAGGGATGGAACAGGGATATGTACTGGCAGGACACCGGATTGGTCTGGATTCCACCATCCCCGAACCTGCCCACGCCGGTTTCAGCTATGGTATATCCCGGCCAGGTGATCTTTGAAGGGACCAATCTGTCGGAAGGACGGGGCACCACCCTGCCCTTTGAACAGTTCGGCGCGCCGTTTATGGATATTCATACAATAAAACGGTGTGTGCAGGACCGACTAAAAGGTGTTGTGCTGCGCCCACTGTGTTTCCAACCCACATCGGGAAAATGGCAGAACCAAACGTGCAAAGGCGTTCATATCCACATTACAAACAAAGATGATTATAAACCCTATTTATACTCTCTCATTTTATTACAAGAAATCATGAGGGCTCATCCCAACGAATTTACGTTCAAGGCTCCGCCCTATGAATATGAATTTGAACGTCTGCCCATGGATCTGATTTTAGGAAGCCGAGATCTGCGTAAAAATCTTGAAAACATGAATGACCCTTTTGAATTAGAAAAGGCCTGGCAGGTTTCTTTGCATAAGTTCAAGCAGGCGTCAAAAACCTTCTATTTATATAACGGCCATGGGCCGACCTGACATATCAACTGCCGGGCTTAGCCCACAACAAAGCTTGAAAAATCTGAGTAACTTAGCCAGACTTTCTTATAAAATGAAAAAGGGCTGTGATGTTATTGTATCACGGCCCTTTCAATCGATGGACTAAGGACTGACAAATCCGGCAAAGCTGGAATTATCAGGCGCTTTTCTTAATGTCGAATATTTTCTAGGTTCGACAAGCTGGATCTTGTCTTAATCGGCAGAAGCGTCAACGCCTTCGTCATTTTTCCAAGAGTCTTTCAACTCGTCAAATCCAAGGTAGAGTGCAAAGCCGCCGCCCAGCAGAAGAACAACAGGGATACATCCGGTAATAATCATCAAAAATTCCGTAAACCATACTGCCAGACCAACAACTCCGAGAAGAACTGCAATAGCTCCGCCAATTAACGTTTTCATAGGTTATCCTCCTTAAATTCCCGTCTAAACATTTGATACGTAAATACGTGATTCATACCCAAAAAATTTAGTGCACTTGCTTATATGCTTGTTTCAATTTCAAATAGATGAAGAAAAGTATCACAGGCCTTTGATTTTATCAAGGCGTTTTTACCCATATCAAAATACCAAAATAAACACATACAATTCAATGTGTTATCGTAGAATCAAAATATTATTTTAATCATTTTTACCGGAAAGACTCAAAATAAGTTATTGAATGAGTTCCTGACTTTGTTGTTGATTTAAGCCTGTGTGTTGATAGATCAGGTCGGCCCATGGCCGTTATATTAAAATTATCATATTGCCATGTAAACCAAGCTCTGGTATTGAATTAACCGAAAAAAGCGTTCCTGCCACGATTGACCCTTCAAACTTCGAAGGAAAAAAGGACACCCTATGAGTTTGTTTGCACCGATAAATAACCTGGTCTCAACCACCAGAACAAAAATACGTAATTTAATAGCGTTTCTGCTTAACTACACCTATGATCATTATTCAAATTTTTATCCAGGCACCCAAAGCTTTATTCTCAGAAAGATACTGAACCATCTTGTTAATAAAATCAGCATAGATAATAACAGCCTTGAACGGATAAAAAATACAGCGCCTGATTCAATCGTTGTTTTTGCCTGTAAGAATAAACACGTTTTTGATTTCTTATATTTTCATACCCTTTTAAGACCCATCAACGGCCCTTACCCTGAACTGAGTTTTGATTTACGGTTTTTCTTTCTTTTGCCGGCAAAACAGATGGGAAGGGTTATTCTTTCGCATCTATACTACTTTTTCCACCATTTCCATTTCAAGGACATCTATTCCAGCGGATATGCCCGAAAAATGCTTCTGGAAAACCGGGCAGGCTTTATCAGTCTTATCGAAGAGGATGAATTTTATAACAGATTTATCAGATCCACACCGGACCCCCTATTCCATCTCATTGAATTGCAAAAACAAATTAAAAAGTCCGTTGTTATTATGCCTGAGGACATTATCTATATCACCAAACCCATGCACAAAAATCCAAGCCTCGGGGACATCATATTCGGCACCCATGAAAAACCCGGGCGCCTCAAAAGGGTATTCACCATGCTGCGCCGGCCGGAAAAAATTCGGGTGCAAGTCGCACGGCCTGTGAATCTGAAAGAATTTTTAGCCCGGCCCGAGATCCAGCGTCTTGACTCGGAATTCCAGACCCATCGACTGAGAAGTCTGCTGGTGGATATCCTGAACCGTCAGCGCAAAAGCATCACAGGGCCTGTACTTAAATCCCGTCAGGAGATCACCGAGGACATTCTTAACAGAAAATCCCTGAGAGAATACCTGGCAGCCTATGCAGACAAAACAGGCACACCTTTGCGAAAGGTAAACAAAAAGGCGGCCGGCTACATTGATGAAATTGCTTCCAATTACAGTTTAAGAGTGATCAAGTTTTTAGACTGGCTTTTTACTTGGGTATTTAAAAACATATTTGAAGGGGTTTCCGTATCCCAGGATGAGATCAACCTGATGCGTGAGACCTACACCAAAGCCCCGCTGATTCTGATTCCCTGCCATAAAAGCCACCTTGATTACCTGCTTTTACCCTATGTTATGTATAAAAACAATATGCCCTGCCCCCATATTGCCGCAGGCAAAAACCTTTCCTTCTGGCCTCTTGGGCCGTTATTCAGGGGTGGCGGTGCCTTTTTCCTTCGCAGGACGTTCAAGGGCGCGGAATTGTATGCCAGAATTTTTGCGGCATATATCGAAAAGCTCCTTTATGAAGGGTTTAACATCAAAATATATATAGAAGGAGGCAGAAGCCGGACAGGAAAAGTACTGCCACCCAAAATCGGCGGGCTGTCCATAATTATCCGGGCATTCTTAAGCGGCGCCTGTGAAGACCTCTATTTTGTGCCAATTTATGTGGGATATGACAGGGTTTTGGAAGAAGACGCATATCTTAAAGAGATCGAAGGTGGCAACAAAACACCTGAAAACCTCAAAGGCCTGTTGAATACACGCAAGTTTTTAAAACGCAAATACGGCAAAGTATACATTAAATTCGATGCACCGATCTCCATGAACGCATATATGGAAGAAAAAGGCGTTGATCTTAAAAAAATCAGTGACCCGGAGTTCAGTCACTTTGTCAAAGGCTTTGGATACAAACTGATAAATCATATCAACGACAATACCGTTGCCACACCTCATGGAATTATTGCCTCCGGCATCCTGAACTGCTCGGAAAACACGTTTACAAAACAACAGATGTTTGCCCGGGTAAACACCTATATGAATCATCTGGTCTATCACGGAGCATATCTGTCCGACACATTGATGATTGACCCGGACAATGCCTTTGTTTCAGTCATTGAAAATTTTCTCTCCAGAAATTTCATTGAGCTTGCCGATGAGGATGAAGATGAAATCACTGACACCACCATGCTCATTGTCAAGCACAACAAAAGGCCGGTTCTGGACTACTATAAAAATTCGGTCATCTGTTTCTTTGTGCGGCTGCATATACGGCTGCGGCCATTATAGAAATAGACCGGTTCAAGTTTGAAATGCAGGATCTTGTATCCAGATATATTTTTTTACAAAAACTGTTCACGGACGAATTTTCATTTGATGAACAGATTTCACCACAAGATCAAATCTCAAAGGCCCTGAAAGGATTTGTCAACGAGGGTATCCTTGTGCCTGATGCGGAATATGCCGACACCTTTAACCTGACATCGGAAGGATTGAGAAAACTTAAATGGTTTGCAGCCTTTCTCATTCCCTTCTTTGAATCCTATATGACCTGCCTTGTGTTTCTGGAAAAGGAAAAAACGGACAAATATGATATCAAAGAGCGTGCAAAAAAACTGCTCTCATTCGGCACCAAACTTTACAAACGCAACCAGGTGGTACGAAAGGAATCCTTGTCTTTGATCAACTACCGCAACGCTGTGAACTATTTTGCCAAAAATCATATTAACGGCTCCGGAGATCAGGTCCGCATAGACGAATACAAAGAGATTATTGATCTGCTTTCCAGACGGATCTCAAGCTGACATAATGAAAGCCCTGATACTTGCAGCCGGGTTTGGCACAAGGCTGCTGCCCTATACACAGCAATTACCCAAACCCCTTTTCACCATCAACGGCCGGCCGGTACTTTATTATGCCGTTAACCATCTTTTAGATGCCGGTTGCACAAAGATTTTTATCAATGCGCATCATCTGGCAGACGCCGTAGCACATTTTGTTGATAGCCACCCATCAAAACAATTGTTGGAAGTAGTTTTTGAGCCAGTAATTCTCGATACCGGCGGGGCGATAGCCAACCTTGGCGCGAGGTTGGCAGATGATGATTTTTTTGTGATTAATGCAGATGTGCTCTGTAATTTTGATCTGTCATACCTCATGGCCTGCCACAAGGCATCCAAAGCCCTTGCGACTTTGTTGGTCCATGACTGCTACCGGTTTAATACCCTTTGTGTGGATCAGACAACCCCGGAACTGGGCATTATCAAACATTTTTCCCAGGCACCTGAATTCGGTCTTGCATTCACGGGAATTCAGGCCATATCCCCGGATATTTTTGAATACATGCCCCCTGAAAAAATATTTTCAAGTATTGATGTATATAAAAAGGTATGTGAACTGGGAAAAATTTCTGCGGTCAAAGCCAAACAATTTTATTGGCGGGATATGGGCACCCCCCAGGATTACCAACACACATCCAGGGAATGCCTGGCCGCTCAAATTTTTGGAATAGCTCAGTCTCAAATAGATGATATAGACATCCAGTCCATAGCCGGGGACGGCTCGGACCGTCTCTGGTTTCGTGCCCGCTATCAAGAAAAAAGCCTGATTCTTTCGGATCACGGCATCTGTGTGGATGCGGCCCAAACCAACAACGGCACAGCCCAGTTGAATGCATTTATAAAAATCGGGAAACATTTGACCGCCAAAGGCATTGCAGTCCCTCAAATTTTGGGCCATGACACCATTTCAGGTCAGGTGGCCGTGGCAGATCTTGGCGGTACCCATCTGGCCGACCATATCCAAGGCATGGACACACCCCAGGTTATTCACTGGTATCAATGTGTCATTGATAGTCTGATTGATTTTTCCTTTAAAGGTATTAAAAATTTTGATACCCGCTGGACCTGCCAAACCCCGTCCTACTCAAAACAGATGATTTTGGATCTGGAATGCAGATATTTTATGCAGGCCTTTGTCACTAAATACCTTGGCCGCACAGAACCGCTTGAAAATTTTACACGGGCATTTTCCCATATTGCCGACAATGCATTGATTCATGCAATGAATGGGCTAATGCACCGGGACTGCCAGTCGAAAAATATTATGATCCATGACGGCCGGCCCTGGTTCATCGATTTTCAATCAGCTCGACCAGGTCCTTTTCAATATGATCTGGCTTCCCTTTTGATTGACCCCTATGTTACACTGCCCCAGGTTGTCCGGGATCAACTTATAAACTATGCTTTGGAAAAAATCGGCCTGAAAGTATCCTTTGATATAGATGCTTTTATGCACTCTTTCAGATACTGCTGTATATCACGTAACCTTCAAATGCTGGGTGCATTTGGTTTTTTGATCCGAGTTAAAAACAAAACCCAATTTGAACAATATATCCCGCCGGCCTTAAATGAACTTGAATATCGACTCAAGACCCTAAATGAACCAGAACTGGCCGGACTGACCCATTTTGTCCAAAGCCTTCAAGGAGATTTGAAATGAATTGCATACCCGTCATGATCAGCGGACTGCCTGGCAACGTGGCCCGCATAATGGCTTCTGCCGCGTTAAAGGATGGGCGGTTTTCCCTTGTACCGTTCTCTCTGACCGGCGAGGAAATAACCCAGGACCGAGTGTCTGTGGATCAGACAGAAGTGACCCTGTTAAAACCCAGTGAAAGGGAAGATAAGATCAATGAAATTCTTGAGGCCTATCCCGGCTGCATCTGTGTTGATTATACCCACCCGACTGCGGTAAATGACAATGCGAAATTCTATGTTCGCTATAAGATCCCATTTGTGATGGGCACCACGGGCGGAGACAGACAGGATCTTGAACAAACGGTCAGTAACGGATCCATGCCTGCGGTCATCGCCCCGAACATGGCCAAACAGATTGTCGGACTCCAGGCCATGATTGAATATGGGGCCAACACTTTTCCTGGACTGTTCAAAGGGTTCACCCTTCAAGTTACAGAGAGCCATCAGCAGGGCAAAGCCGATACATCCGGCACTGCCAAGGCTCTGGTGGCCAGTTTCAATCAACTGGGAGCAGACTTTAAGATTTCTGATATTGAAAAAATCAGAGACCCTAAAATCCAGCAAGGAACTTTAGGTGTGCCGGAGGAATTTATAGACGGGCACGGATGGCATACATATACATTAACAGCCCCGGACGGATCTGCACTGTTTGAACTGAAACATAACATAAACGGACGGCAGATATATGCTTCAGGTACATTTGATGCGGTTGTTTTTTTACAACACCGTATTGATACAAACAATTTTGACCAGAAACTGTTCACCATGATTGATGTGCTGACTGCCGGAAAATAACAATGTCCACCTTGGTTAAATTTGTACTGATTCTGCTGGGTCTTGCCTATCTTATTTCGCCTGCGGATCTCATTCCTGAAATGTATCTGCCCTGGATTGGCTGGATAGATGACAGTCTGGTTCTGATGTGTCTGTATCATCTAATCAGATATGGCCGCCTGCCCTCCTTTTTATTTAAAAAAGGGAATAAACAATCGCCTGGAAAAAACGCGAAAGATCCTGGCACTACCGGTACATTTAAACAAGGTGCACAAAACCGATCGTCAAGCAATTCCAACACAACCGGCCAGTCAACAAAAAGGGAAAGCTCAGCCAAAAACAGTGGCCTTAAATCCCCATATGAAATCCTTGGTGTGGACAAATCTGCGTCCTGGGCTGAAATACAAACTGCATATAAAAACAAGGCCAAGCAATACCACCCGGACAAGCTTTCCCATCTGGGTGAAGAGTTTTCAAATCTCGCCAATGAAAAGTTTTTAGAAATTCAACAGGCATATGCAGAACTAAAATCCATTTATAACAGGTAAAAAAATTAAATATAACAAATTATAGGAAATATAATTGACCGGCATCAGCGAAATTCTTGTACTTGTCCTTTTGATACTGTGTATTCTGATTGTGCCCAGAATGATCGCCCCAAAACCTTCGGGCAAAAGGAAAAAAACAAAATCATCTGCCGGGATATTCACGATGAAAATAAGAATTGCCATTGTATTATCCGCAGCAGTTCTCATCATCAGTGCATTGTGGGCAAAACCCTGGCAAGGACAAATTTTAATGTTTATCGTGTCGGGATTTCTGCCAGTGGCCTTAGGATGGTCCCTTGTCTGGATATTTTCCGCCCGGAAAAAATAATTATAATATAAATAATCCGGAAAGCACAAATTCTATTGGTACAAATAAATATCCTGCGTATGACGTTTATCACCCCAATTCACCCCTCTAAATAGAATGTTATATTTTTATTAGAATGCTGTAAAAAAACGATTAGTAAAAATATGACGATGCTGCCCCAAAAAAATTATACGGCGGGGTTATTCTCGCCCTCATGCTCGGAGTAGCAGGCTTTCGCTGCCTGTCTGCTATTTCTTTGCCCGGTGTCGAGGCAAAAGCCCATCTGGACAAAAACGTATATGTGGCCTTTGGATTTCACGGCAATCTTTACCATTCCTTTCGCGGGGATACCAATGATGAAAGAGGCTACGGAAAAGATATCAGAATCATCCGCAGTATTCTGTCCACGTTGGACAAGTATAATCATCAAGGTGTTCCGGTGCATGCCAGTTGGGAGTTTGACAATCATTTTTCCCTGGAGCGCCTCTTGCCTGAAAACGCACCGGATATCATTGATGCAGTAAGGCGCCGGGTAACCGAAAAGAGAGATGAAGTGCTGCTGATGTTCTACAACAACGGACTTGCATCAGCCATGACAAACCAGGAGTTTACCGATTCGGTGAACTGGTCTATATCCAATCCTGGGGCAGCATTATTATGCAATGATTGAATCGGTTTTCCCGGATCCGGGAATGACGGTAAAAACCCAAGAATTTACCCTGAATATCTGCCTTCCACCCGCACTACGGCCCAGGCCAAAATGCCGTGGCCGTTTATGCTGAAAATTATCTGGGTCAATTTGGCGACTTTCTTTGACGTATGATCTTCTAAACACCCTCTCTTTTTTTTATAAGAAACGCTCTGTAAGCCTCAGAGATGTTTCAATATTCGTTGTGGTCCGAACCACGGTCAAAGACCAAGGCCGGCCCGTGGCCTTTATTTAATAAATCCATCAGGCACGATCAGTCGAAGCGTGCCCGGCTGATTGCGAATAAACACTTCATGGTGTCTGCCATGAAAGTCTCCGTCCAGTTGCACAGGAAGGGGCTCTTCAGATTGAACGAGAATACTTTTTTGGGCTTTAACGTAGATCACATCCTTTATTTTTGTGATGTTTTTAAACCGAGCACAAATCAGATAAGAGAGCATCGCCAGAAGGTTTTCCCTGGGGAAAATAATCACATCAAGAAGTCCGTTGCAGATTCCAGCGTCATAAGCCATCTCACATACACCTGCATAATTTTTCACATTAGACACCAGAACTGCAGCTGCCTTAGCTTTGATAACACCATTATCAATAGAAACAAAAAGAGGGTGTGACGTGCGGGTTTTAGCAGCCCGGATAATCGGACGTACATAACTTAAGTTGTTAATTTTCCCGCTTCGGACCTTTTTTAATTCTTCCGTAACTCTGGCATCAAAGCCTATTCCGGCAACCATCACGAATCGATGGGTATTCATCACCGCCGTATCAGCCTGAATGATTCGTCCCTGTTCAACCAAGTCCGCTATCGCCGCAGTTTTTTGTGGAAGCTTTAAATCCCGTGCCAGCAGATTCGCATTTCCCGTAGGGAAATGGAGGATCGGACAGGACGAATCAGCAGGCAGACCATTGATGATTTCATTTAATGTGCCGTCTCCGCCCACCACCACCATGCGGTCTATGCCCCGGCTTAAAGAAAATGCATGTGCTTTGCCGTCACCGGCATAGCGGGTAAGATATGTTGTAACCTCATGACCGCCTTTTTGAAGAATATCGCACAAGATTTCTATTCGTTTATAAGTATCACCGCCGCTGGAAATCGGGTTGCCGATTAGAAGAACCTTCATCTATCTCCCTCAATTAAAAATCACTCTCTCCTCAAAATAGCGACATTGTCAGTTATTGTCTTGCTATTCTTCCCTAAAAACGGTCACGGACCGTCCTTGGTCTTTGACCGTGGTTCGGCCCACAACGAATATTAAAACATCTCTGTAGTTTACAGAAAGTTTCTTATAAAATCAGAGTGTAAGTCAAGCATATTCATTAAATTCTAATTATTAAAAAATCATATTATTCCGGGCCAAAAGAAATTTGCAGGAAAGCAGAAAAGTATCCCTATCAACCCACACAAAACTTTGAGCTCTGTTTTGCGTATTAGAGGACAAAAGTCCAGTATCCGTAACATTGTCACGGGAATTCCAGACTTGACTTATACGGCCCAAGTCGGTACCGTTTCATTTATTCATTCTTAAAAAGCCTATATCAAAAACGAAGCAAGCCTATATATTAGCACTGTATGAACACTATTTTCAGAAAAGCCGCCCCCGTTCGCCCAATACCTGCAGGGATTCAACTTTTTCCCTTTCTGGCATGGTTAAGGCAGCTTAACAGGAGGACCTTGCGTGCAGATATGCTGGCAGGGCTTACGGGAGCCTTCATCGTATTGCCCCAGGGGGTCTCCTTTGCCATGATTGCCGGACTTCCGGCCCAGTATGGTCTTTATGCAGCCATTGTTCCGCCGGTGATTGCGGCCCTGTTCGGATCGTCCAGACATCTGGTCTCCGGTCCTACCACAGCAATCTCCATTATCGTTTTCTCCACCTTGAGCCCTCTGGCCGACCCCGGATCTGCCGATTACATCCGGCTGGCGCTGACTCTGACCTTTATGGCGGGCCTTTTTCAGTTGGGGTTTGGGCTGGTCCGTCTGGGTACCCTGATCAACTTTGTATCCCACTCTGTCATTGTGGGGTTCTCCGCAGGGGCCGCCTTGCTCATTGCCACCTCACAGCTCAAACATGCTCTGGGTCTGCCGGTACCCAGCGGATCTTCGTTTTTAACAACCTGGGCGTTTCTGCTTAAATCAACAACTCAGATCAACTATTATGAATTGTGGATTGCCCTTGCAGCCCTTTGCTGTGCCATTGTCATCAAGGTCTGGAAACCCCGGTGGCCTGCACTGCTTTTTGCACTGGTTGCAGGTGCATTATTTAGTCTCGCCTTAGATGGCCAGGCCCATGGTGTCAGGTTTTTAGGCAAGCTTAACGGTCAACTCCCCCCGATGTCAGCCCCTGATTTCACCCTGGATACATTGAGAATGATGGCGCCAGGGGCCCTTGCCGTGGCTTTCCTGGGCCTGATTGAGGCATTGTCCATCGCAAGATCCATTGCCGTTCAATCCGGCCAGCACATCGACGGTAGCCAGGAGTTTATCGGGCAGGGGTTGTCAAACATTGCGGGTAGCTTTTTTTCAGGGTATGCAAGCTCAGGCTCTTTTACCCGGTCCGGGGTGAATTATGATTCAGGTGCAGTCTCACCGCTTGCTTCCATTTTTTCAGCCTTGTTCCTGGCTGTTATTGTTTTTTTGGTGGCCCCTTTAACCGCCTATTTACCGTTATCAGCAATGGGTGGTGTGATTTTATTTGTGGCCTTCAAACTCATTGATGTCCACCATATCAAAGAGATCCTCAAAAGCAGCCGCCCGGATACCATGGTTCTTTTGGCCACCTTTGCAGGGACCCTGTTTTTTGCCATAGAGTTTGCCATTTATACAGGCATCCTGCTATCCATGGCCATTTACCTGACGCGCACTTCCCATCCCCATGTCACCCCGCTGATGCCGGATCCTCTGGATGATCGCAGGACCCTAATAGATGCCCGGGAGAGCAGCAGTTCCCCTTGTCCCCAGCTTACAATGGTCCGTATTCACGGCTCACTTTTTTTCGGTGCTGCTAACCATATTGCCCAGGCGCTTGAAGAGATAGATGCAAACAACCCCAAACACCTGCTGATTGTTGGATACGCCATTAATTTCATAGATGTATCCGGCGCCATGGTACTGGTCCAGGAAGCCCAGCGAAGACAAAAGTTAGGCAAAAACCTATACCTTTGCCGGCTCAACCGGGGTGTGGAACATTTTTTAATCCACGGTGATTTCATGGATAAAATCGGAAATTCCCATCTTTTTAAACAGGAAAGCCGGGCCATCAGTATCATCTACAAAAGGCTGGACCAAAGGATATGCCACACCTGTAAAATCCGTATCTTTCATGAATGCCCGACAGATCCCACAATCTAAAGGGAGCACCACAGCCCCGCCTTGACAATCAGAACCGTAAGCGCCAAAAACATACCGCACATCACTGTATTTGAAGACAAACTGCATCTTTGATATTTTAAGGCCATGAAAACAGTCCCGGAAAAACAACTTAATTGAAATGATGAATAATGGAGAACAACATGTCAGAGATTAGAACACCATTGCCTGCAAAGGGTGTAACTATATTTTTATCAGCAGTAATAAGTGTCTGCCTGTGCATATTTTTTCCTGCACCCTGCCCTGCTGCTGACAACACGCCAAGCCCCATAGAGCAGCCGAACTCCATTGAGAATGTTAAAGACAAAATCCGTCAAATAAACAACCGACTATCAACCCTGAGCACCGTAAAATCAGACCAGGCTGCCCTGGAGTTTGGTGTGAGCACAGAAGATTTTGATAAAAGGCTGACTGATCTGCGTCTGCTCAAGTCCGCCCATGAACGACTGCTGTATTCAATTACAGCCCAAGATACGGCAAAAAAGGACATATTGTCCGTAAAAGAACGGTACGAGAACTATAAAACCAGGGGCATGACTAAAAAAGCGCCCTACACATTGACCTTTCTTGATACCATTCAAGAAGAACTGTCGAACGTTGAACGGCGCCAGTTAAACATTAATTTAACCGTAGAGGCGCTCCACCGGGAACTCATTGCGGACAATGAACGCCTGCAATCTCTTGAAAAGAAAAAAAGACGGATGGATGAGACCCTATCCGACAAAAATACAAAGAACAAGACCAAACTGGAATGGCACAGTGAAACAATTGACATTCAGCTTCGTGAAATTCAAATCATAATCCAGGCAAAGGATAATGAAATCAAACGATATGAAACTGAAAAAAAACTGGCGGCACTTCAGCTGGCATTATTAAAAGATCAGATCAGGGTCATCAACGCAAATCTTGCCTTCGACTCTGAAGATTTAAACAGCCAATTAAGTAGCATCCAAGAAAAAAGAACAGAACTTCGCAAAGAAACCGAACGTCTGAGATCCGAACAGGAAGGTGTAGAAAAAAAATGGGTAAATGCCCAGCGGGATTTTGAAAAGGCCGAGTCACAGGAACAAAGAGCAATTGCCGAGTCTTATCTAAAATCCAGGGCTGAGTGGAGAACAACGTATCAGGTTGCTTTGGAATTAAATGAACGCTCAATGCTTTTGATGGACCATCAGTCTGCGGCCTGGCGCAAACGCTATACCCTGGTCAAGGAAAAAATTTCCCTTGATGAGCTTAAAGCTTTGCGAGAAGCGACCAAAACCATAATAGAAAGCATAAGCCGGACACTGCAGGTTCAGCAAAATTATCTGGTAAACCTTCAAAATCAAATGGCCGCGATTGAAACTAAACTGGAAGATGACAAAATGCTTTGGGCTATCAAACAAAATTTGTCAGCTCAGTTGACCGCCGCCCGCAAGCGTCTGGATCGTAGGCTTTCCTATCAGTCCGTCATCCTGGCTACGGACAATATTGAAAAACGGTTCTTAAATGAAGTTGAAACCCGGTTGGGACGATCAACACTTAAGGACCATTTAGTGGATATCAAAGGGGATATTGTTGATTTCTGGAATATTGAAATCTGGACCGTGGACAAGCAACCGGTCACTTTACGCAAGCTGGCGGTGGCGCTTCTCATCCTCCTGTTGGGGATGGCCGCAGCAAAATATGCGCTTTCTATTATCCGCACCCGATTTCTGCTTAAATCACAATTCAAAGAGACAACGGCTTCAGCAGTACACAAACTCATGTCTTATACGGCCTATCTTCTGGTATTTTTATTCGCCCTGCGAATGGTAAACATCCCTTTGACCGCATTTGCTTTTCTGGGCGGTGCCATAGCAATCGGCATCGGGTTTGGTGCCCAAAACCTGATCAACAACTTTATTTCCGGATTTATGATTTTAGGTGAGCGGCCCATTAACATCGGGGACCTTATAGAAGTTGACAGCGTTCTTGGCATGGTTGAAGAGATCGGTGCCAGGTGCACACGAATCAGGACAGGTGAAAATATACACATTCTGGTTCCCAACAGTACGTTCCTTGAAAAGAATATTACCAACTGGACCCATTCGGATAAAAAAATTCGAACCAATGTTACGGTTGGGGTTTCATATGGATCGCCTGTGAAAACCGTACAGGAAAAGCTGCTTGCATCTGTCCGTGAAGCGCCTCATGTTTTGAAATATCCAACGCCCTTTGTGCTGTTCAGTGAATTTGGTGACAATGCGTTGATCTTTAATGTATATTTCTGGGTTGAAATCAGGCGTATCATCGAACGGCGCGAAATTGAAAGCAATGTGCGTTTCAAAATAGATCAGCTGTTTTCAGATGCCGGCATCGTCATTGCCTTTCCCCAAAGAGATATTCATCTGGACACGTTGAAACCGCTGCAAATCAACATTGAGCACGGCCCGAAAAACTAAAAAAAACAGGATCATCAACAAGGAATCTTGATTAGCGGCATTGGGTGTGCTATTAGACTCCAGCCATGAAAATTGCACCCCAGCGCTGCAGACGCCGTAACATTGGGGACAGCCATGGGCTTACCTGACATATCAACTTCAGGGCTTAGCCCACAACAAAGGTTGAAAGATCTGAGCAACTTACCAGACTTTCATATAAACGGTCACGGACCGTCCTTGGTCTTTGACCGTGGTTCGGCCCACAACGAATATTGAAATATCTTTGTTGCTTACAGAGAGTTTCATATAAAACGTCAGTATATACTGAAAACATCTTCACAGTATCCGGCACAAACCCGGCAGGGACAATACAACACTATGACATCGCCACTTGATTTAGTTAAAGCCATTCATGATATCAGCCGTCCGCAATTGCTCATAAAAAGTTTTGACGGGGTACATATCAGCCGTCCATCGCAAAGTAATATGGCCTCGCTGGCAGATCAGATTTATGTACCGGCCATACGCCCGGAAAGCCTTGGGGATTCAGAGTTTAAACGTCGTCATGGTTTAAAATACGCCTATGTGGCAGGTGCCATGGCTAACGGTATCGCCTCCACTGCACTTGTGAAGACCATGGGCGAAAACGGGATGGTCGGTTTTTTTGGTGCCGGCGGATTGGGTCTTTCACAGATTGAAACAGCCATTCTTGAACTAAAGGCCGGCCTTGGGGACAAACCCTTTGGATTCAATCTGATCCACAGTCTGGCGGACCCGGCCCATGAAATGGCAACGGTAAAGCTCTATCTTGACCATGGGGTAACCCTGATATCGGCAGCCGCCTTTTTGCGTATCACCCTGCCCTTAGTTTATTATCGTGTCAAAGGCATCCACAAAAACAACCAGGGTGCCATTGTCACCCCCAACCGCATTATTGCAAAAGTGTCCCGCATTGAAGTGGCCCGACAATTTTTCACACCACCGCCTGAAAAGCTGCTCGGCCAGCTGGTTGAACAACAGATGATCACCGCTGATGAAGCCATGCTTGCCCGTCAAATTCCCATGGCCCAAGACCTTACCGCCGAAGCTGATTCCGGCGGGCACACGGATAACCGCCCTGCCCTGGCTCTTTTACCCACGTTCATTGCCCTGAAAAACGAAGCCATGGAAACATATAATTTTGAAAGTCCTCTGTGTGTAGGGCTTGGCGGCGGCATTGCCACACCGGAATCGGCATCTGCGGCTTTCAGCATGGGCGCGGCATATATCCTTACCGGCTCCATTAACCAGGCATGTGTGGAAGCGGGCATCTGCGAGGATGTCAAAAAACTGCTCAGCCAGGCTGAGCAGGCAGACGTTGCCATGGCACCTTCGGCAGACATGTTTGAAATCGGGGCACGGGTTCAGGTGTTAAAACGCGGCACATTGTTTCCTGTAAGGGCGGAAAAACTGTATCAGTTTTACAAAAACTACAATTGTTTTGAAGACCTTCCCCCGGCTGCCCAAAAAGAGATAGAGGACAAATTTTTATTAACGCCTTTTGATGCAGCATGGCAGTCCACGCGGGATTTTTTCTTGTCACGGGGCCAACAGCAGGAAGTCAACCGCGCCGAACAGGACCCGGCCCACAAAATGGCCCTGGTGTTCAGATCCTATCTTGGGCAGTCATCCAGATGGGCCATCCAGGGAGATGCCCAGCGAAAAATGGATTATCAGGTCTGGTGTGGTCCTGCCATGGGCGCATTCAACCAATGGGTCAAAGGCAGCTTTCTTGAACCTAACACCAACCGGTTTGCCGCACAGATCGCCATGAATCTGCTCACCGGGGCCTGTGTTGTCACCCGGGCCGCGTTTGCAAGAGCCCAGGGGCTTGAACTGCCCCCAGATGCCGGCCGTTTTTCTCCTATGCCCCTTGATGATATTATGAAGTTGATTGCGTCTTAACCTATGTAAAACTTTTGTCAATATTCTTGCTGGTGGATGATCCGATACCTTTTTACCGTATATATAGAGGCTGTAAATATATAAAACCAGCAACCATAATTATTGTTCATATATGACAACACCCAAAGCTGCACCTCAAACACAGACATCCGGCACATCTAAAACACCCATTGCCATCATCGGTATGGGCTGTATTTTTCCTGAATCCAGAAACCTTAAAGAATTCTGGAAATTGATATTCAACGGCATTGATGCCATCACACAAGTGCCCGAAGACTCACACTGGCGTCTGAAAGACTATTTCAATGAGGATCCGGACTGTCCGGACCATGTCTACTGCAACAGGGGCGGTTTTTTACCGGACATTGCCTTTGACCCTTTAGCCTACGGCATTCCCCCAAAAAACATTGACGCCACTGACACCTCCCAGCTGCTTGGCCTGGAAGTGGTTCGCATGGCACTTGCCGATGCGGGTTATCCTGTAGGTCATGCCCATCTGAAAAAAAAACGGGTAAATGTAATCCTCGGGGTTACCGGCACCCAGGAGCTTGTGATCCCTCTTGGGGCACGTCTTGGGCATCCGTTCTGGAAAAACGCGCTGGAAGCCGCCGGCATCGACCCGGATAAAAAGGAACACGTCTTAAAACAGATCAGCGATTCCTATGTCGGGTGGCAGGAAAATTCATTTCCAGGCCTGTTGGGGAATGTGGTAGCCGGAAGAATCGCCAACCGCCTGGACCTGTCCGGCACCAACACAGTGTGTGATGCGGCGTGTGCAAGCTCCCTTTCCGCCATTCATACGGCCATGATGGAGCTTGAAACCGGCCAGTGTGATATGTCCATCACGGGCGGCGTAGATACGCTTAATGATATTTTCATGCACATGTGTTTTGCCAAAACCGGCGTATTGTCCCATACCAGCGACGCCCGGCCCTTTTCGGAAAACGCAGACGGGACGGTGCTTGGCGAAGGTGTGGGTCTTCTGGTACTCAAGCGTCTGGCAGATGCCCAGCGGGACCAGGACCGGATTTATGCAGTCATTAAAGGCATGGGAACATCCAGTGACGGACGAACCTCGGCCGTATATGCCCCTGAGGCCAAAGGACAGATCAAAGCACTGAACAACGCCTATACCAATGCAGGTGTTTTGCCTGAATCTGTGGGACTGATTGAAGCCCACGGTACAGGCACCCGGGTGGGTGACAAGGTTGAATTCACCGCCCTGAAACAATTTTTTCAAGACAAAACATCCGAATCCACAGCCATAGGATCTGTAAAATCCATGATCGGGCATGCCAAAGCGGCAGCAGGCGCGGCGGGCATTATCAAGGCTGCCTTGGCGTTGCACCATAAAGTCATCCCCCCCACGCTGAAGGCCCAAACACCTGATCCTGATCTGGATATACACAACTCTCCCTTCTACCTCAATCAGGTCTCAAGACCCTGGATCGGCCAAGGCACGGGAAACGCTTCGCGCTGTTCCGGTGTTTCCGCCTTTGGATTCGGCGGGTCAAACTTTCATGCCGTGCTTGAAGAGTACGCACCTGAAAAAACAGATATCTCCTGGGACGGAACGGTTCAGATCCTGGCCATTTCAGGAAAAACCAAAGAAGAAATTTTTGCTAAGCTTGACACCGTTGAAGAAGCCATAAAAGCCTATGACATCAGAGATAAGGCCGCCGTGACCCTGGCCATTGCTTGGCAGGCCGTCCAGTCCAGAAAAACATTCTCATCAAAACATGATTTACGGTTATTGATTTTGCTGTCTGATCGGGATAATGTTTTTGAACGTATTTCCCAGGCAAAACAGGTGGTCAACGGTAATCAATCTGCCAAACCGCCTATATTCTACGGCAAAGGCAAACCATCAGGCAAACTGGGATTTGTCTTCCCGGGCCAGGGAAGTCAGTACACCGGCATGGGCGGACAGGTTATGTCGGTTTTCCCCGAAAGTCTTGAAATGCTTAATTTATCCCAGGCTTGTGTAGGTAATACGGATGCCGAAGATGACAGGGTGCTGTCCGCCTATATGTATCCGCCGCCGGAATATGCCTTGGATAAAAAATCTGCCGAGGCAGCCCTGCGCCAAACCCGCATCGCCCAGCCGGCTATTGGCGCGGTCTCTTTGTCCATGCTGAGCATTCTTTCCCGGTTCAAGGTGGCACCCAAGATGACCTGCGGCCACAGTTACGGAGAGTTGTGCGCACTCTATGCAGCCGGCTGGATTGACGCCCAAACCTGTTTTGAACTTTCGGCTGCCCGGGGCAATCTCATGGCCAAGGCCGGCCAAAGTGCCGGAGATCCCGGCAGCATGCTGGCGATTCAGGCCCCTATTGAAAAAATTGAGGCGCTGCTTGAAGAAGAAAAGCTTGATCTTGTCCTGGCCAATCGGAACAGCCCGGTGCAGGGGGTACTATCAGGGGAGACCCAGCACATACTCAAGGCTGAGAAGATCTGCAAAAAACGTAAAATGCGGGCCATTAAACTGCCGGTAGCTGCTGCGTTTCACAGCCGACTGGTATCAGATGCCGCTACCCCCTTCAATAATTTGACCAAAAAAGCGACCATCACCCCGACAAAGATTCAGGTATTATCCAACACCACCGGATCACCTTACCCTGAAGATGCTGCAAAGACCCAGGATTTGTTAGGCTGGCAGTTGATGCACCCGGTGGATTTTATTGGTAACATTCAGCACATGCACAACCAAGGTATCGACACCTTTGTAGAAATCGGCCCCAAGCAGGTTCTGTGCGGTCTGATTAAATCCATTTTAAAAGACCAAGATGTACAGGTTATCGCATTAGATAAATCAGCGGGCAAAAATTTCGGTATTCAGGATCTGGGCATGGGATTATGCACCCTTGCAGCCTTAGGCCATCCCGTCGATCTTTCGGCCTGGGAAGAGGATGTACCCGCACCGGAAGCTAAAAAACTTGTCATCATGATCAACGGGGCCAATTCAAAACCCCAAATGCCTGAAACGCCCAAACCTGAAATGGTTCAAACGGAACAGGCTCCAGGTCAGCCGGCACACAGTCAACCACCGGCCCAGACCCAGGCATCCCAAAACTTTAAAAACGAAAACATTGCACTGGATTCATCTGTTTATACAACTGGGGCAACCCAACAGACATCCACCACACAAGGAAATACCATGACATCTTTTCCACACCCTGAATTTAACGAGACCCAACCCCACCCCGCGTCAAATTCAACCCAGCATGTGACGGCAAATCAAGTTTCGGCAAACCCGGATATTTTGGTCCAGGGACTCAATGCCATGCAGCAGATCCAGGCCCAGACCGCCCGGGCCCATGAGAAGTTTCTGGAAACCCAGACCCAGGCCAGCCAGGCCTTGGCTGCGCTGATGTCACAAACCCGTGGACAGGTGTATGCCCCGGCAGCCCATGTGATTCAGCCCCCGGCACAACCCATGCCCGCCCCTCAGCCCCGGCCGGCAGCACCGGCCCCAGCGCCTCCTGTTCAACAGACCGTAACGCAGCCGGTGTACTCCCAGGCCCCGCAAAAACAGCCAGAACCAGTTAAAGTACAGGAAACGCCAGCGCAGCAGGTTACTACTGTCCCAGCCCCGGAAGTAAAAAATGTCCTGTTTGAAATTGTCAGCCGTTTAACCGGATTCCCGGTGGAGATGTTAGAACCTGACATGAACATTGAGTCAGACCTTGGTGTGGATTCCATTAAAAAAGTTGAGATCATCTCAGAACTTGAAAAAGCGTTTCCGGACAGCAAAGATCTATCCGCCCAGGGCCTTGGAACGGTCAAAACTCTTGGCGATATCTGTCAGGCTGTTGAAACAGACCAGGATCCGGTTCCGGCATCAGAGCCGACAGCGCCTGCCGTTGCCACAGAACAAAAAGAGCTGAACAACAATCAGCCGGTTCAATCCCAAGACAGCACGCTTGGCATTCTGGTTAACATCATCAGTGAGTTAACAGGGTTTCCCAAAGAGATGCTTGAACCCGAAATGAACCTTGAATCGGATCTTGGCATTGACTCCATAAAGCGGGTTGAAATTTTGTCACGGCTTGAACAGGAACAACCCGACGCCAAGGCATTATCCTCGGACGACATGGGCGGGTTGAAAACCATAGCTGACATCATAAATTACTTAGCACCCGATAAAACAACGGTTTCCCCAAAAGCCTCTAAAAAAAAACTTCGCATGACGCCATAAGTGATTCAAACCGGACAGAACCGGTCCCCAAAAATGATCTTAAGGTGCTTGGCAGGCAGGAAGTTGAGCTCACAACCTTTCCTGCCCACCAGGTCCGCTTCTATAATGGGGCAAAAATTCAAGTCCCTGCCGGTAAAACCATTTACCTGATAAAAGATAGTGCAGGCATTGCTGAGGCATTTGCAAAAGAGTTTAAAAAACTCGAACTGAATGCGCAGATTATAGATGCTTCGCCCGAAAACATTCCGGATCTGCCGGATGCCGCAGGTATTGTTCTCATCCCTGACGCCTTTACCCAACCAGGGGACGACAATGTGGCAAGCCGGTTTCTTCTAACTGCGTTCAGCGTAGCGTCGAAAAACGGACCCTATCTCACAGCAAGTGCCAAGGCAGGCGGCAGCTTTATGACCTGCGTCAGCTTTCTTGGCGGCGGATTCGGGTTTAAAAATTTTGAATCCCAAATCAGCCCGGTCTACGGCGGCATGGCAGGTCTTGCAAAAACAGCTGCCCTGGAGTGGAAGCCGGTTCTGTGCCGGGCCCTTGACCTGCCGTTTGATCCCAAAGCCGTAAAAAAGAATGCCGAAGCGGCTGTAGCCATGATGATGACCCGGGGTTCCGTTGAAATGGGGCTTGACGGTAAGCACTGCTACATTCCTGAGCTTGTATCCAAACCTGTTCGTAAACCTTTGGAAATAAACCTTGATAAATCCGATGTTGTGGTCATTTCCGGGGGTGCCAAAGGCGTTACAGCGGCTTGTGCCATTGCCCTTGCAAGTCAATGCGGGTCTAAAATAGCGCTATGGGGCAGATCCAAACCGCCCTTTGACGAGCCGGCATGGCTTAAAGGCATGGATACGCCGGCCCAAATGAAAAAAGCCATTTTTGCCAATGCCTTTGACAATGAAAAACCAACACCCGCCCGGGTGGAAAAGCAATATCGCCATTTTGCCTCAAACCGCGACATTAAAGCCAATCTGGAACAGATACAACAGTGGGGTAATGACGTTGCTTACTACTGCGTGGACATTAGGGATAAAGATCTTGTCAACGCAACCATGGAAAAGGTCGCCCAACAATTAGGTCCTGTGACCGCCCTGGTTCATGGGGCCGGTGTCCTTGAAGACAAATTGATCTGTGAAAAGAGCCCCGACCAATTTAAAACCGTGTTTCAAACCAAAATCGATGGTCTTTTTGCTCTTCTTTCTTCACTGGATCAAGACAAACTTAAATATCTGGTCATGTTCTCATCGGTTGCGGCACGATTCGGCAATACCGGCCAATGCGACTACGCTATGGCCAATGAAGTTCTTAATAAAATTGCGCAATCCAAACGATCCACCCTTCCCCATTGCAAGGCAATCGCCATCAACTGGGGGCCCTGGGACGGCGGCATGGTCACGGACGCATTGAAACGGGAATTTGAGAAACGTCGGATTGAATTGATCCCCATCCAGGCAGGCGCACAGCAGATGATGATGGAAATGGGTAATACCGATAGGTCTTGCGTTGAGGTCGTTGTGGGAGGCACCATAACCTCAAATGTGCCGGAAACCTCTACTGCGATGAATAAAGTATTGACCCAGACCTTCAGCAGCCAGAACAGTTGTATTATTGACGAACACAAAATCGACAATACACCGGTTGTTCCCCTGGCCTTGATGGTGGACCTGCTGGCCTGTGGTGCCGAAAAAAACAATCCGGGCCTTCAATTTGCCGGCATGGAAAAGGTGCAGCTGCTCAAAGGGATTGTGCCCGGCGACGGCAAAACAGATGTTCAGGTGGAAATTGGGAAGTGCGTCACCATGGATCACCAACACTTTACACCCGGTCGGATTACCTCTTCGGTGAAAAATGAATTAACCATCCAACACGCCAGAGCCCAGGTACTGTTGGCAGATACTCTGCCCCAACCACCGGTTTTACCGGTATCTTTATCCATGGACCTTGATCCCTGGAACATCAGTATGGATCAAGCCTATGAGACCATCCTGTTTCACGAAGGCGAACTGCAGTGCATTTCCGAAATCTGCGGGGTCTCTTCCAAGGGAATTGAGGTGATGACCACCACGGCACCGGACATCAGCACATGGTATAAAAACCCCCATGCCCGGCAATGGGCCATGGACCCCATGGTGTTGGATGCGGCCTTCCAGGCGGCAATTTTATGGACCTTTCACAATTGCAGACAGGTCTGCCTGCCTGCAAGTTTTGCCAATTTACGAATTTTCAAAGCGTTCCCCAAACAAAGCGGACATCAGGTCAGGATACTATTTACGGTCAACCACCAGGGCCGGCACAAAATCAAAGGCTATTTCACCTTCCTTGATGAAAACAACACAGTCATTGCAAGCATCATGGGATTTGAAGCCGTCATGGACCCAAGCTTGCTTGATAAATTTAAATCCACGCCTTTGTTTGAGCGGGATAAAATTTTAGCCTTTGCCCAGGGAAATCCATCCGAAGCATTTGGCGAACCCTATAAAATTTTTGACAAAGAGCGTGAAATTGCAAGGCTGCCAAGACCGCCTTATTTTTTTATGGATTCGGTGACAAGAGCGGAGCATCCGGCCTGGCAAACCGCCCCTGGCGGGTGGATAGAAGCCACATACAAAATTGATAAAGATGCCTGGTATTTTGCAGCCAACCATACCGAGACCATGCCGTTTTGCATTCTTCTTGAAGTGGCCCTTCAGCCCTGTGGATGGCTTGCCGCCTATGGCGGGGCTGCCCTGCTCAGCCAAGAACGTCTGCATTTCAGGAACCTTGGCGGGAAAGCCAAACTGATCAAAAATCTGACCCGGACATCCGGATTGGTAAAAATCCGAGTCCGAATGACAGAGGTATCCAAGGCCGGCGGCATGATCATCCAAAACTTTGATATGGATGTAATCAACAAGGGAAAATCGGTTTACACAGGCACCACCAACTTTGGTTTCTTTACGGCCGATGCATTGTCCAAACAGGTGGGAATAAGAGAACCCCAGGCGTTTTCAGATATTGAAGAAAATAGCCGCCAATCTGAAATTTTGCTTGAAGATCATGCGCCTTTAACCCCGGAAGATCAAAACATCGGCCCTGTTACAGGGATGCCGGGAAAAGCCTTGAGGATGATAGACAAAATCACCTTCCTTGATTTCAACGCAGGGCTGCACGGCCAAGGACTGATCCAGGGTGAAAAACAAGTGGATCCCGATGAGTGGTTCTTCCATGCCCATTTTTATCAGGATCCGGTCTGCCCCGGCTCTTTAGGTGTGGAATCATTCCTCCAGTTGATCCGGTTTTTCATGATCCAAAAATTCGATCTGAACCCGGAGCAGTTTGCCCCTGCTGTTGCCGAAGATCATGAACACGAATGGACCTACCGGGGACAGATTATCCGCTCGAATTCAAACATTGTTGTCCAGGCCCACATCAGTGCGTGTGCCATGGATGAAACCGGCTGCCGTGCAACGGCTGACGGCACCTTGAGCGTGGACGGCATCTGCATTTATGAAATGCAAAACTTTTCTTTCTCTTTGCAGGCCATAAGCATCCCAACGGATTTAAAAAAAATCAAAAAAATATCCAACCTATCCTGATAAGGATTCAGGTAGAAATCAGCAGGGCCAACAGGAGAATTAATGAACAGATTTTGGAACTATGAAGATTATGTAAAGTATCTTTCCCATGACAACAGCCTTGTCAGAGAATGGGCATTTGACGCTTTAGAAAAAAAATACGCCAATAGATATACCGACGAGATCAGTAAATTGATCTCAGATGAAGACTCTCACCTGGCATGTGCAGCACCCAAATATCTTGCTGCACATAAAGCCGTCCAACATGCGCCAGCTATCCTGAATAGTTTTTTGCATGATTCCGGAAACATCCCCTCCAATTGCGCCGAGGCATTATCAAAGATGAAATATGAGCCAGCCTTGGAAACAATCATTGAAAATATACCCAATAATCCGAATACAGATTCGTTGTTTGGGATTTTTGATTATTTGGGAAGCATTTCAGATGATCAAGCAAGAGAAATATTAATTTCCGCCGTCGAGCGAATCAAAGACCCCGAGCTTAACGGTCATGCAGTTTACAATCTTTTGAAGCATGAGCATCAAGAGGATATTGCCTGGATCACGGATATCATTCTAAAAAGTATAAAAAAAGGCAAAGATCCGGAGCTGATCGGGGTAGATGGTTTTGGAGATTATTGTGATGCCACTGATTATTTTAATGATTTCAGCAAAAAATTTGGACCTAAAAGCATTATTTTAGATCCTTCGAAAGCTTTTGATTCCTTTTTTAACAAAAATGATCATCTATCCGTTGCACAGAACGTAAAGGATGAACTTATTCTTTTAATTAAGAAAAACCAATACCAGGATCTCATTACAACACTGCTGTCTGATGCCCGAGACACGATACAAAAACGCTACCCCGAGGAAACAGTACCAAACGAAATCATAAAGCTTTTCAATCAGGATTCAGCAGGGATATTTTTATTTGAGACGCTATCCAAGCAACCTTCTTTATGGCCTAAACTCAAGACTTCTCAAAATTATAATGACTTATTGATATTAGTTTCTTTCGTGCTGTCAGTATATTTCTCTATTCTGAAGCGCAATGTTTATGTGAAGGCTTTAATGCCGAACGTACAAATCGCCGACTTGATCCAGGCAATACAAAATTCCGGACCCAGCGTACCCGAAGAATTATCTCAAAAAGTGGTTGATCTTGCGCCTGTAGTTGAATTAAAAGCAGCGCTATCAGATGAATTGAATACCTGGGGCGACATTCACATTGTAAACATCATGGGTCGAATTGGTAAAAAAGAATTTGTATCTGATTTGATTCGTGTTTTAAATGAGGCTGACGGCCTGGATTTTATTTATGGAGACGCAATAAGAGCCATTAATGCAATGGACGAGTCCGCGGATGAATTAATTTTAAAAGCCGGTCAAAATAATGAAATTAACGGCTTGGACCTGGCTTCAATCCTTGAATATCTCCCATATCCAGAATCTTTTGACTTAATTATGGAAAAGTGGAGAGATGAAAGCAGTGAATTGAATTCCTATGAAATGCTTGCCTATTGCCTGCGCGGAATTGGAGATCCCAGGGGAATACCAGTTCTCCAGGAAATTTATAATAATGAAAACAACGCCGGCTATATTGGCGAGCCTTTAGAATGCCTGAGTATCCTCCACAATGATGATATCCCTGAGCTTTCTGCGATCAGAGAGAAAAGGAAGGAAGACGAAAATCGACAAAAATTAAGGGAACAAGAACTAAATGATATGTTTAATGATCAAAAAAATAATAGAAAGATAACTCCATTTCAAAGAGAAGCGCCTAAAATTGGAAGGAATGATCCATGCCCTTGCGGCAGCGGGAAAAAATACAAAAAATGTTGTTTGAATAAATCATAGACTATGCATGACGCATCAGTCATACGTAAGATAGCGTGGGTAAAAGTGTAGCGTTGCCCACCTTATACTTCAAACAATAGATAGAAATAATTATTCATAAACCTGCCGGCACTCCGTCCGGAATCGAATCGCCCCACCCGCCAGGGCCGGCTTTGCTTCGGTCCCTGGACGGTTGGGGCGATTCGATTCCGGGCTCCGCCTGCTTGCTTACTCGCTGACCTGGGAGCAGAACCAGCCGGAACCCAATGTCCGGGTAGCGGTCGGACGGGCGGTAGCCGAGGCGGTAAGCAGACCGGCAGATTTCGGCCGAAAAAATGAACGAGCCGCCGCGGACCACTCGGTACGAGCGGGATAAAGGACCGGTTGTATCCTTGTCAGAACTGCCGGGATCGGAATAATATTTAGGGTCGTACCAGTCCCGGCACCATTCATAAACATTTCCGCTCATATCAAAAAGCCCCAGACCATTGGGAGCCGTCTCTCCTGATAGATGGGTTCTACCGTTACTGTTTCCACTATGCCATGCCAGGTTATCCGGATTATTGCCTCCGGAATATTTTTCTGCCTTTCCTCCGCTTCTGGCCGCATACTCCCATTGGGCTTCTGTGGGCAAATGATAATTTTCGCCTGTCAGTTTATTTAACCGCCGGATAAATTCCTGTGCGTTATACCAGCTCACACTTTCCACCGGATATCCGTTGCCTAAAGAAGAGTTTGAAGGATTATACCCCATTAGTTTTCCCCATTGCTTCTGGGTGACTTCATATTTTCCGATTTTATATGGGCTTAAATGGACTTTATGTACTGGTTTTTCATTAGAGTTGCTCGCCCCGTCTTCATCCGAACAGCCCATATCAAAGGCCCCTCCGGGCACATCCACCATCTGATTTTCAAAAACAGCTTTAAGATCAGCGCCTGTCTGCCGCCATTTTTCCTCGGGGTAATAAAGTACCCAAACGCGCCGGCTGACCCCCTTTTTATCAAACCACCCATAAAAATTCACATCATATTCATTAAAGCACCTTTCGGTTTCAAGGGTAATCCTTATTGCATCGCGGTTCTTCTTATCCTTCACCCGTTCAAAAGGCACAGACTTGTTGCCGATGAAAACTTTACGGATAGGTATGGCTGGCATGCAAACCTCAATCTGTTTTTTATCCACATACCGGACATCATATATCTCGCTCACAAAAGGCTCAAGATTTGGAAAAAAAGTCGGCCGGATGTAAGAACACCAAAATAAAAAAACAGACAGAAGCGCAAAAAGGCCGAGTGAAATTAATATAATCTTTGATTTCTTCTTCTGGTTTGCAGCTTTTTCCCTTTCCCTTAAGCTTACATTAAAAAATTTCACCTGATTCGGCGACATGTCATGCGCCGACTTTGAATGAAATTTTTCCAGCATATCCAGATCCGGGCACCGCCACAGCAACCCCTGGGGGCGGCCGTTTTTTTCCCAGTATACGGCTGCATCATCAAGCCGCCTGAGAAACCGGATATTGTCTCTGTTTTCATCCAGCCATTTCTTCAATAACGGCCAATGGCGGATCAGCGCTTCATGGGCCACATCCACAACAGCCGACCGGACTGCTGTATCATCCTTTGCATGAAGTTCGCTTGTAACAATCAGCTTGGCATCCACAAGTTTTTGGATCACATCCCTGACATTGTCTGATTCTTCCGGTGACTTGACCAGAGTCTGCTGGGCTACCTGTCTGCGGGTGTCTTCCGAGCCTTCACCCAACTGGGTCAGCTGGATGAAAATCCGTTTAGAAATTTCCTGCTCCTGTTCGGAAAAATCATCATAGACCTGATCCGCTCGCTTTGCCAGGGTACCTTTTACCCCGCCCATCCGGGTGTATTCAACCAGCCTCAATTTGTCCTGCTCCCTGTTGTTCCACAGTTCCGTCAAAGAATACTGAAGTAACGGCAGACTTCCGGGCGAGTGTTTGACATCCCCGATCATCTGGTTAACAAGCTCAGGCTCTACTTCCAGCCCTACTTTTTCAGCAGGCTCAACAATGGCGTTCTTTAGTTCATCGGAAGACATGGAGGGTACAGTCAACAGGTTTTCCTGAATCAGCTCCGATAGATCCGTGTCGCCCTGTTCCGCACATTTACTGAAAAAATCGGCCCGCATGGTCAGGATCAGACAGATATCCTTTTCCAGAAGTGGCAGCGCATCAAACAGGCAATCGAAAAATCTGTTGCGTTCTTGGGCATCCCGGCACAGGGTAAAGACCTCTTCAAACTGATCCGCCACCAGAATAACCCGGCCTGTTTTCTTTTCCCCACGGATCAACTGGCTGAACCCTTTTGCGCCTTTTTCGATTAAGGTTTCTGCCTGGCTGAGCCGCATACCCCGCCTGCCCGGATCCAGAGAGGACAGTACCGGGTCCAAAAATGCTTCGGCCAGATTTTTAAGCGGGTATTTGCCCGGTCGGAAAATATAAATGGGCCAAGCATCGCTTCCTGAAAGTTTTCGCCCCTGCCGGAGCTGATACAAAAGACCTGCCCGTACCAGACTCGACTTTCCTGAACCGGACGGCCCCAGCACGGCCACAAAGTTACTTTTCCGCACCATGTCAATCAGGCGGTCCGTCAGCCCATCTCGGCCAAAGAAAAATTTCGGGTCTTGTTCATTACAGTCAAAATAATAGAGACTGCGGTAGGGGCAGACCCTGTCAGCCGACGGTCTCTTTTTTTCAACGTGCTGATTCTGTTGTGCCAGAATAATGGGACTGCCGGATGAGGTAAAAACCGGCTTCTGGATTTTGCTTTTAAGTTCTCTGGAGATAAAATCGGTAAGGGTGAAATTGGTTACGATGCCATCAGGTCTCTGTGACGGATCAAGGGCGTTGAGCAGGGCTCCGGTCAGTACACCGTGATCTCCGCCGATCTGTTCGTATGCGCTTTCAAATTCACGTGATGCCGCGATAAAGCAACGGTCCCTGCCTTTTCCCCGGCCTCCCGGATCAGCCTTGTCAAAATTGAGCAGTTCGCCGCTGTAGCAGCAATCCAGCCATATGACCTGCTGACGGACGTTGCTGTGAATGAGCAAATCACGCAGCCATTTCATGGAAAGCCCCCGAACGCCCGAGTCCGGACTTGCTTCACTGGTGGCAAGGAACCCTTCCTGGATACTGCCAAAATCCTTTCTTAGCCCATGCCCGGAAAAAAGCAAAAGGGCCGTGTCCGGCACACTTCTTCCTGCCGGGGTAAAAAGTTGGACCAGGGCATTTTCCAACTGTTCAAGTGTAATTGCCGTTTTCCGGCCGACACGGACAGCATCATTGCTTTTATCTTTGATCGCCGGCAAACGGGTGACATTGAAACCACCGTACTGCTCAAGCAGTTTTGCCACAGCTTCAGCGTCTTCGGACGGTGATTTCAGATCCGGCAGATGGCTGTAAGTATTGATTCCGATTACAAGTGCGTCCCGGCTCATAGCGTTCCCTTTTACATTCAGGCAGTTCGCAGACTAAGCAATTATTTTCGAAATGAACATTCCACTGTAATTTTCAAGTTGCTCTCGGCCGTCCCCTTTGTCACATATGGAATACCTGCTTCACCGCCTACCTTAATCCCGAACTCCAGAGTCACTTTATCCACATTGGCAGCGGCAACCTCTCTGAACGCATTTAAGGTATGATTCGTATAGGTTTTGATCGTTCCTTCAATGGATTTGAATTTTTGAACGGCCGATTCCACCACATTACCTTTGGAAACAAGAGGCTCCTCGACTTTGTTTTTTGTTTCATCCGCTTCCACTACAGCCACATTCTCTGAAGTTTCAATGTAAATAACGGTATCGTCGTCCATTGTGAAAGGGGAGATCTGAGACATCTATTAGCTCCTTATTGTAAGCTGCCGTCATGTTAAAAGACTGAGAAATTTATTTTTAACACCAAGTATATGAAAGCCGTTATTGCGTGTCAATCATACTGACTCATACGGCCTAAGAATAAATCCACTGTCTGTTGATTCAGCAAAATGTTTATAGTAAAGTCCAAGTTAGTTGTTAAAGCAGTTTCATGTTTTGTTGTGGATTATTCTTGGATGTTGATAGACTTGGGCAGCCCATGGATATTACTAATATTTAAACGGAAGTTGGCGTATGCGTAAAAGAGAACAATGGGGCACGCGGACCGGCTTTATCTTCGCGGCCATCGGATCGGCCATTGGTTTAGGGAATATCTGGCGATTTCCCTATGTTGCCTATGAAAACGGCGGGGGCGCTTTTTTTATCCCTTATCTTTTTGCCATGGTCACGGCGGGCATTCCGTTCCTGATTCTGGAATTCGGGGTTGGGCATAAATTCAAGACCTCGGTTCCCAATATCTTCAGCAGTCTGTCGGGTCGCATGGAATGGCTGGGCTGGTGGCAGCTTTTGGTTTCCTTTGTCATCTCCATTTATTATGTGGCGGTGGTGGGCTGGACCATCTCCTATCTTATTTTAGCCTTTACCCAGGGGTGGGGACAGGATACTGCAAATTTCTTTTATCAAACCTATCTGCAGATTTCAGACACACCGTTTGCCTTTAACGGCATCCGGTGGCCCATACTCGGGTCTATCCTCTGCGCTTGGTTAGTCAGTTGGGTGGTGCTTTTCAGTGGCGTTAAAAAAGGGATTGAGTTGGCCGGCAAAATTTTCATGCCCCTGCTTTTTATTATGGTGATTGTCATCACAGCCCGGGCCGTAACTCTGGAAGGGGCAACAGAAGGCCTTAACTGGATGTTTCAACCCGATTTTTCTGCACTTTTCAATTTTAAGGTCTGGATTGAAGCCTATGGCCAGATTTTTTTCAGCCTTTCCATCGGCTTTGCCATCATGCTTACCTATGCAAGCTACCTGCCCAAGAATTCGGATATGGCCAATAACGGTTTTATCACGGCATTCTGCAATTGCGGGTTCAGTATCCTTTGCGGCATTATGGTCTTTTCGGTCCTGGGGAATATGGCGTTCATCCAGGGCGTGGGGGTTGATAAAGTGGTCAGCTCGGGGGTAGGCCTGGCCTTTGTCACCATTCCCAAGGCCATTAACAGCCTGCCCGGCCCTGTATTTTTCGGAACATTATTCTTTGCAGCCCTGCTTTTTGCAGGCTTAAGTTCCATGATATCCATCTGCGAGGTCTCGGTATCCGTACTCATTGACCGTTTTGGCATCAGCCGTAAAGCTGCGGCCAGTATTTATTGCGGCATCGGTATTCTGTGCGGCATCGTGTTTGCTACGCATTCCGGACTGTTGGTTCTGGATATCGTGGACCGGTTCATCAACAATTTCGGCGTATTGGTCGGTGGGCTCCTGGAGATCGTATTCCTGGTATGGATCTGCGGTATAGACAACTTTAAGGACCACATCAACCTGACCAGTGATTTCAAAGTAGGAAAGTTATGGACCTTTTGCCTAAAATTCATCACCCCGGCCATTCTCGGTTATATGATCCTATCCAACCTTATCGGAGACATTATAACCCCCTACGGCGGGTATCCGTCTTCGGCCTTATTGATATTTGGCTTGTTCATGGTGCAAGGCATCATCATTCTCAGCGTCATGATACATGTAACCGTTAACGGAGGTGAAAAATGACGATTTCCGCTATTGTCATGATGGATATAGGTCTGGGTGTTACCTGGATCGGAGCCGGTGTCTGCATCGTCATTGCCATTATAAAAAAACAGCTCTAAGATCAATTCAAAATCCGGTTTATGCCTTCCCTGGCGCCAAGCGGCAGGCCGATCGCGCCTCGGCAAACATGGTAATCCCTTGGGTTGATACGTATCAAGGTTGAATTTAAGCTCCGGCCGGTTCGTTGGGATTTATACCTCACCGTAGGTACTGCAAGGCCTGCCCCTATTTCAATAATAGCCAACTTTGCATGGAAGCTGTTGAGCTTTGCTATCCATTTTTGCAAACGAGCAACTTGCTCACCGGTACGGTGCGATACCCAGTTGCAATCTCCAAACATTAAAATATTCGGGCGTGCCAGCCCGCCACAGTTTTTACATTTCGGTAACTCGCCTGTAGCCCTGAACGCTTCCATATCAACATTGACTTTTTTTTCCCCAATCTTCCAGATGTCGTTGGAACATGGTCCTGTGCATTGAAGATGGTGGATAGAGCCATGACACTCTTCAATCAATGCATCGTCAAAGCCGGCTTTTTGAAACTGCCCGTCAACATTTGAGGTAAATACAAAATATCCGTACGGCTTGCTTCTTCCCAGATCAAGCAATTTTGAAAAGCCTTCGTGGGGGATTGTTTCACGATAAAGATTCAACCTGTGCCCATAAAACGCCCAGGCGATCTCCGACTGTTTGTCAAACCAGACAGGGTCTGCCATTTCAGTGAACGATTTGCCCAGCTTTGCTATGGGCGGATAAGCTTTCCAGAAACCTTCATTTCCCCTAAAATCAGGCAAACCCGAATCAACGCCCATACCGGCACCAGCCGTTATAAAAAGTGCGTCTGCAGCTTTAATTGCCTGACAAGCTTTTTCGATATTTTTGTTTAGGTTATCCACAAAATATTCCGGCTTCCGGTATGGTCTGCAATCATCTTATCAAAGGAGCTAAAGAAAAGTATATGAAGAAATATGCAAAGAAATATTAAAATTGCCGGGGCGCTATGCTAAAATCGCATAAATCATAACAACAGCAGCGTTCGGGAGGAGATCCATGAAAACGCTTTCTTTGCTCTGGCTGATAATCGTCCTGGTATTCGTTCAGGGAATTGCACGGCTTTCTTATGGTGATGTCAGGCAGGCAGCTTACCAGGGGACGTTTTATCCGAAATCCGAATCCGAATTACGACGAATGTTGAATAAGCTGATGCAGGAGGCTGATAGAACGCAGCTTTCCGGAAAACTGCGAGCCCTGATTTTACCACATGCCGGTTACATCTATTCCGGGTCGGTTGCCTCGCATGGTGCCGTTCTGATCAAGGGGGCGGCATTTGACAAGGTGATCATCATGGGTCCCGACCATCGGGTCGGATTCACGGGGTGTTCGATCAGCAGCGCATCGGCATGGCAGACACCTTTAGGGCAAGTCGATCGCCATGACGATGCGCGCAGACTGTTGCAGTCGAAAGATTTGTTTCACACCGATCCGGTATCCGAAAAACAGGAACACGCCGTTGAGGTGATCTTGCCCTTTGTTCAGACGGTGCTCGATGATTTTACGCTGATCCCGGTGGTAACAGGCCGATGCGATATTGAGAAAACTGCCCGTAAGATCGACGAACTGATTGATGACCGGACCCTGCTGATCGCAAGCTCGGACCTGTCTCACTACCTGCCCTATGACCGGGCGGTGAAAAAGGACCGGCAGACCATCGGCATGATATTGGAAGGACGGGCAGCAGAGTTGAAAGCAGAAGATAACGCCGCCTGCGGCAGGGTGCCTCTCCTGATGCTCATGGATATTGCAAAAAAAAGGAACTGGCAGCCGGTACTGCTTCACTACGCCAACAGTGGGGATACGACGGGGGACCGGTCACGCGTGGTGGGATACTGCGCCATCGCCTATGTATCGAATGATGCCGGCCCAAAACATTTTTCCCGGTTAACACAGGAACAGGGCCATTTTCTGGTTCAAACGGCAAAACACACCATTGCCGAAGTTTTGGGGATTAACCCGGCACAGGATCGGCCTGTTCCCCCGCCAGGCATTGATGCCGGTGGGAACCGGGCGACTTTTGTTACCCTCACCCTTAACGGGCATCTCAGGGGATGCATTGGATCTTTGCAGGCAACAGAGCCTGTGACGGATAACATCCGGCACAATGCCCTTAACGCAGCATTCCACGATCCCAGGTTCCCGGGCCTGACGCAGGAGGAATTCAAAAACCTTAATATCGAAGTCTCTATCCTGACACCGTCTTCACCCCTGGATTACCGGGATGCTGACGATCTGTTAACAAAGCTTATGCCGTTTCGGGACGGGGTAATTATCCGGAAAGGGATAAAAAGTGCCACTTTCCTGCCCCAGGTGTGGAAACAACTGCCGAAACCCGAAGCCTTTCTCGGATATTTGTGCCAAAAAGCCGGGCTGGATCCGGATGAATGGCAGACAGTCCATCTGGATGTCTTCACCTACCAGGTGCAATATTTTGAAGAGGCCCATTGAAAACTTCGGTCATTGCAGTTGTCATAGCGACCGGTATCACCTCGGTTGCCACCCAGATCGCCGTGATCCGGGAATTTTTATGCCTTTTTTCCGGTAATGAGTTTGTTATTGCCGTCACCTTATTCAACTGGCTGTTTCTCAGCGGCTGCGGCACCCTTTTGTACCGGTTCTCCTGCAAAAAGTTTCCCGCTTCGGCACAGATGCTTTCTGGGTGTTCCCTGGTACTGTGTTTTGTCGGCATTATCCAGATTCCGGTGGTCAGAGTTTTCTATGACCGGATTTTTTTAACCGGCCAGGCTGTGGGGTTCTACCAGACCCTGATTTTTACCGGTATCTCGTTCGCCCCTTACTGCATCCTGGTCGGCGCTCTTTTGCCCATGAGCCTGGATCTGGAAAAAAAGCAGTTTAAAGGGGTCGATTCAACCCGGATTTATATCGCCGACAACATCGGTGACGCCTTTGGTGGTGCTGTTTTTTCATTTGTATTGGTGCTGGTGCTCACCCCGGTCCAGGCGGTCTGCGCCGCCTGTGCGCCGCTGCTCTTTTTCGCCTTCCGGATGAACGGACAAAAAGCGTTTCGCCTGCTCTATATCCCGCTTTTGTGCATCATGGGATTATGCCTGGCATCTGAACGTCAAACCCTTACCGGGAAAGGCACTGTCCCGTCTTTTTACAAGGAGACCCCTTATGGCAGGGTGGTCGTAACCGAAAAAGAGAAAAGCTTTACATTCTTCCAGAACAATCAGCCGCTGTTTGACACCCGGAATACCGCTATGGCAGAAAAAACCGTTCATTATCCCCTGTCACAGGTAAAATCCCCTGAGCATGTACTGGTAATTTCAGCCATTTCCGGCATATTCAAGGAATTTGCCAAGTATGACCTGTCATCCATTGACTATGTAGAGATTGATCCCAGAGTGACCGAAGCGCTGTTTTCATACGGCTTTCTGGCCCGGCAGGACCGGGTCCGGATGATCCATCAGGATGCCAGGAAATGGCTCGCGTTTACAGACCAAATGTATGACGCCGTGATCTTGAATTTGTCAGACCCCGATACATTTCAGGTTAATCGTTTTTTTACCCGGAACTTTTTTACCGTGGTGGCACAGCACCTTAAACCTGGCGGGGTGTTCAGTTTTTCAATAACCGGATACGACAACTATCCTTCAGCCCCTTTGGTGGAAATAATTTCTTCGATGTACAACACGCTCAAAACCTGCTTTGGCCATGTACTGATCCTGCCTGGAGAACAGCTGTTTTTTTTGTCTGGAAACCGTCAAAAGTTCTCTTTAAACATTCCGGAACTGCTCAGGGAAAAAGGTGTGTCCACCCGGCATGTCCAAAACAATTTCCACGGAGATATCTCTCCTGAGCGCATTGCGTTTCTCAACGAATTCCTGGATCCGAACGCACCCTTGAACCAGGATTTTTCCCCGGTACTTATCCGAATCTCGTTCAAAAAGTGGTTTCTTAAATTCAACACATCCCCGCAGATCTTCAGTCTTGTCGTCGGGGTTCTTCTGGTTATCTGGGTTGTGGCCGTAAAAGGATCTGAATCAGTTCTGTTTTTTACCGGCTTTTTTTCCATGGGTGCCGAAATGCTGATTCTTTTCGTTTTCCAGATATTTTTCGGGTATGTGTATGTCAAGGTGGGTATGATCGTTACAATATTCCTTGCAGGCCTGCTGCCGGGCGCATATACTGGCGGCAAGGTGTCAGACGCCCGGGCCGGCCAGTGGATTGCGGCTGCCGATATCAGCCTGGCGGTGCTGATGGCGGCAATTGCAGGCATACTGACATGGATTCCGGCGATGCTCAATGAGAATGCCTGCTTTGTTGCGGCATTCGGGTTCGGTTTCTTTTGTGGCTTTGAATTTCCCTGCGCAGCCAAAATCCAACATGACCGCTTGTCGGTGGTTACCCGGCTTTTTGCGGCCGACCTTGCCGGTGCGGCTTTCGGTGTCCTGTTTTTTACACTGGTCCTGGTGCCGGGCATAGGATTGATAAAGGCAGCGCTTGTCCTTGCCGCCGTCAAGCTTGTCGGACTTATCAGGTTTTTATTATGGAAACAATAACCAGACGCGAATTTATCATAAAAGGCGCCATGGCTTTACCGGTCTGCCTGTGCTGCCCGCAGGGACTGGGTGAGGCCTTTGCCCGGACAGGCATTTTCAAAGGAGATGCACCGAAAACATTGTGGAAATGGTCCAGGCAGGCCATGTTTTTCAAACGCCTGGCAAATAAAAAAGTGATGTGCCTGACATGTCCCAACGCCTGTGTCCTCTCTCCGGGTGACCGAAGTCTGTGCCGATCCAAGGTTAACATGGACGGCACACTCTACTCCATCGCCTACGGCAACCCCTGTGTCGTGAATATCGATCCCGTGGAGAAAAAGCCGCTCTATCATTTCAAACCCGGCAGTCGGGTATTCTCCATTGCTGCTGCAGGATGCAACTTTAGGTGCCTGAACTGTCAAAACTGGGAGATTTCACAGGCCAGACCCGAAGATGTCAGGCACTACGATATGTTTCCTGATGCTGTGATTGAAAAAACTTTGGCGTCCACTGCAGGGGCCATCGCCTATACCTATTCTGAAGCCATCACATACTATGAGTACATGGCTGACACCGCAGCCGCCGCAAAAAAAAAGAATATCGCCAATTTTTTAATTTCAAACGGGTATATCCGGCAGGAACCGCTCAAACACCTGTGCGGACTCATTGATGCCGCCAATATCAACTTGAAGTCCTTTTCAGATAAGATCTACAAGGATCTAAACGGGGGGAGACTATCCCCAGTTTTGGAAACATTTAAAACCCTGAACAGGGAAAAAGTGCATTTTGAGATCACCAACCTCGTAATTCCCGGATATACCGATGATGAAACGATGTTCAGGCAGATGTGCAAATGGATCCTGAACGAATTAGGGGATACCCATCCCCTGCATCTTCTCAGATTCGTACCCCAGTACAGGTTAGATCGGCTTGAACCCACCCCGGTTCATACCTTGGAACGGTTTCGGGACATTGCCAGGGATATAGGTCTGAACTACACCTATATCGGCAATGTGCCGGGCCACAAGGCCAACCATACCTATTGCCACTCCTGTGGCCGGCTTCTGGTGCGGCGCATGGGATACCGAATACTGGAGAGGAATCTCCTGAACGGTGCCTGCAGGTTCTGCACAACCCCAATCCCCGGCGTGTGGAAAGATGTCTGACAAATAGACCGGCAGAATGCAGATAAAAAGACAGCGGACGCTATATCGATCCGGGTCAGGCTATACAGGAGATCTTAATATAAATCCACCTCCTAACAAAAAATTCACCTGATCCATGGCGAATTCGGTCAAAAAATTGGTTAAGTCAAATTTTTCTTTTTTATCTTTGACAAAACGGGTGGCGACATTTCTCGGCTACATATGCAAAAAGGGAGTTGACAGAATCGATCAGTACATGCGAAGCGCAGTCAGTAATTCCTGGGGCACGTCCTAAGGGCTTGATGATCATTGCTATCCATCAGATATTGAATTGTAATTTTTCAGGAAGAATGAGGTATTTGTTCCTTGAGAGTAAAGCCATGGAACTAATTGCCTATAAACTTGACCAAATCATTCAAGATCAACATGGAAATGTTAAAATTCCCCAAATGAGCATGGATGACTATGACCGGTTGCAGAAAGCCATTGAGATTTTAGACAATAACTTTGAGAATCCGCCGGGATTGTTTGATCTGGCAAAATATATCGGGACCACACATTCACGCCTTAATTTCTGTTTCAGGAAAGTTTATCACACAACTGCATTCGGCTACCTCAGGCAGATTCGTCTTGAAAAAGCAAAACAATTGCTTGAAAAAGAGGGTTTAAATGTAACACAAGCAGCATACAGTGTAGGATACAGCAGTGTACCATCCTTTTCAAAAGCGTTTTTGAAGTATTTTGGCATGAACCCCACAAAATTTGTAAAAAAAATATTTTAATAATTCATTTCGAATATCTTTTCATTCATTTCTGATAAAATTGTTACTTCAAAACCTGTTATAGTACCCTTGCCGTTTGAGGCGATTTACCAGGAATTCACTGGTATATATGATGAGAATTTAACCGTAATTCATATACTCTTAAAAACGATACATCGTTGAAAGTGAATTATTTAAAGGAATTTTATGAGAATCCTAATCGTTGCGATTGGTAGCCAGGGAGATGTAAATCCATTTATTAAAATCGGTCTTGCACTTCAAAAAAGGGCGCATGATGTTACCATTTTATCAAATAATTATTTTCGAGATTCCATACAAAATGCCGGTTTGAATTTTTCTCCGGTCGGTAGCATTGAAGATTTCAATAAAATGGATCAGCCGGATAATGCATCACGCCTTGTAACGCTTGGTGTCGGTGATAAAATTCGCCTTAAAAATTATAAAAGTAATGTTGTCGCAAAAAAGCTTGAACGATTAATTACAGATAAAGTGCTTCAAACGCGTTGCAAGCAGATCGCTGATAAGTTAAACAATATTGATCCACTGGATGACATCTGCAAAATGATAGAGTCGACGGTGAAATAAGAAAGATAAACCTGCCTCGTTGGATAATACAATATGAATAACACATCTCCCACAGCTTTTATTAGTGAATACAAACCCGGAGAAGATGCCTTGGTTGAGTTATTTAATGGCAAATTTGTGGATGTTGCAGGGGGCGATTATTTTAACGAAAATGTAAGTCTATTGGTAAAAGGCGGAAAGATTAAAGCGATGCCAGGTTTAAAGGGGCAAGCATTCAGCGTAAAATCCGATTTTACCATTGATTTAAAGGGAAAAACAGTAATGCCAGGGTTGATCAATACCCACTGTCATACGACACAAACCATGCCGTCATTACTCCCGGATATCAAGGATATCAAACTCTTTAAAGCCCATGCAGAGAAACAGATTGAAAAAAATCTGGCTGAATGTTTGAGTCACGGAATTACAAATATTAGAGACGCCTGGGCTGCAGATCTTCGGAAAGCCAAGCGCCTTAGAAAAAGAATACAAAACAAAGAAATCATCGGGCCGCGTATCATGCAGGCCGTTGCCGTTGGGCCTCCCGGAGGGTATCTCACTGAAAAACATAACAGGATTATGAAGTGGATAAGATCTCAAATGGGTGCCCCTGTAATCGACTATGGATTAGAGTATAGTGGGGCAATTGAATTTGATGTCAACGCTACGGAACAACAAGTCAGGGATGCTGTGAACAGGGCTATTGATGAACGTGGCGCAGAGCTTATTAAAATTGGCGAGCAAAAAGTAAATATGACCAATTTTAAGCCGGATGCAACCATTATGACCTTGGATCAATTATCGGCAATCGCCGACCAGGCACGAAAACGGGGTCTCAAGTCAACTATCCATCATACCTCAGTCGAGTCCTTTAGACGGGCCTTGAAAGCCGGAGTTTCTTCATTGGCCCATATCCCTTGTGACGAAATTCTTACGGATGACGACATAAATTTGTTCCTGGATCAAAGTTGTTTTATTGAACCTACGATGTCTGTTGCCTATGACAGCAGCTACAAAATAAAAAAGGATCCAACTTTCGAGGATTTCCGTCTGACACTTTTGACCGAGTTTAGGAATCAGGCTCATGATAATATTGTAAAAGAGTTTTGGATACCTGAATATCAAGCAATTGTCAAAAACCATCATAAGAAGGCAAGCCATGAAAAAATGAAGATTTTTGGCATATTACCAATGAAAACCATGTTTAAAAATTTTGCGTCATATTGCACCTCTGGAGCAAGGAATTTCAAATTGTTGTTTGAAGAAGGCGCCCAGATTACTACATCGAATGATGGCGGTGTTCCCCCATGCACTTTGGCAATGGTGCAGCATGAAATTAGATTGTTTGATTTGTTTTTAAACAAATCCTTTGAGAAGAATATTTTCAGAGGGGTAGATGCTGTTAAGATGGCTACAATTAACGGGGCGAAATGCATGGGAATTGAAAATGATTTTGGAACTATTGAAGTTGGAAAAACAGCGGATTTAGCCATCTTTGATGGAAATCCATTCGAAGATCACAGTGTCATTGGGGGGCGAGTTGCCGCACTTTTCAAAAATGGAAAGTTGGTTATAAACAATTGTATGTTACACGTATCTCAAACTGTTTGAAAAAATAAATTTGAAAGCCACTTCTTTAATTCAAATATATTAGGCTGAACAAATCTCCTTTAATAGAGCGTAGAAAGTTGCACCTGGTAAAAGAAGAATATCCACGGTGTCGATCGGCACCCAGTTGAAAGTGTTGGCTATGTCTATGATTGTGGTCAAAAGCCTTTATTGAAAGGGGTGTTGACTACTTTTGTTATTGATGGTGTATGATTTGAATCTTATTCACCTATAAGGGCGCATTCCCATTTTCACGGTTATGCAGCTAACAATGAAATATGTGAATTGGCCATTTGTTTCAGACAGTTCCATCGTCCTGATTTATAGTATGAGCGCAGCATGAGCATTTTCTCCGCATTTTCCTTATACCAAAAAATGCAGGGGCCCTTGAGCCTCAAATTGACAACTCTTCGAATCGAACTTTCAATCGCACCACTGCCAATCGGCAAATTCAATGCTTTTACCGTTGGGAAAGCAAGACGGTGCCTATTACGTACAAAATAAGCCCGTTCTGTCCTTATGGCTTTGCTGTTCCGGCCTCGACAAAGAGCCTGTACTTCTTGTACGACCGTTGCCGATTCACCTTTTAGTAAAAACCGTCGCTGTTTTGAGACCCAGGTTTTACGTTTTTTGGCTGACCAGTTTTTTCGTAATCCTGCAATCCTCTACTGCATGATAAAAATCAAAGAGTTCATGCACGCTCTCCGGATTCAACCCCAGTGCCTTGATCAGACCAGGGACTCGATTCCATATCCAATGAGCCCCGTCCGCAATAAACAACACCTTGTCTGCTTTTTGGATGCAAAGAGACTTCAAATAGCCCTTCAGCAGCAGAAACAAGCCATCAGGCCCATTAAAACAGCCATCAATAAATGGGGCAAAGCTTTTTTCCTGTTTCCCATGGGCATCGACGACATAAATAATCAACAGCTTGGGTTCTCTCCAGGCCCCATGATATCTGGTTCTTCCTTTGGCTGTCCGGGGACCTCGCTTTTTTTCCCGCAATCGAGTCCGGCCACCATCGGTGCTTATGACAACCCGACGACCTTGAAGGTTGTCCTCTTCATTTAAGGGGAGCAGACCCATTGGCTGTACCACCCGTGCTCGTTCTGCGTAGCGGTAGGCCAGTTTCCGGATCACCTTAACATCCAGGATAGTGCCATGATCACAAAGGACCTGACGTACTTCCTCAAATGAGCTCAGTAACGCGGACCAGGCGCTGACCATCGCCGCCAAGATCGGTAGGTGTACATCGATCATGAATCCCGAGCAAAGCCAAAGCAGCATACAAGCCCTTATATTTTTTGCCATTTCGACGGTCACAGGCTCTTCGATAGTATCGAACATGGATTGGGATCGTGCAACCCGAGCTGGTTTGAATTTGAACTGTCTCAAACCCTTCACTTTTCATTCGGCCAGGCCAGCTACGCACCAACTCTCTTTCTTGTTCGTTATGCTCTGGAGAGTCGATACTGGTTTGGACTTTTTTTTAGCATCAACGCGGCTAAACGATTGGTATAGCTTAAAATTTCTTGTTCAACCTGAATGAGTTCTTCCGGACTGCGAATTAGCCGTTTCTCTTTGTCCAGCTGTTTCAATAATTCATATATTTCTTCTACCGTTTCGCAGGATTCAGCCTTTTTGAGTTTCATACTATTTTCTTCCTCATCAGTTGATAATCGAGGGGAAGCATAGCTTCTTTTTGCTAAAGAGGATAGTCCGTTTTAAAAACCGGGAAAATGGGAATGCGCCCACCTATAAAGTGATCCCGGCCCGAATTATTCCGAGCCTCTTCAGGGAAGACAATTTTTATCCAGTCTGGGCACTTCCCCACTCAACCACATACCGGTCATTGCTAAAAATCTGTTATGTCTATTTTTAATGGTTTCTGTATCTGTTATTATGACACTCGCTTCTGTACTCTTTCAAGCACTGCCAGTCAGGCTTCGAATAAAAAATACCAGGAGGTTGACATGAAAGAATTATTACTGCCGGTTTCTCTATTTGCCCTGTCTATGTGCGCTACACCAGGTCCTAACAATATGATGCTGACTGCCTCTGGTGCGAATTTTGGGTTTCGTCGGACAATTCCCCATATCCTTGGGATAGAGTTTGGTCTACTGTTTATGTTTGTCCTTAATGCAGCAGGGCTCGGTCTGGCTTTTAAGACCTTCCCGATCCTTCAGTCTATACTGAAAATTGTGTCGGTGGGTTATCTTTTTTACCTGGCAATACGCATTGCCTTTTCAAAACCGGTAAATATTTCGACAAACACCCAGGCAAAACCTCTCAGTTTTCTCGAAGCTGCTGCTTTTCAGCTAGTTAACCCGAAAGTATTAATGATGGCACTAACCGCCATGTCAACTTTTTCCATCGCCGGTAATCATTACAGTCTCTCTGTATCTTTGATTATTGCCATCTTCGGGCTTGTCTGTATTCCCTCTATCTCATTGTGGGCAGGCTTTGGCGTGCTGATCGGCAGAATGTTGAAAGGCAGGAAATCGCATACCGCCTTTAATCTGCTGATGAGCGGACTTACCGCAGGATCAGTCTTATTAATTGTTTAACAAGAACTGAAAAAGTGCCTGATCTGATCTCCCCTTTAGGGGAGATCACTTATCATCAAATATCCGGTGGTCTGTTTTTCTAAAGCCATTCCACCAGATCATTCATAAAGCCCTACAGGGTTATCAGTATCTCTTATCTCTGGTCATAATGACTTTAGAGCCAATACGGGCTCTAACCGCTCTGAAAGTCATTTGTGTCATTTGAAATCTGCTAAAATTGAGAATTTTTTCAAAGTATGTATTCTCTTTACAAAAGAGGTATCATCGGGTCCGGCGGCTTTCTTTTGTTCACATTAGCCACTCAAAGTCCAAACAATGACAGAATTTTAGCAGTTTAGCAGTTAGCAGGCGAGACACGGTCGTTGACGTTGCCCTACAATGCCCTATATGCTGAAATTCTCCTGACTTCTGCAACGGTGGGTTCAGTTGTAAGCGATGCGGCTTTTTTCATCATTCATGGTCGGCATAATGATTTCCTGCCATTCGTCGCTGTCCCATGTCCCCATTTTTTCGTGCATTTTCAGGTATTTCTCCGGAATGGGGTGGGTTCCGTACACAACTTCAAGGCCGTACTTTGTTTGGATATAGTCATGAAAATAGGTAATGTGAGGGCAAGGTGGATAGCCTACAATCAGGCCGGTGGCCAGATGAATAATCTGAGCGCCGTTTGCTTTCATTTCATCCACCACATATTCGATATTGCCTCCCGGGCAGCCGTCGCAACTGGTGTATCCAACAATTTCTACTGCCATCCCGTTATATCGGCTGAATGCACCCTCACGGTTCTTGAGAGATCTAAAACATTTTCCTCCGCCGCATCTCCGGTAACGGTCACAGATAATGATTCCTATTTTATTTGTTCTGTCCACCATGTCTCCTTTTAAATTATTGCCCTTCGGGCGGGCTGTTAGTTGTTATCTGATAGGAATCGGACAAAATATCAGATTTTTCCTGGCCGGTAACAATATTTTCCGGAATTATTATTTCCCGCAGTACATCACTCAGGGTTTTGGATGAAATTTGCCTGATTTTTATCCCTGCACTGGACAGCACATATCCCGGGCCTTTGTGGGAAACATCCTCTTTGATTCCCGCATGGGTGATTTTTTTATCAACCAGCCACTCTGCCACACGCAGTCCCTTTGCCGTGGATGAGGTGCAATGAGGATTCTCCATGATTTTTTTTGAATCCATGGTATGATTATCTTTGCGAAGGTGGAGAATGGCAAAATAAGGGGCTTCCCCGAAATGTGCGCTGATATAACCGCTTTTATCTGACAGGGGTAATGCCCAAATATCATGGGTCCGAATTTTGGGTTCATAATGAATGGTTATTTGCTCGATATTTGGAATCCGGGTTAAAATCCGGTTTTCGATTACCTCACTGATTTTGTGTGCTTCTTCAAGATCGCTGATATTCAAGGTGATGGCTGCCTGGATAAACCGATATCGACCGGCGTTGCGTCCGATCAGGGATTTGATCTCATCCACAGTCGGTTCTTGGCGGATCAGGCTGCGTATTTTTTCCAGGGTGGGAAAATCAATAGATGCATCCAGAAGGACCCGCATGCCGTCAGACAAAAGCTCTCCTCCGGCTTTTGCAATAAAAAGAAGAATCAATGCTGCCCCAAGCCGGTCAATGGAGATTCCCATAATGTCGCTCTGCAGATCAAAATAGCTGCACAGGACAGATACCAGGACCACAATGGATGACAGAACATCCACCTGGCGATGGCGTCCTTCAGCAATCAGGACCGGCGATCCGGTTTTCTTTCCTATGTGGAGAGCATATTGTCCAAATACTAATATTGAAAGGCTACTTCCGATCAAAAGATAGATGGAAATTGGCGTGATTTGCACAAGGCTGTCACTCGAAGAGAAAATCTGTTTAACGATTTCATATCCGGCAATAAAAATAAAAAGGGAAATGGTTACAGACGCTACATTTTCAAGTTTGTAAAGCCCGAGGGGAAAGGAACGGGTTTTGCGGGTGGAGAGCATGACGCCACCATAAATGACCAAAGATGCCACGGCATCTGTTCCGGAATCAATGGCACTGGCTGTGATGGCTAAGCTTCCGGTAAAAATAGCAAGCGGCACCTTTACAAGCGTCAAAATCAGGTTCAATAAAAAGGCCAGGCCTGCAATTTTGAATATCTGATGAGTATCCGTGGTTTTGTCAATGCCGGGTTCCATTTCCACAATGTTCCATCCGGTATAGCAGTTTTATATGAAAGAACAGCGCAACAAGCTGCTTTCTTTCATGTTTTGTTGTGCCCACCAAGGCATGGCCGTTAGTGTCTTTATTGCCCACTAATTTATAGATATAGCTTTTAAAAGTCTTAACCTTTTCTGTCAACCGGAAGCCATTTGTGTCATCTGATAATCTGCTAAAGTTGAGAATTTTTCAACGTATGGATTCTCTTTACAAAAGCGGTGTCTCCGGGTTCGGCGGCTTTCTTTTGATCACATTAGCCACGCAAAGTCTAAACAACGACAGAATTTTAGCAGTTTAGCAGTTAGCAGGCAAGACACGGTCGTTGACGTTGCCCTACGCAAAACAAATTAACTCATCTCTACAAAGTTAATCAGTTCGGGATGGCAGGGAAAAGCATAGCCAATACCATATGTGGTATTGGCATATTTTGCTGAGTAGCGACGCTTGCTTCTTCCAGTTCCCACCGTCATGGTCAGGCCACAGACCCCGGAATGATAGACACAAAGCTCACTTGTGATTAAATCGTAGAATTGTTCATTGGGATAACCCAATTTAACCAGGGGCTTTATCCTAAAGCGACATCGAGGATCATCATGACTGAGAAACCTATCATTGTTGCCATTGTTACAGTATCAATGTTCTCATACTTTCGTTGAGATTCCGGAATGAGTTCTTCCACAACAACAAAAATCATTGCTCCTGCTGCAAAACACAAGGCATAGGGCAAAATACTTTGCATCTTCATCACGAACAATGCACCAAACACCCCGGCTATGGGTTCCACTATCCCGGATGCTTGTCCCATGAAAAAACTTTTCCCTTTAGGCAAACCTTCCCTTCTTAACGGCATAGAGACAGCGGTTCCTTCCGGAAAATTTTGAAGGCCTATGCCGATTGCCAGTGCAATGGCACCGCCAATAGTTGCAGAGGGAAGGCCAGCCCCCACAGCTCCAAAAGCAACACCAACCGCCAGTCCTTCAGGAATATTGTGAAGAGTTATGGCCAGCACAAGAAGTGTACTTCTTTGCCAGGATGTTTTTACACCTTCAGCTTTGTTAGTTGCCAATCCTGGATGAAGGTGTGGTAAAAATTTATCGATGAGCCTCATGAAAATGCCGCCTCCCATGAATCCAATGACCGCACTTAACCATGGGGTCTGTCCCAATTGTTCCGCCATCTCTATTCCTGGCGACAAAAGGGACCAGAAACTTGCAGCAATCATAACTCCTGCGGCAAAACCTAACGTCGAATCCATAAATTTTTGGTTTATTGTTTTTGTAATGAACACTAATGCTGCACCTGCGGCAGTCACTCCCCATGTGAATAGAGTTGCAAAGAGCGCTTGAGTTACTGGGCTGAATTGTTGTAAGAAATCAATCATTTTGAGGCCTCTAATGGAATTAAGGTTGAGTAATAATTATATCGAATAGAATTATTTTGACAATTGATTTTGAATAAAAAACAAATCAGTTTTATAGCCATGACCGGCATTCAGGCTTGCCGCGCCAAGTTTTAAACCAGGCAGGAATAACAGGAGTAGCTAACGCCTTGAATGACAAGCATCACAGCGTTCATGTATAGACATAGCCGTCGCTCAATTCCTATCCTAAAAAACCGGCACTGGGCCTCTAACATTCGGATAATCAGGGCATCTTGTTCAAAGCGCCAGTTTAACTTGTTGGTTTATGCCGCTCTCTGCATGGATAAGATACCTTCGAGAGAAAGCGGTTTTGCTAATATTCCCAAAGCAACAGCGGGGACCTCTCTTGTCGTCCAATGCGGACGGACATAGTTGTGAATTATTTGATGAACATCCAGTGTTCTTTGTAAGCCCTTTACCGTTTTTGCATAAGTGTTTGTTTTCCTCCTGAAAGTACTATTCTTTCGCCTGATTGCAGCGTTTTGAGCCTCAAGGTGGTTGGCATGGATTTCGGATTCCTTTAAATTTTGATCCGTATCAAGATGTTCTCGCTGTGGAGCTTGGTATTTTGGGCGTTTACGGCCTTTTTTGTGTTTTTGAGCCCCTTTGTTTTTAACACGAACTTTGACTCCTTTAGGAAGAACTCTGGGAGGACGCCCCTTTTTGCCGGTTTGAAAAACCTCGGAACATAATTCGAAAAGCATATTACCATATCGTCTTTCACCATCTGAAAAAAACGATAAATCATCTGTATGATCGATATACCCGCATACGGTTTTCATAACTGATTTGAATAATGATGTATCTTTTTTCCCACATCGTTGGTCGACAATAAATCGACTGGCTCTTTCCATAATGACCGCTGTCCAGCCTTCGGATTCCGATGGCATTGTTCGTTTACCGACAATGGTGTAGAGCTCATCTCCTTCAAATGTCAGGGATATAAATTCATGACAAAAACCATATAGCAACAATGTGGCTTTCTGGTCGGCAAATCTATTTTCCCATAGTGCAATGGTACTTTTGTTTGATCTCAATACCCTGCCGGTTGCTCGAAGCCCAAGGCCTTCACCGCGAAGTCTCAATGCAGATGCAACCTTGCTGATTGGCGTTTTAATATTATTCATGGCTGTATTGTGGGTTTCCGAAAACAAGCGTTCACAACGCCTACAGATATACAGTTTCCGGATTCCATTGTGTATGGTCGGATAATGTTTAAAAACCGATGTGTCAGATGAGCAGCAGTATGGGCATTGGAGTGGGGTAGTTTTTTTCATAACCGCTGTTAATCACATCATTCATATAATATCAATCCTCATTCAAAAGGAAAGTGCGTTCAACGGTTCAGGCCCAGTGCCAACCAGTTCAGATGCCGTTTAAAGTCCGGCATGCGGTTTACCAGATCGGACTCGAGAATTTCCACACATCGAAATAGCGGTCATCATCGAATACGCCGGTATCCAGAAGCTCATACTCGAAGTCCCCAAATCCGCGCCACCGGTTCTCGGAAACCAGATCCGTATAAGGGTATCCGGCCTGGGGGTATTTATAGAGCATCTTCATGTAGCTGTGTGTGAGGGGTGCTGTCAAGGTAGAAATAATATTCCTTCCAGCGGTAGACCCTGCTGCGGGCATGACGGTTCCCCAGGATCGTTCACTGAGATAGGGCCCCCATTTTTTCCAATCGGCCCGGCCCTTTCGGTAATGTTCAAGGCGTTGATGCTCTGCAGTGATTTTCATTTCAAAGCTCCCGAAAAGCGATTCTTTTATCACTGAAATCTAATCGTGTATCCAGCCAACCGGCATTCTCAGCCTAACGGTTATAGGTCGACGATGCGGTTGCACCACCGCGGCCCGTCCAGTTGGTGTGGAAAAACGCTCCCCTGGGCCAGTCAATGCGCTCATAGGTGTGGGCGCCGAAATAATCACGCTGGGCCTGCAGCAAATTGGCCGGCAGGCGTTCTGTTCGATACCCATCGTAGTAAGCAAGTGCCGAACCAATGGCCGGTAGGGGAATTCCCAGTTTCACCCCAGCGCCCGCCACCCGCCGCCAGCCCTCCTGGGCGGTTTCCAGAGCCTGCCTGAAAAAAGGTGCCAGGAGCAGATTGGACAATCCGGCATCGGTGTCGAAGGCTGCCTTTATCCTGCCCAGAAATGCCGAGCGAATGATGCATCCGCCCCGCCACATCAGGGCGATGCCGCCATAGTTCAGATCCCACCCATGCTCGGCGGCCACGGCCCGCATCAACTGATAGCCCTGGGCATAGGAAACGATTTTTGAGGCGTACAGCGCCTGTTCCAAATCCTCAATCATGGCTGTCTTGTCGCCTTCAAACGCGGCCTGGGGTCCCTGGAGCACGCCTGCGGCCGCGGTGCGCTCCTCTTTGAGGGCGGACAGGCAGCGTGCAAAAACCGCTTCGCCGATCAGTGTCAGGGGCTGGCCCACATCAAGGGCGTTGATGGCCGTCCACTTGCCCGTGCCCTTCTGGCCGGCCGTATCGAGAATCCGATCCAGCACGGCTTCGTTGTTCTCGTCCCGGTAGGCAAGAATGTCGCTGGTGATTTCAATCAAATAGGAATCAAGCAGGCCCTTGTTCCATCTTTCAAAAACAGCCGCCATGGCCTCGTTGGAAAGCTTTAGGCCTACCTTCATCATCTGATAGATCTCGCAGATCAGCTGCATGTCACCGTATTCAATGCCGTTGTGCACCATTTTAACAAAATGGCCCGCACCCTTCTCACCGACCCAATCGCAGCAGGGCTCTGCGTCGTCGGTGTAAGCGCATATCTTCTGGAAAATCGGCCGGATCGCCTCCCAGGCCGCCGCCGAGCCTCCCGGCATGATGGACGGTCCCAACAAAGCCCCCTCCTCACCGCCGGATATCCCTGTCCCTATAAAATGCAGGCCCAGCCGTTCCATCGCTTCCACCCGACGATTGGTGTCAACATAATTCGAATTGCCGCCATCGATGATGATGTCACCGGCTTCCAGATAGGGGTGGACCGATTCAATGAAGGCGTCCACGGGGTCGCCGGCCTTGATCATGCACATCACCTTACGCGGCCGCTTCAATTTCCCGGTCAGCTCCTGGATCGTGTGGCAGCCAATGATCTTTTTCCCGGCGGCACGGCCGTTGACGAAGTCATCCACTTTGCTCGTGGTCCGATTATAGCAAGCCACGGTAAAGCCTTTGCTCTCCATATTTAAAATCAGGTTTTCACCCATGACGGCCAGCCCGACAAGGCCGATATCAGCTTGATTTTTCATTATATATCCTTTGTGTATTTGTGTCCGTTATTGGTTGCACAGCGAATAACGACACTTGCATTTTCAATTGCATGGTATTCCACAGCAGCCCGTCCGCCAGGCATGCCCGTCCCTGGCCAGCAATGCATCGGCGGCTTCAGGTCCCCAGCTGCCCCTGGGATAGGTCTCAAGGGGGGAATCCTGGGCTGAAGCGCCCCACCCTTCGACAATCGGATCAATCAGGCGCCAGGCCGTCTCGATTCCGTCATTGCGGGCAAAAAGAGCCGCATCGCCTTTCAGGGCATCCAGGAGAAGCCGCTCATAGGCATCCGGAAGCGCAATGTCCGGAAACGCATCATGATAGGAATGGCTCATGTTGACCGAACGCGATTCAGCCACGGTATCAGGGACCTTGGTCTCAAAGCGCAGTTGGATGCCTTCGTCCGGCTGAATGCAGATGGACAAAAAATTGGGAGTAAATCCCTGGTTGTCGTGCAGGTTGAAAATGACATCGGGCGGCGGCTGAAATTCAACGACAACAGCACTGCTTTTAGCGATCATGGCCTTGCCGGAACGCAGGTAAAAGGGAACCCCTTTCCAGCGCCAGTTGTCAATAAAAAGCTTTACGGCAGCATAGGTCGGTGTTTGTGAATCCGGCGCAACATCTTTGGCTGACCGGTAGCCCTCGTATTGGCCGCGCACTGTGTCCTCCATGGAGATGGGACGAACTGTGCCCAAAACCTTCACCTTCTCGTTGCGGATGGCATCGGCATCCAGGGACGCCGGCGGTTCCATGGTCACCATGGCCAGCAGCTGCATGAGGTGGTTCTGGAACATGTCCCGCAGCACGCCCGCCTTGTCATAGTAGCCGCCCCGTCGTCCCACATCCACCTGCTCTGCCACCGTGATCTGAACATTGGAGACGTAGCGCCGGTTCCAGACCGGCTCGAAAAAGGTATTGGCGAATCGCAGAAAAATAATGTTCTGGGCTGTCTCCTTGCCCAGATAATGGTCGATGCGGAACACCTGGTGCTCGGCGAAAGCCTCGTGCACCCTGTGATTGAGATCTTTTGCGGACTGCAGATCCCGGCCGAAGGGCTTTTCGATAATGACCCTGCGGTGTCCATGGGTTTCATCGGTCATGCCGGCCGCCTTGAGATGGCCGCAGACAGGTCCGATAAAATCCGGCGCAACAGCCAGATAGTAGAGACGCCCGGTATTTCCAGACTCCAGGCGGTTTAGGTGGGCCTGTAGCGCGTGAAAGTCTTTGGCATCTTTCAGATCTCCCCGGAAATAGTGAATTGAGGAAGCAAAGTCATCCCAGATCTCCTCCTTGAAAGTCGCGCCGTGGGCTTTGACGCCTTTTTTCAATTGTTCCCGGAAATCTTCATCACGCCAGTCCGCCCGGGCAAATCCCACGATGCGTAATCCGGCGGGCAAACGCTTTTTCTGGAAATTATGGTAAAGGGCCGGCATCAATTTTCTATCCGTAAGATCGCCGGATGCGCCAAAAATGACGATGGTAAAAGGTGTGTCGGTTGTCATGCATTCTCCCTTGCTGGATGTTTTATCATTCAAGATCACTATACCTCTCTGGTTTCGGGTTCCCTGAATTTTTTCTGGTAGAATGCCAACAACTTTTTGACGGTGATCGGGAAAAGACCGAGAACGGCAAAAGAAATCAGTACACCCGGGGACAATATTCCGGACAATGAATCGATCTTGGCCAGCTCCTTGCCGGCATTGACATAAACGATGGTTCCGGCCAGCATACCGACCTGGGAGACCCAGAAAAACGTCCGCAGGGGCATTGACGTAAGGCCCATGAGCAGATTGATGACAAAAAAGGGGAAAACCGGAACCAGACGAAGGGTGAACAGATAAAAGGAGCCCTCCCTGGCAATGCCGGCGTTGATCGCTGCCAGTTTATCTCCAAACTTGCCCTGGACCCATTCACGCAGCAAAAACCGTGAGACCAGACAGGCCAGAGTGGCACCGATGGTGCTGGCAAAGGAGACCACCACGGTTCCGACCACCAGGCCGAACAGGCCGCCGCCGGCCAGCGTGAGAACCGCAGCGCCGGGCAGTGACAGTGCCGTGACCCCTATATAGATCATCATATACACCGCAATGACCCAAAAACGGTGGGAGAGATAGAGCGCCTGAAACCTCTCCTGGGAAGCCTTGATATAATCAAGGGTAAGATATTGCCCCAGATCAACCATCAATACGGGCTATTTTCTTTTTCCAGGGAGAGGAAAACAGTCCCCAAAAATCTTTGATGGAACGAATATCCGGATAACGTGAAAGAATCAGCTTGATGGTCCAGGCATTATAGGCGTTGGTATAGAAAGCAAACCGTTCGTTTTTTGACAATCCGGCCGGATCGACGGCAGCCAGCATCTCCAGATAGCGATCCAGATCCGCCTCATCCTTTTGGAAGCTCTGGTAATCAACAACACCCTGATCGACATGCCGGTCCAGCAGGGCGGCGAACAAGGAGTGATCCACCCCGGCGGCATGCCCAGGGACAATAAGGAGCCAAAGCCAGGCGAATGTGAAGATAACGGTTGATTGAATTGATTTCATGTTCCCCCCTGTGGTAAGTGGTGTTTGCCGGCAGGACAATTAAGTTGCGTGCGTGCACCTTCAGACCAGGCCTGCCGCTGCGGCCCTGTCTATAAACCAACTCAACTCGCCGTCTGATGGCTTTACCCGTTGGGACGGCAGTGACCTTCTCTTCCCGTTTGGGTTGAGCACCCTCGATAATATTTTGGCTTTTTTGTCCCCGGCCGCTACGAACAGAACACTGCGCGCATTATTTATCACGGGCAGGGTTATCGTGATCCGTATGGGCGGGGGCTTGGGCGCATCCGTCACCGGCAGCACCCAACGTTGGGTCTCGTGCAGGGCCGGATGGTCCGGAAACAAAGATGCAGTGTGGCCGTCCGGGCCGATGCCCAGCAGGATCAAGTCGAACCTCGGCCATGGTCCGGATTCGGGTTCCAGCACATTTCTCATGGCGTCTTCATAGGTTTGCGCAGTCGCCTCAGGCGCCAGCGCATCGTCAGCCGCATAAATCTGTCCGGCCGGGATCCCGACATGGGTAAAGAGTCGTTGATTCGCAAGATTGTAATTGGAATCCGGGCTCTCTTTGGGCACCCATCGCTCATCAGCCCAGAAAATATGCCAGGCAGACCAGTCTATAGCGCCGCCCAAGGTTACGAGGGGCGGTCCAATGATGTCCATGAGTGAACCACCCGACAGGGCCACGCAGAATCTGCCGCGCCTGGCCACGGCATCGGCTGCCTGGCGGACAACGTAAGCGGCCAGGGCAGACGACAGTTTGTCGTGGTTGGAAAAGACATTTATTTCAGGCTGTAATTTTTCTTTCATATCAAGCCATCTAGATTGAAGCCCAAACTATCCCATGAGTTTTTTGGCAATTTCGGTGACATGTTTGCCCTGAAAGCGTGCAGCCTCAAGCTCGTTCTCACTGGGCATGCGCTCACCGGATCCCCCGGCGATTGTTGACGCGCCATATGGCGAGCCGCCTGTTATTTCGTCAATGCGCATCTGTCCTTGAAATGCATAAGGTAAGCCCACGATCACGAAACCGTGGTGCAAAAGCGAGATATGAAACGAGAGTATGGTGGATTCCTGTCCGCCGTGCTGCGTGGCGGTGCTTGTAAATACACTTCCCACTTTGCCCACCAGAGCACCCTGGGCCCAGAGCCCGCCGGTCGCGTCCAAAAACTGGCGCATCTGACCACACATATTTCCGAAACGGGTCGGTGTGCCGAAGATGACGGCATCGGCGCCGGCAAGCTCGTCAACCGTACAGACGGGTATATGGGCCTGTGCCTGTTGGGCATCGACCGCCCCCATCTTTTCAAGGACATCTCCAGGCAGGGTTTCTGGTACGCGCCGCAATACTGCTTCGGCGCCAACGACCTGTCCGACCCCTTCTGCAATCGCTTCCGCCATTTTTTGTACATGGCCATAGGTAGAGTAGTAAACGATCAAAATTTTCATTGAATGATCCTCCTATTATTGATTATTGAAACGGTCTAAGGATGGTTCTTGTATAGTTTGAAATAGGACAGATTTTCAAAGCCTGAACAACAAAACCATCAACAGGGCGGATGCCACGCTTGCAAAAGCCATCCGGATCATGTTCCAGCGGTTCCAATCAGGCTCAAAGCTTTCCCGGGCCGCTTTCAGGGCGCTTGCATCCAACCGGTCAACGTCCAATGCTTGAAGCCTGTTGTTCAACGGCACATTCACGATGAGTGTCGGCAATTGGACGCCAAGAAGAAAGATAAGTGCGGCAAAGGCCAAAAGCAGTTTTCCGTCCCAATTGAGTTGGCCGAGGCCTAATACCGTCGCCGCCAACAAAGCCACCGTAGCGCCCACCCAGACCCAAATAAATATGGGTTGATTATTCTGAATCACACGATCCATTACTTGAAAAGTTCGAATAAACTCACTGTCATTTAAACATTTGATACCCGGCATTGTCACAATGGCAAAAGCAAACAAAAAGCCTGCCACAATGGAACATAGAAACGCTGCCAAAATTATTGTAATCGGAAATATTCCCATAAATTTCTCCTGTTATGGGTCTTGCCGCCCACTTTACACTGCTTGAAATAAACGGATTGGCAACTTAAACTTTTAAAAGTGTAGATACCAAGTCATTTTACATTGACTAAACATAAAAAACGATAAATAGTAAATACAGGTTCCCACCTATATTTTAGGATAAAAATATGTAGTCTCTGCTGATTTCTCCTCTATGAAGGAGATAACCTTGCCCACCTTTAAGGCCCATGACCAAACAAACTCTTAGATTGATTTTCAACAGTTAATCAGTCCTGATAATGAGCACCACAAAAACTGCCCGTCGGAGGGGATTGGCTCCCCCTGGAGCGGATTTTTATCTCACCCCTTTTTTAAACCCAGACCGCCATGCTTCCGTTCGCACTCTCATTGAGGGTGCATTTTAAGATCCGTCGGCAGGAGCTGCAATCTATCAAACGCACTCGTTATTCGTTATCGGCAGATAACCGGTGCAAGACATAGTCCGTAGTCTCCTGGACAGGACGTCTCGGGTTTAAATCAAACCTATGCCGCCGTGTTAGCAACGACATTATAAAAGGAATTATACTTTTGATCACTTATCCATAACCTATGCAGTAACACAGCAAGCTTTCTGGCCAAAGCTACAGCGGCACGCTTCTTTGCATTTTTACCACCACGTAAAACTATCGATAATCCAAATGTGCGCAAATCACATTCCGGCCCAAGAGGGCCGATGATATAATGCCCACAACTGACAAGCAAAGATCTTAAATATGTTTATCATTGCTGTCCCAGATAATCCTTAATTTTCGTGGATTGCCAACATATACGGTACAACCGATTTCTTTCAACAACCTACTAATCCATGGAGAATGGGTCCCAGCTTCAATGGCAACAGTTGCATTGCAATATCGGGAGAAAAATTTTCGGAGAGAAGGTTCTGTATTGCGAATGGTTTTTGTCTCAATTTCTTTTCCTGTTTCATCCATTGCAACGACCACATTTTTCTGATCTCCCAAATCCATACCAATAGTGATATTACGTTTCATGGCTGGTACCTCCTTTGTTAAAGGTACCTCCTTTGTTAAATTTTCCTTACCGTGAAATTATACCACGGTGGGCTCCAGCCTTCTCATCTTACCTATCAATATAAAGTTAAAATAAATAACCAAAACAAGTGTTGACTAACTTACGCAGGTGATTATGTTTATTTCAAAGGTCGTTTTAGACCGGAACCAACATGAAAATAAATCAAATGAGGTGAATCATGGCACATATACCGTCAAGAGATATCACAGGACGCTGCGAAGGCGAATGCAGAAACCTTGTCCACGAAGGCGAAGTCAAAAGGCAGTCAGAGATCAACTCTGTCGAGTACAGCATTGGCTCCTCAAGCCCCAGCGTACCCCACGCAAATTCCCGCAACGAAGCCCCGGGCTTTCTGGGCGGCCACGTCTGATCTTTATTCCCCCCTGTCCTTCTAAATGCCTAATCGGCAGGGGGGGCTATGTTCCGGCCTCCCCCAGGCTGGTCAATTATGAATCGACAGACCGTCCGGGGTTGCATAGCATCGTTTTTTCCTGGAGATGCTTGAAAAAAGCAGAGAGAAACATGATCGCGTCAACCCTTGGGACCTGATACGGTTGACACTGCATTTATATCCCAACATTGTAAAAGTCATGAGGATTTTAGTTTCAAGGCATCAAGGTTGCCGCCGTAGTTAATATACTGCAAGACCTTGATAACGCAAAAAATGAAATCCTCATGGCTTCCCTGAAGGGTAAAATTTTAGGCTCATGTTGCCTTCCAGGGTCTTATTTGATCAAAAGCTCTACAAGCGAATGGAGCAAAGCCTTTCCTCGTTTGCCGACATTGTGAACGAACTCAAAAAATCCAAGATAAAAAGGGAACTTTTCTTGTGAAATCCCCCGATGTGGCCGCAACCAACCTCTTAGCAGAGACCAGAAGCCTTCCATCGTATTTACATGAACTTCATGGAAACCATCTCCATCTTCGTCTCTGGCGTATTCTCCAGTTCCGTGATTCACGCTCTTATGCTTGTACCCCCACTCGGTTAATCGATTGTAAATCCCGTATTCATCAGTGTAAATCAAAGTTCCTGGCTAAATAACTGATTTTATCAAGGGCTCAATCGTTACGGCGATGACAGTTTCCGGCAGTAGCGGACGTATAGAGTCTACCCAATCAATGAAAGCCGTCCGAAACTCTTCAGGATCAATGATGATAAAGACCCGTCTGAGTGTATCATGTGATGGGATTCCGTTGGGCAATTCCAAAAACGTTTTTAACCAATCATGTTGGGACTGGCCATATTGTTCAATTTCATTCCATGTATTTGCACCGCAAATCACAGCGCAGACTGTAATTACGAATATATCTGTGAGGTTATGCAATTTCTGCCTGTCCAATCGAGGGTCTTTTATCTTTGAGAACTCCGAGATCAGCGTAATATTTGAGGGGGTCATGGCTGAGTTCCTTGAAATGAGGTTGTAAAAATGGTGTTTAAATATCAAGAATGTCCAACTCTGCAAACCTCTCTTCAATCAAAAATTTTAATGCGTTTGCCCTGTTGTTATGAAACCTTTGAACAAAGCTGAACTGGCTAAAAAGGTAAAGGAAGTTTTAGAACGAGAATGAATTTGCTCGTCACAAAATCACCAAGCGTCCCCGATTTCAGGTTTAAATAATGCTGCCGATCAATTGCCACCACAGATAATTAACCGGGATCAGTACGATTAATGTCAGTGCCAGAACTGCCAGCACGGCCTTGAGAACCCTGCCCAAAGACTCCCCGGAGATCTGCATGGCCACCACAAGCGGGGGAGACTGGTAGGGAAGAATCAGTGTGGAGAAGCCCACAACCTGCATCATCAAAATGGCTTTAACAGGCAAGCCCGTAGACAACACTATTTCCGGGGCAAGTGGCGTCATGACTGCGGGGATGCCGGGAAGTGTGGTGAACAGGCCTGCCAGGGCCGAGGTAAAGCAGATCATGAGGTAGTTAAGAAATGGGGAGCCATGATTTAAAGGGAGCCATGCGATGACGTGCCTGCCGATCAAATCACTGAGCCCTGAGTATTGGATCAAATTTCCAATACCCAAAACACCGGCCACAAAAAAAAGGGAACTAAAGTTGATCCGGGTACTGAAAATCTGACTGTTCACAGGTCCGATTCCGGGAAACATCAGGAGGATCGCACCGCCAAGTGCCACCCATGCAGGCGATATATGGTGAATGGCATCGGTCATCCATAAAAGAATAAGACAGGCAAGAATCACGCCCACAGTCCATTGATCCCGCAGTTTGGGAGCGGACACCGTTTTCAAGCCCGCTTTGGGATTGGGTTGATCCGGAAAAAACATCACGATGACCCAAACGGTGAGAACGGCTTTGACCATTCCAAGGATGGGAAAGTTGCTCAGCAGATATTCAAAGAACAGCAGATGAATACCCAGCTGCTGTTCGGCAATACCTGCCATAACGACATTGGGAATGTTGGCCGGCAGGATGGTGAATGCGGGGACGTTTGTCCCGAGACTTGCAGCCAGAACCAATGCAGTACGGCCGTTGGAACCCGGAACAAATCCAAAGTGATCGGCCAGGGCCAGGGTGACCGGGAGCAGGAGCAGGACCCGCCCCATGGCCGAAGGCATGATAAAAGCAACGCACAGGCCGGCTGCCGCAACACCGGCCACGAGCCATACATAGCTGCCGGGCAACGCCTTGGAAAGCGAGTTCACCAGTTTTTCACCAAGGCCTGTGACCGTAATGGCGGCCCCGATTACAAGACCGCCAAAGACCAGCCAGAGCGCCGTGGACCGGAACCCTGAAAAAATGATATCCGCCGGGGCAATCTCAAAAATCATGCCCAGCAAAAAAAACACCAGTACACTGAGGTGTGCGGGGATCAGCGCCGTTGCAAACAATACAATGACGGTCAGTACCAGCACAAGGGCTGTAAAGGGTCCGGGGATATTTTGCGGCATGAAAAACAGCATGCTTGTGGCTGCCAGGACAATGAGTCCTGCAATGACCGGTTTATTCACGGGTTTAAATTTCTTCATCAGAATCGTTTAACTCCAATGCCAATTTCAGCTTAGGGTTCACTCAAAAATAAGGTTGTTTTCATTATAATGCCCTATTGTTTTGACATAACCGCAGCTATTTTAACACCGCCGAATTCAGCGTCGACATCATCTCGACACTCAACACGGACGGTTCTAAGCCACCCGATAAATCCTGTGACAGCTTTTTTGCAGTAAGTTCCGGGAACCAGCGGTCAAGGCCGGACACAAATGCTTTGTGACTGCGGTTGCCGCGATAGACCGGCTCCCTTGGTGGATGGGCAAGGTATCTGTCCATTGCACCAAGGTCGGGGGTGACAAGGATGGCAGCAGAGTAATAGGCAATTCCTTTGGCTCTGTAAAAACACGATCCTCCGATTTTTCGGTTTTCCTTGACTATATCCGAAATACCGTCCTGGTAGATGCCCGTGAGCCCTGATCTTTCAAATTTTTGAATCATCCAGTCAGAGGATAGATTGAATAAGGCCAACCCTTAGCCGGGAATGCAATGGAAACAATAACGTTGCCCGGGTCCAGGAAGACTGAGCATCCTCCGCCCTTGCGGCGGTAAATGGGAATTCGGTCCGTGTGAACGTTATCCACATAAATTTCGTCCTCTATAATGCTTCCCCTGCCGGCCACAACGGCAGGGAACCTGAAAGGGTATATATCTACAACAGGCGTCGCAGAGGTTTTTGCCTGCTCAATGAGGCCGTCGTCAAATGCAAAAGGCATGATCTTGCTTTTCACTTGGCCTTGCCTTTTTTCATCATGTGTACCGATCCCGATGCGGCCGTTTCGGCTGCCTCCATAATGGATTCAGAAAATGTTGGGTGGGGGTGGATGGTGACCATCAAGTCTTCCAGGGTGGCGCCCATCTCAATGGCCAGGGTGGCTTCAGCAATCAGATCCGATGCATGCGCCCCGGCAATCCCCACCCCGAGAATGATACCAGTATCCGGTTTGGCAAGAATTTTTACAAACCCTTGTGTTTTTTTGGCGGTCCTTGCCCGACCCAGTGCGGTTAAAGGAAATTTTCCCACATTGACGGCAATTCCTTTCTCTTTAGCTTCGTTTTCGGTAAGCCCGGTCCATGCGATCTCAGGCCGGGTAAACAGAACGGCAGGTACAGCCACATTGTCAAAAGCAGAAGGTTGCCCGCAGATCACCTCTACAGCCACTTTTCCCTGCCTGGAGGCTTTATGGGCCAGGGGTATCCCGACCGCGGCATCGCCGATGGCAAAGATATGTTTTATTGTTGTTCGGCATTGATCGTCCGTGATGATCGTTCCTTTTTCATCCAACCCAAGACCAATGGTGTCCAGGCCCAGGTCCCTGGTGTTGGGATGCCGCCCTGTTGCAGCAAGAATCCTGGTAAAATTATGTTGGATTGACTTTTTTTCCGAAGTTTTTATCGTAACTTTAAATCCATTGCCTTCCTGTTCAATGCGTTCAACAGAAGATCCGGTCATCAGGGCCTCAAAGTTTTTTTCACATTCCCGGACAACCACTTGAATTAAATCCTGATCTGCCCCTGCTGCAACTCTTTTGCCTGATTCCACCAATGTTACCCGGCTTCCCAGGCCGGCATAGGCTTGCCCGATTTCCAGGCCAATGTATCCTCCACCGATAACCAGCAGACTTTCGGGTATTTCAGGCAGCGCCAGTGCATCAGCGGAAGTCCATATCCGGGGAGAATCCGTACCGGAACCATCGGGTTTCACAAGATCTTCGGGCAGTTCATTGATCAAAGACCCTGAGGCAATAATGGCATGGTTGAAATGCACAATGGTATTGGCACCATCAACATAGACCGTGTTCTCATCCTTAAAACGGGCGTGTCCTTGGACCACCTCAACATCACGGTTGTCAACGAGTGAGGAGACGCCGGAAGACAGCGTTTGAACCGTTTTTTGGATATGGTTGAGCAGTTTTTCCCGGTCAAAAGATATGCCGTCATGGACCAGTCCCATGGATTTCGCCTGGTTCAGATCATGGGCCAGTCCCACGGCATGAATCAGGGTTTTGGACGGGATGCACCCCTCGGTCAGACATACGCCGCCGAGACGTTCACGGGCTTCCACCAGCACCACCTCTTTACCTAAATCTGCGGCATGGATAGCGGCCGTATATCCGCCGGGGCCCGCGCCGATGACCAGAATGTCGGTTTCAAAAATCATCTCCCCAACAACCATATCGCGTCTCCTTTCTCTCTGCTTTCGTTTTGGACCAGGCTTGGATGTTGACAGGCCTTGGCCTGGCCAGTTCAGGTGTTTACCATGAATGCCGTGCGGTCCTCCAGCAGCCTTCGAAGGGTATTTACAAATGCTGCAGCCTGTGCACCGTCTGCGACCCGATGGTCAAAACAAAGGGTCACGGGCAACATATCCCGGATTACGATCTCCCCATCTCTGACCACGGGCTTTTTCTCTACCCGGCCCAGGCCCAAAATAGCGGACTCCGGTGTATTGATGATGGGAAAGACATGTGTGCCGCCGATTGCCCCCACGTTTGTGATTGTAAAGGTCCCCCGGCTCAACTCTTCAATGGTAATGTCGCCTTCCCTTGCCTTGTGGGCCAGATCACGAATCCTGTGGCCGATACCTGCAAGACTTTTGCGGTCAGCGTCGCGGATTACCGGGACCACCAACCCCCTGGGGGTATCTGCTGCAAACCCGATATGATAATAAAGCTTATGAACAATTTCATTGGATGCAAGATCGACACTGGCATTAAACATGGGCCAGTCCTTTAATGCGCTGACAATCGCCTTGATCACAAATCCCAGGAGGGTGAGCTTCACTTTTCCCTCGTACCGGGCATTATATTCTCTGCGCTCAGCCTCAATCCCGGTTACGTCAATTTCATCCATATGGGCAACATGGGGGATAAGAATGCTTGCCGAAGCCGTCTTTATTGCCGTCTTTTTTCTTAACGACCAGAAAGGGGTGCGTTCTACCGGGCCATGCTCGGCGACCGGCAGGCGCGGTATTTCAAGAAACGGGATAGAAGTTTGCCCGGACAAATCCGCACCGCCCCCGGTTACCGGCCTGGCTTGGGGATCAGTACCCACATCAGGCTGCCTGTCGGTTTCCCGGTGGTCATTGTCAGGCGTTTCGTCGGTCGCGCCCTTTTCAAAAACATCCAAATCTTCGGGAGTAATGCGCCCCCCAGGTCCGGTCCCTGTGACTAAATCAATATCTATCCCCCTTTCCCGGGCCTTGCGGCGGGTGGCAGGTGCGGCAATCACGGGGTCTTGTTTTTTTTCTAATGCCTGGGACCCAACCAATTTCTCTGTTACCTCTCCATCAACCGAACTGTTGCCGGCCTCCTCGATCTTCACCAGCACATGACCCACCTGGACGGTGTCCCCAGGATTGGCATTCAGTTCGGCAATCACACCGGCCCGAGGAGACGGAATGGTAACAGCGGCCTTATCGGTTTCCATGTCGCAAAGGGGATCATCTTCATTGATTTTATCCCCCACTTTCACATGCCATTGGATCAGTTCTCCTTCATGAATTCCCTCTCCAAGATCCGGTAATTTGAATTCAAACATAATGACCTCCTAAAAGCCGATGCTTCCCTAAAAATCTAATGTATCATTGATGGCACGAATTATTTTTTCCTTGGACGGCAGGTACATGGATTCCCTGGCAAAAAGCGGCATAATCACATCATACATGGTGACCCGTTTCACAGGTGCCTGTAAATACATCAGAGCCAGGTCGTTGATCAGGGCTATAATCTCACTGGCCGGGCCGAAAGACTGCTGGGCCTCCTGTACGATCACGCACCGCCCGGTTTTTTTTACCGATGTTATTATGGTGTCCACATCCATGGGAGACAGCGTCAGAAGATCGATCACCTCCGGCGAAAAGCCTCTTTCCGCCCTGACTGCATCCACGGCTTTGAGCGTATCACGCACCATGGCGCCCCAGGATATAATGGTGATATCGTCACCCGATTCAACGACGTCTGCTTTGCTGATTGCATAATCTTTGGGAACGATCTCCTCCTTAAAAGCCCTGTAAGACCGTTTAGGTTCCATAAAAATAACCGGGTCCGGGTCTTCAATGGCCGCCTTTAGCAGGGGACCGGCATTGGAGGGGGAAGAGGGGATCACCACTTTTACCCCGGCCGTATGTGCGTAATAGACCTCTTTGCTTTCAGAATGGTGTTCAAGCGCCCTTACGCCGGCACCGTAAGGCATACGAACAACGACGGGCACGGTAAACTGCCCACGTGACCGGGTGCGCATGCGCGACGCATTGCCTTCCAGCTGATGCATCATCTCATAGGAAAACCCGGAAAACTGCATTTCGATTACCGGTTTTAACCCCGCCATTGCCATGCCGATGGCGACACCTAAAATGCCGGCCTCGGCAATGGGGGAATCAATCACACGTTCACGGCCATATTTTTCATACAGCCCGTCGGTCACCCTGAAAACCCCGCCATTAACGCCAACATCCTCTCCCATGACCAGAATTGTGTCATCATGGGCCATGACATCGTGAAGTGTAGCGTTCAATGCCTGAACCATGTTGATTTTACTCATGACCCACCTCCTTTTCCAGATCCATGAGAAACCTTTTGCGCTGGGCTTCTATCAGATCTACCCGGGTGCCGAATACATAGTCAAAAGGCGCATCATTTTTAATCTGTCTTGCTGTTTCAAACTCGGTTACCGCATTATCGATATCTTCTTTAATACCGGCTTCGAGCTTTTCCTGCTTCTTGTCATCCCAGAGTCCTTTACGTTCAAGGTAGATCCTGAACCGCATCAAGGGATCTTTCTTTTCCCATTTTTTAACCAGATCATCAGATCTATACCGGGTCGGATCGTCTGCCGTGGTGTGCATGGCCATGCGGAATGTGACGGCCTCAATCAAGCTGGGGCCCTCTCCTGCCCTGGCCCGGTCAACGGCGTCTTTAACAGCCTGATAAACGGCCAGCGCATCATTACCGTCTACCTGGATGCCCTGCATGCCGTATGCAATGGCTTTTTGTGCAATGGTTCCTGATCCGGTCTGCATTTCCAGGGGAGTTGAAATGGCAAACTGATTATTCTGGCATAAAAATACCACCGGCGCGTTTAAAACACTTGCAAAATTAAGGGCTTCGTGAAAATCCCCTTCAGAAGTAGACCCATCCCCGAACACGGCAAGGGCTACCGTATCTTTTTCACCCTTGAGCTTAGACCCGTAGGCCAGCCCCACAGCATGGGGAAGCTGGGAGGCTAAAATAATTGAAACCGGCAAAGTCCGATCACTTGCCGGATTGATATTTCCCTCTTCATGGCCGTTTATATGAAACACTCTCCCATAAAAGGGGAATAGTGTCCCGTTGGTTTTATGGCTTTTTGTTCCACAACACTTTCATTACCGTTACAAATTGAAGGTATCAAATCAATAAAGCTATCTCTTTCAGATAACAATTCAAGCACAGAAGACAACTTTTTAAATCATCAGCGGCGGTCGGTTTATACTATAAAAGTTTTATATACGTGGTACCTCTTCATGGAAGTCCAACAGTTCGTTGTGCAAAAAACCGACCAGTCATGTTATATTCGCGCTCTAAGGCTTCATTTCAACATCCGACTTTTTATTGCTGAATTAAAAATCTATTGTCAGTTGTACCCCTTTAATCAATATCTGCACAAAATATTTTTGATAGATCAATTAACCTTCACAAGGAACAAGTTTCATCCCTAACTCATCAGCCTTTTTTGCCAAATTTTTCAACATCCTTTGTTTGTTAGGTTTGCTCAAGTATTCTTCTCCGAGGTCTTTATATCTGTCTCCATTTTTGATGATGTTGTAAATGGCTTTTGCAATTCTATGGGCTATGGCGACAATCGCTTTTTTGGCACCTCGTCTGGCTTTGAGTTTATAATACTTGGCTTTGTAATATGAACCCTTCGTCTTGATTGCGGCCCAAGCGATCTGGACTAAAATCGTTTTGAATGGATGATTTCGAACCGCATTCCGGCCACTTTTCCTTTTACCTGCGCTTTCATTATTTCCAGGGCACAATCCGGCCCATGCAACAAAAGCGACCATGCTTTTAAACTCATCCAGTGTAACCCCGACTTCTCCAAGAACAGATTGTGCTGACTTCTTATCGATCCCGGGAATTTCATCTAATCTTTCCAGTAAATTTTCATGGTCACGGGTAAGTATTTCCAATCTGGCATTAATCTGTTCAATCTGTCTTTGAAACATCTCAATGGCCTCCATCATGCCAATCAGTTGGAATCGATGATGATCCTTAAAATATCCATGGAGGCTTAGATACAATTCAGGAATTTTCTTTTTAAGACTTCCTTTTGTGCATTCCTGAACTTTCTCCAAGGTCACTTCATCGTTTTTGCATAACAAATCAATGAGATTCAAACCGGTAAGCCCGAACAAATCAGAAACGACCGAATCAATTTTAATATTTGCCGTGATAAATAGTTTATGAACACGTCGCTTATAATCAGCGAGAGATTCTGTATATATCTTTCTCAATCGGCTTAATTCTCGCCATTCACGGACCTGTTCGGGAGGGATAAAACTCCCTTTTACCAACCCATGACGAAGCAGTCCGGCAAGCCATTTACTGTCACAAATGTCTGTTTTCCTGCCGGGAACATTTTTAATATGCCTGGCATTAACCAAAACGACCTCCATCGTAGCTTCGATGGTGTTATAAACCGGATGCCAATATACCCCGGTACTTTCCATTGCCACTACAGGACAGCTATTTTTAATCAACCACGTTTTCATTTTTTGCAAATCTTGAGTAAATGATGAAAACTCTCGAATCTCATGCTGTTCTTTCCCATTAGCATCAACAGTGATTAAACAGGCCGAAATTTTGTCTTTGTGAACATCCAAACCACAACAAATTGGGTGAACGATTTGGATTAATGTGCTATTTTTTGATCTCTTGGTCATGGCTATCTCCTTATATTTTTCTTGGTCGAAAAAAAATTTGATAGCTATGACCATTTTTCAAAATTTGCAAGTGTTTCATGCTTCGTTGTGTCCGCTAGGACATGGGGGTTATAGAGAAGCAAAGAATTGATGAGCGGTTCCCCGCGCATTAGCCTGGCCCCGATCTCCCTGTACGACCCAACAAACCAGTCCGTATCCCGTATGGCCAGGATAGGCGGACAAAACGCCGCTTCCTGGCCCAGGCATACCGGCAGCGTGCCCAGGCGACCCTGCCGTTGGAGACTGAGAAGCCGGTTGTCCATCATTCTGGAAAGGGTCATTGCTCCGTACAGGTCAATCAAGACCTGGTCCGGCAACCCCGGGTCAAGGTTCGTATCGACATCACCGTTTTCGTTAAGGATGCTCAGGCGCCTGATTTGAAATTTTTCTACGATATCCAAAGGCATGGCCGGTCTCCTTTCTTGGTACTGTTTATACAGAAATATAAACATAAAACATAATTTGTAAAGAATTACATTGTAAGCCAAAAACAACAATTAAATATTATTTCAATCCGAGTTTAACCTGCAAACGGATGACATCAACGATCTTTTTTTGTTGCATACTGCCGCTGTTCTGGGGCATAAATTATAATTTGAAGCGGCCAGATATTCAAAGACGACCACTTTCTGATGCTGACAACGGCTGGATGGATAGAAAAAATCCAGGGACTGGACCGGGTTGCACCCAAACGAAATAAGATCACACGGTAGACTTGAAAGGCAACACGAGGTATGAACATCAGCCGGAAACTGCAGATCAATACGTTGTTAACAATCGGCATCTCTCTTACCTGCGCGGCGTTGATCGGCTTCAGCTATATCCAAATTGTCCGGATTGGGAAAAGGGTGAGCGTGGAGTCGGAGATCATACAAGACGTATTTGAGCTGAATATTCTCACAAGCAATTATATCACCAGTCCTTACCCGCGTACGGTAAACCAATGGCTCACCAAAATCCGGAACCTTCAAGCAATGTTTGATTCCGTTGTCGACAAAGAGATAGCGCTATCTGCCTATGTTGATGATGCCAGGGGAGGTGTTCAGCAGATGCACGATGTCTTTGTAGATTTAACCCGGATTCCCCTGTCTGAAGATTTGCGGGTTAAACATGTTTCCGATAAAGGGTTGCAGCGACGATTGATTAACAAACTGATGATACACGCCCAATATCTGGCTGAGGCCTGTTTTCGTATAAATACCGAGATTCAGACAAATCATCTATCATCGCTCAAATACCTGGGCGTTATTCTTGTGGGCATGCTTGTGATTACAATCGGCATCATCTTTTATACGTCACAGTTTCTTGGCCGAAGCACCACCAAAAGGATTGCACAACTGCAAAAGGGCGCGGCATTGATAGGTGAAGGAGATCTGACATATCGTTTTGATACCGGCAACCGAAATGATGAACTGGAAAGTTTGGCATCGACGTTTAATCAGATGACTGCCTCTATTATCCATCGAGAAAAACAGCTCGAACAAATAAATGACGCCTTAAGCAAGACACGAAAGGAAGAAAAAGAGGCTGCTGATCTGATCGCGCGCAGTGAAAAACAATATCGGGATCTGGTTGAAACGGCCAACAGCATCATTATTCGTTGGGACAATCATGGAATGATTCGGTTTATCAACAGCTATGGGTGTCGTTTTTTTGGATATTCCCGGGAAGAACTGGTCGGGCAGGACGTGATGACCATCGTTCCCAATGTTGAGAGAAGTTCGGGCAGGGATCTGGAACACCTCGTCAGAGATATCGTTGTCAATCCAAATCTTCACACCAATGTTTCAAGTGAAAATATTAAAAAAAACGGTGAAACGGTCTGGGTCTCCTGGACAAATAAAGCGATTTTTGACGAATCGGATAAAATTAAAGAAATTCTGGCCATTGGCAATGACATCACACGGCAGAAACTGACCGAAGCAAAACTTGAAGCGCTCAATGAAAACCTGGAAGTATTGGTAGCCGAACGTACCGCTTTAGCGAACAGGCGTTTAATCCAGCTTCAGGCCCTGACCCAGGAGTTAATCAAAGCAGAGGAAAGCGAACGGCGGCGTCTGTCTGACCTGCTCCACGAAGATATCCAGCAGCTTTTGGTGAGCACACGGATTCACATGGAGACGTCCTGCCACCGGGAACCGGCGAATCATGGAATGGAAGAAGCGCTCAAAATTTTAACAAAATCCATTAAAAAGCTGAAAAATTTATCCCGTGAATTAAGCCCTCCGATTTTGAATCATGCAAGTCTTTCTTCTGCTCTGGAATGGCTTGCCAGAGAGACCGAAGAACAATATGGGCTGTCAGTCGCGTTGAACATCAATACAAAATTGAACGCCGGAGAAAAACAGATAAACACCTTTCTTTTCCGTACGGTTCAGGAATTGCTGTTCAATATCATTAAACATGCCGGCGTGAATGAGGCTTGTATTGACCTTGACCCGTCCCACGACGGTTTTACCATTACCGTCACGGACAAAGGCAGGGGATTCGATTGCAAGGCGTGGGAAAATGTTTCAGCCGGCAATGGTTTTGGTCTGTTGCGAATAAACGAGAGAGCCCAGTCCCTGGGTGTGACTGTGTCCATCGAATCGAATCAGGGTAAAGGCAATAGAATAAAACTGAACGTACCGGACGAAATATTTTCCGAACAGTCAACACAGTGTGTGTAAAAACAGCCGGACAACCTGGGATGTCATCAAAAAGCAGGGCTTGAATAACGAATAATATCATGTGTACAAAAAAATCCTGCAGGAAAGACCCCTCCCTGCAGGATTGCTATATCAATTATGCTGTTTTCAACGACAACATGACACACTTAAACTGTCCAGATTCAGGTTTTCACTTTACAGATTTCGTTTTTATTGGTGGATATTTTACCACATCTTGTGCACTGATACTTTTTGATATCATTACCTTTATGTTTTATCTGGACCATCCAGCCTAAGTTATCAACCGAATAGTCATACTCTCCGACACTGTTCTTATATGTTTTCATATTATCACCTTGTATTTTATCCGGCACTGCCGGTTTAAAGCTCAATTTAAGATTCAAAATCTTGGACATCCCAAGTAAATGAATCTATAAAAATAAAATAAATCAATATAGGGAAACCATGTATTTTTTGTACCCCCCCCCACACTTTTCAGGATTCATATTCGAACGCCACATTAAAATAGGGACAATCATTCATGATTTAATATAGTTGGTAGAAAAAATGAGGATAAACACCCATATAAATTTAAATGAAAAACGGTATATTAAAACAATATTCAATGTACAAAACATAAAGGAGGACATGATGGCCCCAAAAAAGAAAAAATACAGAATTAAAAACAGCTGCCCCCAGTGTGGATGCAGTCATTTGGCAATAATGACAGAAGAAGAGATCAAAGAAAAATACCCTGATCTTGAAAATGCCACAATGGAGTGCGGCGAGTGCCAGGCCGCCATGGAATTAGGGTTTGAAGAAATAGAATAGAACTATTTGGCTTGCGCTGTATACAGCACCCAAATAAACCCAGAAACTTGATCTTTATTTCTTATGACATATTCTATTAGCAGAGACATATAAAATTTATGTTTCGTTACTAATAAAACTTCAGGAGGCCAATATGGAATCATATAGAAAATCAAAATCAGCATTATGCTGTGCAAGCGGCAAGAAAAGAAGGATTGAGGCTTTGAGAGCCTGTGATTATTGCACCACCAGCATTGATGAAAGAATTACCTGTTATAAAGCTGTTGCCAAAGATGTAAGTGCTCGCAATAAAACCTGTATGATGATGCAATGATAAAACGAAATTCTAAAAATTGACCCCTCTAAATTTCAGAGGGGTCATATTGTTTGGCAACGCCGTTCGGGTGGCCTTATTTTTACTAACGGCCACGGGCCGATCTGGTCTATCAACACCCAGACTCGCCCCACAACAAACAATAAAAGTAATTCAACAACTTAATTGTTACTTTCATATAAAAACCTATTTACAAGTCCTGATTGCTGATCCGGAAAAACCGCTTTTTTTCTAGAGCGAAATGGCCGATAATGGCCCCGGCAGCACTCCACCCCTGTGACGTGTCCCCGGCAGTAAAATCAGTTCCATGGACATATTCAGGAAAACTCCAGGGCAAGCCGTTCATTTCAAGCCGGTTCGCGTTATGAATATTTATAACCATCTTTTTTGCGGCATCCAATTTGCCCTGTGCGGCAAGATCAGCGGCATAAAACCCGGATATCATGGCTGATTTTCAACAGTTAATTTTTGAATGCTCTATTATTCCAACATGATACATGAGACAAAAAAGTTCTTGGCACTACCCGAGGCTTTTTTAAACAATCAGTTCAAGGCTTTGATCGTAGGCGGAAGAGCGACACCTACCGTCTGAAAAATTTTACCGCATATCCCCTTACACTCGCTTCTGATGGCAAAACGCTGTCCACCTTCTTCAATTCCAACCTGTTTCAAAGCTTTCAGATCTTGTTTAATCTCATTCCACTCAAATTGATGTTTGCTTTCAGCCAGACTTCGGTCAAGATCTTTTCGCAGCACAAGAGCAAGAAAACTGCAAAATACATGACTGGCAATATTCTCATCTTTCTGGTGGTACACCGGCCTGGTGTCCAGAAGGGATTTGACATCCCGGAACACTCTTTCCACTCTCCAGAGCTCTTTATATTTGAGGGCAACCTGTTCAGGAGTCAAATTGGTATTTGTCGTCAGAACCCACTTCCCGTCAAAACGGGATTCGTCCTCTATTTTGGCTGTATCTATCTGGGCACTGTCTTTTTGTACCTTCAGGTATTTGCGATAGCCCTTGTTTCCAACCAGTGCTTTAGGACCTTTCTTCAATTGTTTTTTCAACGACTCTATAATCGTCTGGCGGTCAGCGGCGTCCTTTCGTGCCTGGCGCTCATTCAAACAAATGATATACCGGGTGTCATTATGGATGACTTCCTTTACCTTCAAAGGAGAAGGTTTGCTCCGGTCTGCATTTTCTGGATAGACTTCTTTGTAACGTCCTGCCCGGGTCAGGATTTCTGCCTTGACTTCTTTGACCCGCCTCATCCGCGTTCCCAAGATATGCGGCAACTGCCGAGCTTCAAGCTTGGAGATTGTATCCGAACTGATCATTCCACGATCTGCTACAATGCAAAACTGTCCAATACCAAAACGATGACGCAGTCGATCAACTACCGGTATCATGGTTTTGACGTCCGTTGTGTTTCCCGGCCACATTTCACAACAGACCGGACGCCCGTTGTCATCAAGCACTGCACCCACGACCATTTGATGAAGATCTGGACGATGGTCTTTACTAAATCCCCTGTTACCAAAAAAATCTCCGCCCTGCCCTTCAAAATAGATGGAAGTGGTGTCGAAAAAGACCAGATCCAGTTCCGAGAAAAGATCCTTATTCCGCTGGAACATCATTTCTTCTATGAGGTCTTTATTGCGTCGAGGGCCAAGAGCGGAGTCCTCGTCTGTTATGCTTTCACCCAGAAATGTCATGGCTCGATACAGATGGTGCAGCTCCAACTCTTCTGTGCCAGGAATCAGGTAATCCCTTTTCCATCTGTCACAGTGACGGTCAGATCCGGATGTCATGAGCCGATGCAACACCGTCAGGAAAATGGCTCGTTCCACATCGAACTCAAATTTCCGCCCTGCAAGCAGATGTCTGATGACACCTTGAATACCGCTTTCTTCCCACAGCCTTTGGAAAATCAATGTTGGGCCGATGGTAAGGCTGTCGGCTTTGACATCACTTTTTCAGGAAAGAATCAGCAGCGCTTTTTCAGAAAATCTGGCAAGGGATCGGATCAGGGTTTCAACCCTGTTTTTATCATGAAGCTGATCCATGCGTCCGACTGTAGCAATCACGCGTTGTTTTACCTTGCCCTGTTCCTTTTTGTTCTCGACTATCTGTAGATACTGGTATTTTCCAGACTTCTTTATGCGTGCGAACATTTGGGAGCCCTCATTGTGTTAAAGACACTCCCATTTTATATTTCAAAACTATATATTACAATAAAAATAGCACCATTCTGTGGCACTACCTTGGGGGGATTTCCTACATATGGGTCCCGTGTTTTCAGGGGGTTCCGTCGTTGTGAGTAATTTTACTGTCCAACTTCAGTCTGGGATTCTTTTTATCTCAACGGCCTTTCTGACGACGAAGCCCCAGCCGGGCACGGCCAGTAGAGTCAAGGACAGGCGCGGTAGCAAAGTGACTCCGTTTCCTGTCCCTGCTCATCAAACCGGACGTGCGGAGCTACCGCATCCGGCTTTCCGACTGAATTCACCTTAAAGCACACGTCGGACGGCTCTCTTCATCGGTCTCGGCAAGAGTACTCCAAGTTCACCGATAACACCACCTTGCGGTGTCCCTTGGTATCCTGCGCCCTCGTGGCGCACCAATATGTTGTGGCCGTGCCCGGCTGGGGCCATATTTCAAACTTAATCATCTTTGTCAAACGTTCGTCATACTTTGCTTGATAAAGAGCGTCTTCCTATCCTAGGAATCGTGAACGAGAAGATGGAGCCTTTAGGCTTATTTTGCTCTACCCATATTTTCCCCTTGTGAAATTCGATACATTTTTTACAAACTGAAAGACCGATACCCGTGCCCTGGTATTGGGTGTCAGCGTGCAGACGTTGAAACACCTCGAAAATTCTATCCTCCTGCCCTTCAGGTATCCCGATCCCATTATCTTCTACAAAAAATTGATAATCCAGCTCGCTGGAGATACAACCTATTTTGATGAGGGGCTTTTCATCAATTGAACGGTACTTTACAGCATTGCCGACTAAATTCTGGAATACCTGGGTCAATTTAATCTTATCTCCGGTGATTACAGGCAGCTTATCGAATGTCACATCGATTTCAGCGGCGCGGATTTCATCATTCACTTCATCTAAAATCCCCCTGACGATTTGATTCAGGTCTATGGATTCAAAACGGCCCTTTTCTTTGGTAATCCTTGAAAAATGCAACAGATCTTTAATCAGTGCCTGCATTCTGGCAACACCCCTGTTGATAAATGTCATTGATTTCTGGACGGCCTCACTATTCCGGTCTTCAGGCAGGTCTTTATTAAGAATTTTAATAAAGGAAGATATATGCCTCAGCGGGGCCTGCAGATCATGGGAGACGATATAGGTAAACTGTTCCAACTCTTTATTTATTTCAACCAGGCTTGTTTCCGTTTCAAGCAGCTTTTTGTTAGAAGCCTCAAGGGCCGCTGTTTTATCCTTCAGATCTTCATTGGTTCGGTACAATTTACGGTTATCGACGATGATTCCGGTAAAAAATTTAACAATGATAAATGCCAAAAGGATTGAAAAAATAAAGATAACAGATGTGGTTACCAACAGCTCATAAGTTGAACGCTGTTTTTGTTCCGCAAGGTATGAGGTTTTAAGCTGAAGAATCATGTACAGCCCTCCCGAAAGCGGGACATCCAGCCGTCGTGATACAAAATGCGTTGTGTGGTAAATAGAGTTGTTTAAAATCTGTTCCGCATCTTTCGGGAAGTCTTGGGCAATATGATATTTTTTATCCAGAGAATTGCCCCAGCTTCTTGTTTTATCATAATGAAAAATCGTATACCCCTTTTCATTGCAGAGTATCATGTCGTATAAGGGGGCATGAGTTAGTTTTTTTATAAAATTGTCCATCAGGTAATTGATCACAAGAACACCTGTGAACCTGCCGTTTTGCTGCACAGGATACATGGCCCGAAGAGTTGGCCGGTAGGGCACCTCGACTTTTTTGTTTTCAATGTTTAAATCCAAAGCAGAAAAGATCACCTGTTCAAAGGACCCTGATTGTGCAGTATGGAAATAATCTCTGTGGGATTTATCCTGAAGTCTGTGTTGGGGGACAAGCATTGGTTCATTGCCTTCCTTTTCTCGGTCCACCCGAATCACTTCTTTACCGGAACTGTCAATAAATCGAAGATGCATAAAATTGGCATGGCTTTTAGCCAGAAGCAGAAAGATGCGTTCCATCTCTTTGACATCCTGTTTGTTGTTAAGGTAATCCGCAAAAAAATCAGAGCTTCTGATCGCAATTAAGATAGAACGGGAACGATCAATCAGGTCTATGAACACAGACTCCCGCTCCTTAGTTTTTTTTTCTGCATTCTGCAGCGCCACCTTTTGGGCTGCATCGCCAAAAAAGAAATCTTTAACAAGAATTGAGGTGAGGGTAAGCAGGATAAAGAAAATGATAAATGCAAAAAAGAGTTTTATTCGTGTGGTATCTTTTTCCATCATGAAGTCAGTACACTCCGTATCCGTTTACCCAAATCGGTCATCAGATAAGGCTTTTGGATTAATCCCGAGGCCCCCAGAGCTTTTAACGCATCCACCTCGGATGTCAGATCATGGCCGCTGGAAAAAATGACCTTTACATCCGCGTTCAACGCTTTGAGCCTCTTAAGGCATTCCCGGCCATTCATTCCCGGCATTGATATGTCCAGAATAATGAGATCGATCTCATCTTCCAATTCCCGGAATGTATCCAACGCCATTCCCCCGCTGCTGGCTGTGTATACCTTGTAATTCATGCGGGTCAGCATTTTGTTTGCCAGATTAAGAATCAGTTTTTCATCATCTACGACCAGAATCACCTCATGGTTGCCCAAAATTTCTTTGGCATCGGTGGGATAACTGACATCGGACGTTTTCTTTCCCGATGGAAGATACAACTTGAAGACCGTCCCTTTTCCGACTTCACTATATACGTCAATGGCGCCATCCATTTTCTTTACATTGTTCCACACGATGGCAAGGCCTAATCCCGTCCCCTTATTGCTGTCCAAATGCTTCGTTGTAAAAAACGGATCAAAGATTCGCGTCATGATCTCTTCGGTCATCCCCTCTCCGGTGTCTGAAATCTCAATGAGCACATACTCTCCGGCAGAGATGTCCGGATGGGATAATGAATAGGCCGTATCAACTTCATAATACCTGTATTTAATAAGAATTTTTCCGCCTTCGGGCATGGCGTCCGATGCATTGATACACAAGTTGAGGATAATTTGATTCAACAGATTGATATTGGCTTTTACAGAAACTTTATGGGCCGGTTTCTCCAGCACCAATTCTATTTTTTTAGGCAGGGTATGTTGCAGGATATTGATGGCATTGGAAATGGTTTGAGCAACGTTTACGGACGCGATCTGATCTTTTTCTTTTCGGCTGAAGGATAAAAGCTGCCCCACCAGTTCTGACATTTGACGGCAGGTGTTTATAATGTGCTGAAGATCTGTCACGATTTCACGGTCTTTGGATTTGATCCGTGCAAAATCTGCATATCCCATAATGGACATCAAAAGATTGTTGAAGTCATGGGCAATCCCCCCGGCAAGAGTCCCCAGTGTTTCCATTTTCTGGGCTTCCTGCAACTGTTTTTCTAAAAGCGCTTTTTCCTCTAACGACTTGAACCGTTCCATTAAATTGAAAATTGTTCTCTTAAGCAGGCTGGGGGTCAATTCATCTTTGGCCAGATAATCGTCTGCGCCGGCCCGGGTAATTTCAGCGGCAATTTTTTCACTTCCCTGCCCTGTCAGTGCGATAATAGGCCTTTTTTCACCTTTTTTCCTCAAGGTATTAATAACTTCTAGACCCGTTGTCCTTCCCAGGAAATAATCGACGAACAGGACATCCATATGTTGCCGCTCAAGCGCTTCAATTCCTTGCTCCCACTGTGAGAAGGGTGTAAATTCGACATGCCAGTTCGTAATGTCTTCCAAATGACGCCTGAGAATTTCAAGATCGCCTAAATCATCGTCAATGGCAAAGGCAATTATTTTTTTCTCTTTCATATGTCATCATCTTTCTTTGGGTGGCAGTTTAACGATTCTAAACCAATATTCGTTCAGTTCAGAGATAACTCTAAAAAAATCGCCCGAATCAATGGGTTTGGATATATATGAGGCGACCCCGTAAGAGTAACTCTTTAGAATGTCCTGCTCCTGGTTTGAGGTTGTCAAGACAATGATTCGAATCAATTTGAGCACAGGATCTTGCTTTAATGTTTCCAAAACTTGAAACCCGTTAAGTTTGGGCATGTTCAAGTCCAGGAGCAAAAGATCGGGGGTAGGAGATGTCGCCGGATCGGCATACCTGTTTCTGCGGTATAGATAGTCCAGTGCCTCCTCACCATCGTTCACGATGAACAACTGATTGTCTATTTTGCATGCTTCAAGCGCCCGTTTTGTAAGTTCCTGGTCTGCAATGTCATCCTCTGCAAGTAATATTACAGCGTCTTTTTTATCTTTCATTCATCAATTCTCCTTGGCGTTCAAGGTAAACTTGAAATGTGAATATTCATCGATTTTCGATTCCACCCATATTTGCCCGTCATGCTGTTCAACTATTTTTTTACAAATGCTTAACCCAATACCCGTACCCGGGTATTCATAACGGCCATGCAGCCGTTTGAAGGGGATGAAAATTTGTTCCATATACTCGGGTTTTATTCCGATCCCATTGTCCTTAACACCGAAGATGGTTTGATCGTTTTTCTTTGTGCAGCTTATCTCAATAATAGGCTTCTCTTTATTATTAAACTTGAATGCATTGTGGATCAAATTCTGGAACACTTGCTTGAGCAGCACCGGGTCTGCGTGTACCGCCGGACAATCAACCGTTTTAAAATCGGTTCCCGATTGTTCTATTTCTTCTTTAAAAGAGACTTTGACCTCTTGTATTAATTCATTGAGATCAATTCTCTCCGATGCGAGAGCCATACGTCCTGCTCTGGAAAGAGACAGCAGGTCCTGGATTAATGCCTGCATCCTTTGGGATGCATCAATGATGTATTCAAGATCTTTTTCAGCCCGGCTGTTCAGATCTTTTCCGACATCTTTTTTGAGAAGTCCTGAAAAAGCGCTGAGTTTCCTTAAAGGTTCCTGCAGATCGTGGCTGGCAATATATGTAAACTGTTCAAGTTCCTCGTTTTTCTTCAACAATTCTGAATTCATTTTTTTGCGCCTGGTTTCTCTATGCTCAATAGCGTCTGCCATACGGTTGAATGCCAGAGCCAGGTCATCGAGTTCATCTTTGGGATCTCTTATATCAAACCGATATGTTAAATCCCCTTCCCCGATTAATGCGGCCCCCTGTTTCAGACGAAGAACCCTCTGGACGAAAAATATTTTAAGAAGCCAGAACATACTGAGAATGCCGACACAGACAAAGAAAAAAATCCCCAGTGTTGTCCGCCAGAAACTGGCAAAAATGGATCTATGAACTGGTGTTCCCTCAATGAGATATACCACTGCCCAGTCCCATGGGACAAAATCATCCGCAACATAAAAATAATGTTTTTTTTCAATCTTAAGATCTCCTTTGGCCGGTATATGGTCATTTTTTTTTTTTTTCAAGGAGCTCTTCTCTGATCCAACTGATATCTTCCGAATCGTATATAACAGGGAAAACAAGCAGATGATTTGTTCTCCTGTCAAAGATGACGTATGTCCCGTTTTCGGACCGCATCCGTTCCTTGATGGAAGCAATGGCTTCTTTTTTGTAGGCATTTACAAAACTTTTAATTTGATCCATGTCTGCTCTTTTCAGGAGCTGGTTTCTTCTGATCAATTCGTTGGCGATCGTCTCGTTTAAAATCAACTGAATATGATTATAAGTGTATTGATAAACGGCATTGCGTGACTCAAAAAAATCCCAAAAACCAGTACCAACGCTTGCCAGGGCAACGATGGGCAGGATCAACATCATGATTTTAATTTGGAAGCTCATTTTTACCTGTAAAGATGTTCCCCTGCAAGCTCAATAATATCAGAGGGTACGACGATATTTAATTTCAACGCTGTCGTCAGGTTGATGCCGACCTGAAATACGGAGGACGCTGTCACCGGTATTTGACCCGGATCAGCGCCTTTGAGTATCGCATCCACAAGTCCGGCCGCTTCCCGGCCACCTTCCCGTGCATCGGGTGTAATGTGCAAAAGAGCCCCCATTGCAACGCTTTTAAATTTCTGTCCCATGAGGATTGGAATTTTTGAATTGTCCAGGAGCAGCTTTGTGTATTCAGCCAGTTCTCCCAAAGGCCCCTGGGGTTCCCACCAAAAATCCACTTTTCCTGAAAGCGCTTTGATCCCTGATTTTACATCCGCAAGCATCGAAGCAATCCCTTCCGGGACTTTCTTATAGTCGAGACGATAGCTTTCCAATTGAATATCAGCATTTTCCCGGGCAATGGTTTTCAATCGCATATACTCCCCCTCCGAAGAAGGATATGATGAAAATATATATCCCAGACGGATGGGTCTGTCTTCAGAAACGATTTGTCGCGCCAGCCGTATAGCTACATCAAGCCGTACCTCTTTTGGCACGGTAAAAACCCGTCCGGCGATGTTTATGCCAGTCGGTTCACCTACCTTTTTAATCAGTCCTGCACCGACCGGGTCTGAAACGCTGGAAAAGAATATAGGGATGTTCGTATCTTTGAGAACCGTCATTGCGGCCTGGGACGCTAAAGTCGCGATTGTTGCAACGGCATCCGGTTTACGGGTCTTTATAATTCTTCTAAGTTCATTTTCAGCGAATTTCCGGTCACCATTGGCCCGAATGACCGTCAAATTCATTGTTTCACCATCTTTGTATCCCAGCCGGTCAAACTCGGCCAGAAACCATTTCAAATTTAAATCACACACAGGCACCGGCATGGTAACAATCACGACGATATTCTTAATTTGCCTTTCTTGTGCGGAAAGTGAAGATAAAAGAAAACATGCGGCCAGAACAATCCCAATGATCTTCATATAATGGCCGATAATAATTTTAATCCGACGTATATAAATTTTCATTGTGAACTCGCCTCAATTGTGTTCGTTTTTGGGTTTGGTTCTAACATCGGCCGCTGTAGGGGCAGGCCACCGTGCCTGCCCTAACGAGGGCAACCACAGAAGGATTGCCCCTACAAAAAATGGCCGACAATAAAATCAAACTCTCGTTTTTCGGCATATCAATTCAGCCATTTAACAACAGCCTAACTGAAAATCCACAAAAGAAGAAAGCGTGACGCCGATTGACAATGCGATTTTTATTTAGACTTTGATATCAAAATTATTGGAATCCTTTAAAGTTCGTTTTTAACGATAACATAACGCTTTAGTTTACACAACCTTCTTTACTACACCAAAGTAAAGTTATGTATATTTTAATTAAATAGTTAGAAATTGATTACCGGATTTTAATTCGCCCAAAATGAGTTTGGCCTGCTCCAGGTAATTCCTCCTTTTCTCTGTTGTCCAATCGGCAGGTGGCATCTGGAGGTTGGTTATTCTGTCAGCCAGTTTGACCATCCATATCGGCGTAATGATTTAAAGCGGCGATAATCTCCATACTGACCATACTAAGGTGCGCTAAGTATGACCATTTCGCCTGGGACCAACTGCCCTTCATGTCTTTGGGCAGCGAACTTATAAGCCTTTATATATGCTTCCTGGGACCATCCATTATTTATTGTTTTCACGGCAATTTCTTTTATTACGTATTTTTTAGGGGGCTCACAATCAGGCTCTAAATAGAATAGATTCGTTTACCTGGTCTGCCCGCTGGGTGCCGGCAAGCACCATCGCCTGGCTCAATTTGGTTTTTATGGTTTCGATAAAGGCCTTCCTCCCTCTTTGAGTCCGCCCAAGGCAGCCACAAACGATTTTTACCATTCTTCAAAGGGATGTTAAATTTTTTTGCTATCGGTGTGGTATTTAAAAGGATTGCCAGTCGGGATTAATCCCGGCGGCCAACTGGAATGTTATCTATCACCATGATTTCCTGAACGCCAATAAAAGCCTCATCGTCAGTCGTGTATCCGGTCAGTGTCAGCGTGTTATAATTACCGGTGATCAACCCGGGCAAAGCCTTTATTTCATCTGAATCGAATTTGGCAACAAAATTTCCCCGATCATCTGATTTCCACCAGTCTATTGCAACATCATTCAAAAAAACGCTCGCACCTACGACCAGATTATAGTCGATGTCCGTATGAACTGTTACGATGGTGCTGTTGCTCTGAATATTGAGCACATTTGGAGACACATCAATCTCAATATCAAAGGCGTGGCACGGGGCAGGCATTTGCAGCAGAATCAGTGAAAGAACCACGAACCCACAAAAAAACACACAAAGGGATTTCATCTTTTTTACCATGGCTTTTTTCCTGTTTTTCGTGCCTGCCTTGCAGTCCCGGACACCATTTTCCGGAACATCAAAGGCAGGCATTGTTGATTTTTAAATCTGATTATCTAACGCTTATTAATTATCTGTTAACGTCATTAAAAAGGCTTCGATGGATTCCAGCTCTGCCTGTGACAACCCCAGGTCTCCAACTTCGTTTGACAGGTTCTGCGAAACTTCAGGCACAAAACCGTCTCGGTTATTTATAAACTGTAGCATTTCCATAAGGGTCGGAAAATAGCCATTATGGGAATAAGGAGCTGAAAGCGCAATATTACGCAGGGTTGGAATTTTAAATTTTCCGTTTTGGGCTTCATTGTCGACTACGGGCCCAAGACCTAAATCCGGTCCATCTGATGGAATTCCCGGATTAGCAGGAACACCGATATTGGCGTATTTATAATTGGTAAGAAGTGGCCTCGGCGCTTCAAATTCAGCTGTCGTAGAATGGCATGACGCACAATGGCCCTCGAAAAGAGCCTGTCCTGCCTGTTCCACATCTGAGAGCACAGTTGTGTCAAACTTTGAGGTAAATTTAGTCACATCGGCTGAGCGTTCATAGGCTGCGATGGCTCTGCCAAAATTGTCATAGGCAGCCTCTACGTCATCAAGTGATCCAGGGCCGAAAACTTTGAGCCACAGGTTATTATAACCGGAATCTTTGATAACCTGAATCACCGCTTCTTTACTGGGCATTTTCATTTCAACCGGATTCAAAGGCGGTCCCTGGGCCTGTTCGGCAAGGGGATCTCTCAGCACAGAGCCGTCTGCACGGCCGTCCCAGAACATGCCGCCGATCCATTCCCCATTAATTTCCCCCAAAATCGGGCTGTATCCTGCATAAGCCGAAGACGGCGCATTTCGTCCGCCTTTGCTGACACCATCTGCGCCAGTCGAGACAAAGTTGGCAGAAGGATCCAGATAATTGGAGAGATCGGCAAACCCGCTGAAATGATGATGGCAGTTCCGGCAGGACTGCTCACCGTTAAAAGACATATTTTTATCATTATAAAGCCTCATCCCAAGTTTTTCCATATTGGTATTAACGGTGGGTCTGCCCCCGGCAGCCCAAACAGCTGAAATAAGAAATATGGAACTTATTAAAACACCAGTTGCTTTTTTCATCATGTTGCTCTCCTTTTTATTAATTGTAATTTTGATGCCAAAAGGCGGCATTTAGACAGAACTTTATGAACAATAGATACCGATAGAAGATCATCCTATCAGATAGAATTCTGAAAGGATATTGGCAAAATACCTAGTTCAAGCATAGCCAATGACCTATATGGCCGTGGAAATAATATGGTTTTATGAGAGAAAATTACAAGGTGGTTATTCCTTCACGTATGGCAAATTTGGTCAGCTCTGCAATGGAACCTGCGCCGATCTTTTCCATGATGTTTCTTCTGTGGACATCGACGGTTTTTGAGCTTACATGGAGTATTTCAGCGATCTCTTTGGCAGTTTGACCTTCCGAGATAAGTTGAAGTATTTCGCGTTCCCGGTCTGTCAGCGTTTTCTATTTGTGCTGGGGTTTGTGTCATTTTTACAAACAGACCGCGACAGGTAACCGTCCAGGATGGTTCCCGCAATTTCAGGACTGATGTAGACCTGCCCTTTTGCCACCAAACGGATGGCTGAAACCAGCTCTTTTGCGATGCAGTTTTTCAGGGTAAAACCCAATCCCGTTATCCGTAACACAAATTTCAAAAAAATGCGGCTTCTGAGACAAGCTGATCGTTATTTTTGAGGCGTTTGCGTGTTTGATCACATTATGCTGATTATAACGGATTTGGGGGACCATGTTTAACTATTTGAATTTATTCTGGCTCGTTTTAAATCCTGCCCTGAATCGCGACCCAAAATAGGACAGAGAATTCATGCGCAATGACCAAGAAGCCTGAAAATAGGGAAGGACCAAAAAGCCGAATTAGTGGCCTCCCCCAAATCCGTTATAATCAGCATAACAAAAGAAGTCAACACCTCTATTGAGAAGCGTTTCAGTTCGAAATCATTAATATAGTCGGGCCTTTGAATCCATTAAAGGACTGCCCGGTGAAACTGAGACCACCGCTCTCATGGAGGAGTCAGCTTCGTCATCCGACTCAGTCATCCCTCTGAACGAGGTAATCACCACCTACATTAAAAAAGCGCTGACTTAAGCTGGGGGAAAGATTGAGGGCCAGGATGAAACAGGCCAAGGTGGCAACCTTCAATAATACCGGATCCATTTTATATTTTTCCACGATATACTCCTTTCATAAACGGTCAAGACCTGCACCTCGGGTTCCCTCGTTGTTCAATGATCTTGACGGGCGGTTTTTATTCATGATCCTGCGAGGCATCCAGAATGTGATGTGCCTCAATCCATTCTGCAATTTTTTAGGTGTGATCACCGGTGCAAAGCGTTTTACCGGATTTCCCTGCCGGTCAATCGAGAACTTTGTGAAATTCCATTTGATAGCACCTCCCATCACCCCGCCAGCTAATTTTTCAGGTAAATATAAAGTGGAGGTGCATTTTTGCCGAACATGGGAAAACTGACTCCGTAATTGATCGGATTCCCTTCTGAAATGGACTTTTCATAGAAGTCTTTATTTATTTTAAATTCCCTTATTTAGACATTTTGATGAAGAGGTCCAAGGGCGCAGGCTTAAAGCATTAACGCCCCCGGATGTTTTCTTTATTCTGTTGTTGGCACCCCTTATTTCTCCACGTCACACATCTCTGCCCCAGTAACTTTTTGGGGATCCACCCATTGCGTAATATTGTTGCCGAAATGCACGTAAAGGCCGTCACTGTCATCCACCGGGATCCAGTATGAATCCACAATGCCAAGGGTGTCATTGTGGACTACATGTCTTTGGGCTTTGCATTGCTTGCGCATCAGCGGGGCTTTGCATCCCTTGCACATCCGGTTTGTCCCGTTCAGGGAGAAGCAGTTGATGCCGGGTTCTATCCCAAGGTCCTGGGCCACTTTGTTCGAGGCAACGATCTCATGGTTTTGGTTCAGCAGCAGGGCCACTTCCGGGTAGTTGCCCCACATCTGTCTAAACGCGTGGATAAAGTGTGTGTTCTGTTCTGTCATTTTGATTCTCCATTATTAAAAAATTGATAAATTATCATTTTGGGTATATAATGCCCTAAGATGAAAGCATGATATCAGTATAGTTCTACAAGGTCTTTCATTATTGGCTATAATTATTATCGAATCGGGTAAATTATTATGTATTGGAGCATGACACTGAACCTTAAGGAATCTTTAGGGTGGCATTCCCATGAAGTATATGAGTTGCTGTACTGCCGCAAAGGGCGGGGACATATCGTTTTCGACGATCAGGATATTTCATTTCAAGGCGGCCGCTTCATTCTCATCCTACCGGAAAGCAGGCATCGATTTCTTTTCGGACAGGATGAGTCGGCGGATTTAAAAATTTTGTGCCTTACGGCTGCGGATGCTGCCATTCATCTTTCCTCCTCATTATCAAACTGGCTCCAAAATATTAAAAAGACCCCGGCGGTTTTTTCCGACCATGAAGAAAACAGTGAGTTTTCAGCTCTTTTTGACAAAATTCCTGACGCTCTCGGGGAGACAGAAAAAAAGGACCTTGATATTATCTGGGGCAGAATCGGTCTTATCCTGGCCATTCATTTCAAAAACCAGGGAGCAGGCGACATGGACAGCCAGGGGCGTCATGGAGACACGGTGGATCGTATCTGCAACTGGATAGACGACAATCTGACAGAACAACTCACCCTTGATATGATCGCATCCGAGTTCGGCATGTCCAGAAGCTTGCTTACCAGGGAATTTAGAAAATTCACAAGCATCAGTATTGTTGAATACATGAACATGCGAAGGCTGCAGACAGCGGGTGCCATACTTTCGAAAACAGGGAAAAGCATTACGGAAGCCGCCTTGGAAAGCGGATTCTCAAGTATCGGGAACTTCTATCAAAAATTTAAAGCGTTATATGGTGTGACGCCGTCGGAATTTAAAAAACAGCTTGATCTTCAAAGATAGATGGGTGCTTTCATATTTGGTAGAAATATTTGAACAGCCACCAATGGTATCAAACCAATCTCTATAAAGAGAGTACTATTATGTGTATCGCCCGGTTTTCAATTCCTAACGATTCGATTTTTCCTGGGGAGTTCAATGGTATGATGTGTCGCCCAAAGCCTATACAGAACGTGGGTTTGATACTCCAATCAATTTTCAGGGTGAGCGTTTACATTTGTAGGGCTCTCTTTTTTGAAATTTGGACAAGCCCACATATGTGTTTGAATCGTCCTTGAAGAAAGCCAGAGTGACAGTCCGGGGTGATCTTCTGGTTTTGCTAACCTAAAATTGACCCCTTTGAGGGCCAAATGACAACCTAAAATTGACCCCCCACTTTGCATCAGTACTCTGGTATTGAATGGAGATTTTTAACCCATTACCGGAGACGAAAAGGAGAATGCTTAAAGTGGATCAGTATGATTACATCCGAACAGCTCACCGTGTTTATGGAAAGGCCATTAAAGAGCTTGCCAGAGAAACCGGCCATTCAAAAAACACCATAAAAAAAATTTTAAAGCAGGAATACATTGGCTACAAGCAACGATCTAAACAGCCATATCCCGTTCTTGGTCCTTATATCCAGGAGATAGACCGCTGGCTTGGCGATGACAAGGACAAGCCATACAAACAGCGACATACAGCAACCCGGATATACCATCGTCTGAAATCGGAACTCGAGTATTCCGGTGGAGAGACGACGGTTCGCCGTTATGTGCGTGAGGCAAAGCTGAGGCTGGGTTTAACGAATCAGCAGGCATTTATCCCATCAGATCCGACGACTGCCCAGGAAGCCGAGGTAGACTGGGGAAACTGTCAGGCAGTTATTGCCGGCGAACCCGTGAAGCTGAAATTATTTTGCATACGTTCAAAATGTTCGGGCAAACACTTTGTTCGCTGTTATCCCTGTGAAAGGCAGCAAGCTTTATTTGACGCTCATATCCAGGCCTTTTCATTTTTTGGAGGCGTGTTCCCAGTTCTTATCTATGACAATCTGACAACAGTCGTACAAAAGGTATTTAAAGGAAAAAAACGTCATCTTCAGGAATCTTATAATCGGTTCAAGGCCTATTACAACTTCGATCCAAGGTTTTGCAATCCCGGCCAGGGCCATGAAAAAGGTGGGATTGAAGGCCTGGTCGGCTACGCTCGAAGAAATTATATGGTTCCTATCCCACATGCTGACAGCCTGGACGAATTGAACACGCGCCTCCTCGATGATTGCATGGCCTATGGAGAGCATCGCATCGCCGGTCAAACACAAAGCGTCAATGAATTGTTTGAATCAGAAAAGCAGGTATTGCTGCCATTGCCGACAACATCGTTCAGTAACGTTGAGACGTTCATGGTCAGGGTAAACAAATATGCCACCGTTATTATTGACAAGAACCGGTATTCTGTCCCGACGCGCTATGCTTACATGAGAGTGCAGGCGATAGTAGAGATAGACCAGGTGATCATTTATTGGAGCGGCAGAAAAATAAGCACCCATCATCGGTTATATGGAAATAATAAGTGGAGTTTAAAACCGGAACATTATCTGGAGTTGATTCGTCAGCGTCCACAATCATTTGATACCGCCCGGCCAATTTTACAATGGCGTGATCAATGGCCGGATTGCCTGGAAAAGTTATTAGAACATTTTCGCCGGAAAAACGGTGTAACCAAAGGTACCCGGGAATTTGTCACCGTGCTGATGCTGTACGAAAAATATGCTGTCGACAAGATCGAAGCAGCCGTAAAGGAAGCACTGAAAAGCAATGTCGGCTGCAGCAATGCTCTCAAGCAGATTTTACACAGTCAAAACATCTCTATGGAGTCCCAATTTGATCCTTTGTCGAACTGGGAGACACTGCCCCCTGCTGACATCTCGGCATACGAACAGCTTGGAGGTATCTTATGAACCCAGCAGTCCAGGCAGTCCTCACACAGCACTTAAAAACGCTGAAGCTCTCGACGATGGAAAAAGAGTTGGAAGGTCAGATCCGGCAGGCGCATGAGGCGGCCTGCGGCTACGATGAGTTTTTATTGAATCTTGTTGAAGCGGAAGTTCAAATACGGCAGGAAAACGGTCGCAAGCGACGTCTCAAGGAAGCCAGGTTCCCGATGCAGAAACCGCTTGAAACATTTGATTTTGAGGCTGCCCCTGATTTGGACGCCCGGTTGATCAAAGAACTTTCAACAGGGACATTCATTAAAGAAGCCCGGAATATAATTTTGATAGGTAAAAGCGGAGCCGGTAAAACCCATCTGGCAACCAGCATCGGGATGGAAGCCTGCCGGTATGGACATCGAGTTCGTTTTATTACTGGTTGTGGGCTTGCAAACGAACTGACGGAGGCCAGGGAACAACAGGCTCTGGGTAGAATGATAAAACGATATGCCGGTTATGGGCTGTTGATTCTTGATGAATTGGGGTACGTCCCGTTCAGTAAAATCGGCGCTGAATTATTGTTCCAAGTCCTTACCGAGCGCCATGAAAGACGTTCGATCATCATCACTACCAATCTTGGTTTTGGTGATTGGACGCAGGTGTTTGGCGATGCAAATCTTACCGCTGCTCTGCTGGATCGTGTCACTCACCGGGCTCACATTATTCAATGTAACTGGGACAGTTATCGACTTAAACAGACTTTAAAATCGAGAGGATAAAGAATGAAAGAACTGGATGTATATAATCCCCTGAAAGGTCGAAATGAAACGATAAGGATCGAGATCTCCGAAGACTGTACGACCTATTTTGAAGAGGCGGAGAAGAATGATGATATCCTGAGCATTACAGACACAGATGCCGGTTTGTTAATACAAGAGTGTGGGTGCACAAAACCGATTCTCATAGCTGTAGAATCACGGGAATCAATTAATTACAGCCAAAAAGGAGCGTTGAAGGCAATAGCCGACTACTGCGTTGGGTAGCCCGTCCGGCCAGGGCCAGGGGATCGGCCCGGCGCCGGGCCGATCCCCTGGCCCTGGCCGTTACCCAAACCGGAACTATATAAAAAGCGATAAGAGAATGATTTTAACAACAGGGGGGGTCAAAATTGGGTTGTCGAGAGGGGTCAATTTTGTGTTGCAATTCCGAATCTTCCATAAGAGAACAGAGGCTGGAAGAAAAGTAGTCTTCACCTCAGCCCTTTGATTTTATTTTTCGATAAAGGTCACCAATAACAAAAGTAGCCAACACCGGTTCAAAAATAGCTTGTGCGTCCTTAAATACCGGTCCTCAGTCGAAGGAGTATAACACATGACACCGCTTGAAGCTTATGTCATAAGTGTAGCATTCGGGACCGGCATGAAAATTGTCTATTTTATAATTGGTTATTTAGTCATTCGATTGGGTCACAAACTCCTTTTGCTTGGTGTGACAGGAAAATTTACTTTTTCTGCAAAATGGTCAACAAAATTTCAGTGCGCCCTAAGGTTGTTAGCCCGTTAGTTTTAGTCTTTTTGTTAATACTATTTGTGATAAATACGTATGCTTCTAATAAGTATGTGCAAGCTAAAAATTTATATGTTCGTTCGATATCCTATATTGATTCAAGAAATTACGATGAAGCACTTAATATATTATCTCAAAGTTATGAGATTGATAAGCATTCATACACGGCCCAGGCTTTATCATATTGCTATGGGATGAAAGGGGACTATGATCAAGCAAGATTTTATGCAAACGAGGCACTTAAACTTCTTCCTCCTCTTCCTCCAGATTTGGAACAGGATGTTAAAAGCGTGGTTAGCAGTAATAACATTGCTTTAAATCGTTACTATACAATAGAGTCAAAGCAAGATAATTTTAATTCGATAGCAAAACTATATCGAAGTGGAGATCCTTGTATTTATACAACCAAAATTTCAGAAGAGTCTCCGTTTTTAGGGCAAGAATGCCCATCTGGGTATGCAATAAAAGGCATAAGATGTCGTGGTAGTTTTTGCGATGACAAGTATCTTAGGGTGTCGAAGGGAATAAAACCCACCAAATTTATGTTTTAATAACAAGGGATATCAACAGCCCACTTTTCGATACCGCGAATCCTTTCGATCATCTCTTCTAATCGTTCCATAGCCTTTTCTCCAATCTTGACGCCCTTTTCATAGATTTTGGTTATAAGCTTTGCTACTGGATGAATGCCATTGTAAGTCATCGTTCTTGCTAAACCCACCACTTTATCAACACTGTCTAATAATTGCCCTTTCCAGTGATTTTCAAGAATCCCCCACAACCTCTCAACCGGGTTATATTTGCTGTGATAAGGAGGGTAATAAATCAAACAAATGCTGACTTCGTGTCTGATTGCAAAGTTAACAAGCCTTTTCATAAATTGACTTCTACGGCTATTATTTTCTGGCCCATTGTCGGCATTGATGGCAATGGTATGTGGCTTGAATCGTGTTTTTAGCATCGGCCAAAGATCTTCTAAACAATCCACCATAAAATCGGCTGTAGCATTACTTTCAGTAAAATATATGTAGCTCTCATCGTGCGCCGGCAAAAAAATCCCAAAAGGTTTTAATATTGTGTCCGGCTTATAATCATGATCACAGGCTTTAACTTTTTGACGGCTATATCCGCCCCTGGAAAAAGGACCCACTTTGACATTTGCCTTGGTGTCAATTGAAATGCGAATCACGCCTTCAGTGCTATCTGCAACCTGATTTGCTGTTTTCACATATGAAAAGATCGCATCTGTTTCAGCTATTTTTTTTGGGGGTTGGTTTTAGCAACTTTTTTTAAGCGATACCCTAACTGATTGAGTTTATATCTTATCGTCTGCACGGTTGGTAACTGCTCAGGGCTATATTTTTTATCTTCCCTCAATCGACGAAGGACTTCCACGCCGGTTAGCGGAGAGTATAGTTGAGTTGTTCGGAACGTGGGATCACATTGGCTCGTCGGCTTAATAATATCTTTTATATCATCAAGCAAATTCGGAAGCTTTTCCTCAACAGGCTTGCGCCCACGACCGGAAAAATTATCTAGTGTCTGACCGGAAATTCAAAACACTCTATTTTTCAGGGGGATGACGCTGAAATTATTTTTGAAGTTTTGGAAAAGACTTGAATTACTTATTGAATTTTTCTAGTTAGTATGATTTAATAACTAATTGAATTTAAAATATTTATTTGATACTGCGCAGTTTGGTAGGAATTTGATTTTTTACAAACCCAATAGAACTTCGAGGTTGTTTTGCGTAAAGTTTTTGAGCCACAAATGACATTCGGGCAGACTCCCATCGACCAGATCAAAATTGACATGAGAGCCAGAGATGAAATTCCCAAGCTCCTTTTAGGGCTCCAGCACATTTTTTGCCATAAAACGCTTCGTCAGAAAGTTTTCGAAATTCTCGAAACCATAGTCCCAGAGGATGTTAATTCAAAAAATGGGCGACCCGGAATGGATTTATGGAAAATTCTTGTGATGGGAACAGTTCGGCTCAACTGCAACTGGGATTATGATAAACTTCAAGAAATCGTCAATAATCACAAGACAATAAGACAGATGCTTGGTCACGGGTTGATGGACGATGATGACATGTATGCGCTCCAAACCTTGAAGGACAATGTTCAGCTTTTAACCCCTGAGATTCTCGATGAAATCAATACGTTGGTTGTCAAAGAAGGACACAAGCTACTGGTAAAAAAAAAGACCAGGCATTAATGGGAAAGTGTGACTCTTTTGTTGTTGAAACCGATGTTCACTATCCCACAGACATTAATCTGCTTTTTGATGCTATCAGGAAAACGATTCAGAGTGCCGCAGTTATATGCCAGAGCCTGGGAATGAGTATGTGGAGGCAATCAGAATATAATATCAGGACATTTAAAAAACTGTTTCGGCAAGCTCAGCGATTAAAACATTCCACTTCAAAAGATGAACAGAAAAAGACCAAAAGGGCTCAACTGATTGTTGAAGCCCACAGATTATATATCGAAGCTGCTGAACAATTCATTCAAAAGGCGAATTTGACCATTGAAACCATTGGCTCATCTAATCCGATATGCGTAGCGCAGATAAAAGAACTGATAGAATATATCGACCATGCAATCCTGCAAGTGGATCTGATTCAGCGGCGTGTTATTCAGGGTGAAAAGATACCACATGCCGAAAAGGTCTTTTCTATTTTTGAACCCCATACGGAATGGATTTCAAAGGGGAAGGCCGGTGTCCCCCAGGAATTGGGTCTGCGGGTTTGCATTGTAGAGGATAAATATGGCCTCATACTGCACCATCAAGTGATGGAGAAAGAAACCGATGATAAAGTAACCGTTCCCATTATTAATGCGGCTCAAAATAAATTTAACAACCTCAGGGGATGCAGCTTTGATAAAGGCTTTTATAGTCCTGCTAATAAAAAGGAGCTGAAAGGGATGTTGGATATTTTGGTGCTCCCGAAAAAGGGAAAACGGAACAAAACTGAACTTGAAGAGGAAACAGCAGATGTTTTCATCCAGCACCGAAAAAAACACTCTGCAGTGGAATCAGCAATCAATGGTCTGGAAAACCATGGTTTAGACCGGTGTCCGGATAGTGGCATCCTTGGATTTAAACGATATGTCAGTCTTTCGATTTTGGCAAGGAACCTCCAGATCATCGGGCACCATATACAACAAAAGGAATTGAAAAAGCTTCAACGGACAGAACGGCGCAAAGCCTCTTAAACCCGGCAATCACAAAGAAAAAGAGCACGACCAACAGTAGAGTTGCGTCCGAAATCAAGTAAATTTCAAAATGAACCGCTGAAATTAAAGTGACCACCACATTTTTTATCAGGAGGGGTAGGCGATGACGAAAATTTGACCAGCCTGCCGAGCCTCAATGAGTCAGATATCAGGGTTTCCGTTCAGGCACTATCTATACAGTCAAAACCGGAATCTAATTCTTTTGTCCCTTTCTGGATGGTTTTTCTGTCCCATCCCAGTTCTTTTTCTGCCCGGCGTTGGCCCCCCTTGCCCATAAGGCGGACTACGTTAGCCATAAATTTACGTCGTTCAGAACCTTTTAAATTCGACCGGGTGTCATTCAAAAACAGTTTTAATTCCAGAGAAAATTCGTTTGTTTTTTCAAGATTGGGCAATTCAGGATGATTCATCATGGCTTCTCCTTTCTTTATAGGGGTCCATGATGACCATACGTTATGCTGCCCCGATTGTCCAGTAATTTGAGATTTAAACAAATTCTCAGCAGCGACATTACCTTCTTTATTTCCCTCTCTAAGTCGACGTCGGGCATTCTTAACCAGCGGATAAACCATAATGGTTTTCACCTCGGCTTCATTTTGCCTGTTGGTCTTATCCATTCGTCCACGTCCAGTTGTTTCGCCTATTTTGATCCAGTTGGCAGCCCGGTAGCACCCGCCATAATACAGGCTCCGGTCCACCAGGGTTTCCAAAAGAAGGGGAGCAACTCCGTACTGCCTCTCCCAGTCGAATCGGAGGTGATCAAGGGACGCAGAAAGCATGCTGCTTGCCAGGTTGCGAATTGGGGCTAACACCAGAAACCGGCTGTTGTTAACCACATGTTGCAAGGCCTTGCTTCGCCTATCATCGTCCCAACCGATCCATAGGTCTCTTGACTTCATCCGCCAAGCAGGGCTTGAAAATTGGATGCAGCCCACAACCTGATGCTTAGGTCGAGTCACGGAAATCAAATATTGAAGCCTTGCCCCAAAGGGCATGGCATAACCCAGATAGTGGTAGCGGCTGATAAGATCCCGGAACAGGTTTCGCTGAGACTTGTCTCGTACTCGTTGGATATTCAGAGGCGTAAATTCCTCAACACCGCCGGAAAGTGTGCAGTAGGGCTCATTGTCCGTGACTTGTTTTTTTAATTTCTGGGGAGTGTGGTTACCTGGTTGCTTTTTCTCCGGTAGATTAAGGATACCTCTGTCATCCAGAAGTTCAAGGAGGTCCTTGCACTCACGGGCTTTGAGCTTCCCGCTGGGCCGCTTCCAATCAAGAATCTCGCATACCGTGTAGGCCATCTCAGTGCGGCTGATACCATCGCATGTAGCCACAACTTCCGTAATCACCAACAAATCGTATGTCGAAAAATCCCGGCCACAAAATTTTATAGGCTGTATCAATGCCGGCATGATCATACTCCTTTTCTATTTTTTCATAACAGATGTATGGTCATTTGTCCCGTTTTTTTTGGGGGTAGGCCGGGGAAGCTCTTTCTATTCAATGCATAGTATTTCCTACCGTAGTCAATTAACGGTCTGATCGGTGGAATTAATTATTTTCTTGCCCCTTACATGTTGCCCAACTAATTTTAATTATAACCAAACTAACCAGATCATGTCTGGTTGGTTCTCAGAAGAGCCTCCAGGTGGTTACCTGAATGACAGAAGTGTAATTGTCGGATTATGGTGCAATGGTAAATATTGCGACAAGTTAAATGTTAAAGCAATTCCAGTGAATAATGTAGCAATCCACTGCTATGATACAGATTTTTTCTCAGAGGAAGGTTCAGGGTATGGTGAATGTGCTGATGGTTATTTCGTTTCAGGAATCACATGTTCAGGTGACTATTGCGATAAGCTCAAGTTAAGATGTTGTAGGCGATAAAAGTAAAAATGGAACTGGGATCTTGAAAAATAAGCCCTTTTATTTGGGGCCAGGAGAGCTGTTGACTTTGTCTATACCTAAACGCTGTGATGCTTGGCTTTGAAGGCGTTGGCTACTACTGTTATTCCTGTCCGGTTTCAAACTTGGCGCAGTGACCTCGAATACCGCTTACGGTTTCGTTTTCTCAACGTGCGTGGAATTTCATATTTACATCCGGCTAGTTGGTTGATATTGGAATACTATCCTGTTTCCATTTTTTTCTAACGGGATAATATTACAACTCGGACTTTAACAGAAAAAACTAAATAATCACTTGTTAAAGGCGGTTCCTCCGCCGGGAATCGCGGTGCGGCCTTCGTCCAGTACCGCGATGATAGCGAATTGTAACTATAACAAAAAAACATCGGGAGTTAATTTGAAAAACAATAAGTTACCCATCTTGTATTCGATGATTCTGATCTTCGTTTTTTGCCTTATGCCACTTTTTTCCTGCCTGGCCATGCCGCCCTTGGATCTAAAAATTTTGCCAAAAGCTCCAGACTATGCGGCACCGGAAGGCTGGATAGTCAAACCTGCCGCCCCCACATCCCCGGTTGATGTTTTTTTCGTTTATCCAACGGTCCTGTTCAATGATAAGGATTGGATAATGGATACGGTTAGACCGGACATGCGGGCAGCAGCCATGGAGACAATAAAGACGATGGCTTCTGTCTTTGAAGTACAGGCGAATATCTACGCCCCAATGTATCGCCAGATGAATTTGGCTGGTCTGGCATTGAATAATTCCGCCGCCGCACCATTGCAAGAGATCGTGCATAATGATGTCTGGCGCGCTCTGTCCTATTACCTAAAATATGAAAATAACGGTCGCCCCTTTTTCTTGGCAGGCCATAGCCAGGGTTCTATGATTTTGACGGATCTTCTCATCGAGCATTGGGGGACAACAGGCGCAGAAAAACTGCTTGTTGCGGCCTTACTTCCCGGCTGGTCATTGACACCGGAGGATATTGCTGCTAATCACTCGGTACACATGTGTGAACGTTCAGAGCAAACTGGCTGTATCATCTCTTACAATACCATGGCTGCGGGGCGGCAATCAGCGGCGCCGACTCTCAAAAAGGGCGCCCTAACGGTCAACCCCCTATCGTGGAGCATGGACAGCGCCTTTGTCCCCGCTAAGAAGAACCTTGGTTCTGTCTTCTTTGATAGTGCAGACAAAGCAACTACTTACCCGCATTTCACTTCGGCTCAGATTGTAGATGGTGGCCTGATTGTCCAACCCGAGAATATCGACTTTGTTACAGTCCAAGGTGGCCATTTCCCGGAAGGGGTTTACCACGCATTTGACTATTCACTCTTTTTCGAGAATCTTAAGGCCAATATTGCGGAACGCATCGATGCCTTTACCCATAATAAATGAGTTTGATGATGAAATAGTTGCTATAACAAAAGAGAGACTGGTACATAGAGCATTCATTTCCAGGGAAATGCCTGAACACAGACCGGGAATATAATTTCAATTATACAGACAGTGGCGGCATTTTGAAGTGCAGTGATAATTGGTAATCAGGCCTCCGGAAATCAGGGTGTTGATTTTATATTGTTTCACAGGATATCTCCGCTGGTGGTCAGGGGATGAGTTTTGCCATTGAAACGTCCATGGATTAAAAGTACCAGATGTAATCACGGAAATCTATTAATTATGGGTGACAATCTCACTGGGGATAAATGAAATTCAACATCATATATCCTGTGGTATTATGATGCTATTTCAGTTAAGATTTTTTTTATGGCACAGGAAAAATTATACCATTACCTGATTCATATCCAGTATCTGGGTTTCCGGTACCATGGCTGGCAGAAGCAGTCAGGTGTAAAAACCATTGAAGCCATGATTGAAAAAACGCTTGGCTTTGTCCTTGAAAAATCCGGGTTCAGGATTTTGGGCACCAGCCGGACCGATTCAAAAGTCTCGGCGAATCAGTCAGCATTCATGCTTTTTGTCCATGATGCACTGAATATGGAAGCACTGCAGTCAAAATTAAATATAAACCTGCCCAATGATATCCGCGTGACAGGCGTGGAAGAAAAACCCGGAACCTTTAATATTATTCGTGCTCCCAAAGTAAAAGAATATCTTTACCTATTTGCATTTGGATGCAAAAGCCATCCCTTCTGTGCGGCCATGATGCATACGGTTCAAGAAGATCTTGATATTGAATTGATGAAACAGGGTGCCAGGCTGTTTGAAGGGCAGCATCATTTTGGTTCATACTGCACCAAACCCGGCCCGAAAACCTGCCTTGAACGAGACATCCGTGTCTGCCGAATAGAAGAAAACACTGAATTCCAGGCCAGTTTTTTCCCGGAAAAAAGCTGGCTGCTCAGGATTCAGGCATCTGGTTTTTTAAGATACCAGGTTCGTTTAATCATGGGCCAATTGTTTAAACTCGGGAAAAAAGATATTGATTTAAACCGCATTAAACAATCCCTTTCAGGCAGTCAGGCCTTGCCGTTAAAAGAAATTGCGCCCGGGTCAGGCCTGATTTTAAATAAAATAATATTTAAAACAGATTGATTATCCGTATTCGGTTATAACCTTTCATTTCCGGGGCTAAACCCAAGATGCCCGGGAACAGCCCGCTGCAATTCCCTGATAAAATCATTTATCTGTTTTTTCACCCTGCCGGAAGTCAGCGGACAGCCTATCTTGTCCGGCAGTAGAGTTAAGGACAGGCGCGGTAGCAAAGTGACTCCGTTTCCTGTCCCTGCTCATCAAACCGGACGTGCGGAGCTACCGCATCCGGCTTTCCGACTGAATTCACCTTAAAGCACACGTCGGCTCTCTTCATCGGTCTCGGCAAGAGTACTCCAAGTTCACCGAATACTCGTTCTGATGGAAACCGCTGTATGCCTCGCGAACGCACCTTATGCCGACAAACCAGAAAGCGTCTTACGCGCTCATAGACATTTCGTTCAACAGCACGGTAAGCTATCTGGGTCGTGCCGTAACAAAAGTAAGCACTCCAACCCTGCAATAAAGCGTTTAGCCGATCTCTAACTTCTGGCCACGCGCCCTTTTCGCCTGGTCTTAATATCGCCCTCACCTTCTGTTTCAACCGTTTTACGCTTTTCCTTGATGGGCTGGCTGCCATATACCTTTTACCTGTTTTCCGAAACCAAGTCTGACCAAAAGTGTAACCGAGAAAGTCAAAATTCTCGTTCCAGACATCCACGACGACGGTTTTATCCTGATTTAGCTTTAAGCCGAGTCGCTCCATCACTGCACTTGTCAGTTCCAGAGCCTGAGCTGCCTTACCTCGACTCAGGATCACAAAATCATCGGCATAGGAGACAATCCGAGCACGGAAAGTCTCATTACACTCTTTGATCCGCCAGTATTTCAGGAATCGATTCATGTATACGTTTGCCAATAAAGGGCTAATAACACCACCTTGCGGTGTCCCTTGGTATCCTGCGCCCTCGTGGCGCACCAACATGTTGTGTCTGTGACCGGGCGGGGGCATATTTCAAGCTTCTGATATTTTTTTATACTTTGGGAGTCAAAAAGCAAGTTCCTATCTGTAAGAGATCTTCTGGAAAACAAAAAAATGAATGTTACCGAAGCGGCATTCGAGGTGGGATATGCCCACCAGCAAAGCTTTACCAAAGCGTTCAAAAATCACTTCGGAACAAACCCGGTAGATCATATTCGACAGGCTGTTACGGAATACTGATTTCCCCCAATAACCATCAAAAATAATTCTCATATTCTCCTTTGGATGCATAGGGTGGCCGATAGACTTAGGAAAAGTTTTTGACTCCATGGATTTGTTGGGATTACCAAAGGCGCGGTTCATTTTCCGTGAACTGCAAAAGCGCCTTGTCATGATTGGCTTTTACAGTGCAGATATTGTCCAGCAGCATGGTATATTCACAGGTTTTGGTGTAGACAGGCCAGAACGGCAGCCCGCTGTGGTTGGGATTGGCGCTGCGGGCAAAATTAATCCAGGCCCGGCTGATGGTATGGGCAAGGACATAGGCGTCCGGCCCGCCCCCGGTCATATTTTCCGCAAGTGCGATATTATTAAATACAAAGGGCAGATCCATGCAGTGAACCGATTTGTAGTTTCCGTCAAGAACCGGTGAATTCCAGGTAAACAGATAAGTATATACCGGGGCGTCACCGTATTTTGACTTAAGGCCGGCATGGATAAGACAAGCCCTTCGAAACCGGGTATCCACATCAATGGGCAGGCAGATATCCGTGTCACCGGGATAGGCTTTTTTTACCGCCGCGGCAAAGGCATCCGCCCTTTGACCATATTGCTTATTCAAAAAACCGGCCACATCGTCTGGCCCGGCTTCACCCGGCACAGGCAACTGCCACATGGATTTGAGGAATTCGGTTTTAGTTGATCCGGTCAGCAGGGCAACATTGCCTGACAGTTTCAAAGCCCTGGGATCCCGGGCATCATAGGGCAAAAAACTACCGTCCCGACAAGGAGAGAACCCAAACCCAAAGCCGAGAGGCGGCCGGCCTTCTTTTGTCAGGGCTTTGCGGAGCTTTTCCCGGGCCTGTCTTCCGGCATCAATGAGTGTGGCGCAGGGGACTGTACGGATCCGGCCGATGGTATCCTGGGTCAGCCCAAGTTCCCTGACAAGTTCCCGGCCCAGCCGCCGGGTGACGGCAGGGTCCTGGAACCGCGGATCTGCGCCGCTTTGAATAATGGCCTTGTGAAACAGCCCTTTTGCCGACGGCGCGCACATCAGGGTGCCGACTTTGGCCCCGCCGCCTGACTGGCCGAAAATAGTTACATTCTCCGGATCGCCGCCAAAATTTTCAATATTATTATGTATCCACTCCAGAGCTGCCACAAGGTCCATCATACCGGTATTGGCCGAATATTTAAACGGTTCCCCAAAACCGGACAGGTCGGCGAATCCAAGAACATTAAGCCGGTGGTTTACGGATACCATCACAATATCCTCTTTCCGGCTTAAACTTTCACCATCGTAAAGGGGCATGGACTGGGAGGAGCCATAGTCAAATCCTCCCCCGTGGATCCATACCATGACCGGCCGTTTTCCGTCCGGTTCCAGCCCCTGGGTCCAGATGTTCAATACCTGGCAGTTTTCCCCTTCCTTTCCCCGGATTTGTCTGAACACGAAATCCACCTCATCCGGATCGGACGACGGCACCTCCATCTGTGGGCAGACCGGTCCCCAGGACAATGTGCTTTTCACCCCTTTCCAGGGCTGCGGGCAGACAGGCGGCATGAACCTGTCTGCCCTGGCATAGGGAATGCCCTTGTATATGTATGTTCCGTTATGGATATAGCCCCGGATTTTGCCGAAAGCGGTATGGGTCACAGCAATGCGGGCACCGGCAAGAACCCTGCAGGTATCCGGCAGCCCCGCCCCGGCCTGGTTCGGCAGGTTAAGACCCCAGATAAAAAAACAGATAAAAAATATTCTAATCATGGCGGCAGTATGCTTTCTAATATTTAAGGTTAAAATCTGACCCTGCACTGAACCCCGATTTCCCTGGGAGATGACAGGAAGCTTGCAAGCTGGTAATTGGTATCATAAATTTCCTGTGTGAGATTATTTGCGTAAAGATACACATCAAACCGTTGTGCTTCATAGCCGATTTTTGCATCAATGACATAATAGGCATCTGTAACGGTCTGGTTTTCCTTGTCCGTATACATCTTGTCCTGGCCCCTTACCCCTGCTGTGGCAAACAGGCCCCGTGTATCCCTGTAAGTGGCGCTGACTGCGTAAGTATAAAGTGGAGAAAAGGGATTTTTATTTCCTGAGTAATCCCCTGCCCCGTCGCTGAACGCTTTAAATTCGGAATCCGCCATCCCAAAGGAGACATTGAAACTGAGCGCCGGGGTCAGTTTCAGTTCCGCATCCACTTCAAACCCCATGGTTTCGCACTGGGCGGCGTTATCCACGTAGCTGATGACCGGATCCACCTGGGTGGTCACCTGCTTGTCCCTGATATCCATGAAAAAAACAGCGGTGCCCAGGCTGAGATTTTGTGTGAGATTGGATTTTGCCCCGATTTCGTAGTTGGTCATTTCTTCTTTGTCCACCCAGCGCCGGTCAGGTGTCGGGGCAAACAGATAGTATCCGCCGCTTTTATATCCTCTGGATATCGTGGCATAGGCCGTGGTTTTCTGCGAAACCGCATAACTCAGGCTGATCTTGGGGGAGACATTGGTATAGGAATGCTCCTCTTCCAGGCCGCCGTACGTATCATCAAGGCTGATTTCGTCCCGGTCCAGACGCGCACCCAAAGAAAGGTTCAAATTCGGGGTAAGATCCATGCTGCCATTGGCAAAGACGCTTAGAGTCCGGCTTTGGGTATTGTATTTTTGAAAGGGGCTGCCGCACAGGAGCAGGTATCTGTCCTTTTCCATGCTGTCGGCATATAGCCCGGCCATATAGCTTACCCGGCCCAGGATGCCTGTGAGCCTTAATTCCTGGGAGTACTCCTTCAGCTCCATGTCCGCATCCATATGATAGGCATTTGCCGGGGAAAAATCCGCATCATAGATAATCCGGTTGTCAAGGTGCTTGACGGTGGTTAAAGATGTGAGCTGGTGCCCTCCACCCAGGTCGCAGGCACCTTTCAGGGCATGGGTGACATTGGTAGTCTGGTTGGTCCCCTGAAGGCCGCTTTGCACCACCAGGCGGTCCGGCGCACCGGTCATATTCCAGGTCGGCGCACCTTCGTCAGTGTCCAGGACCGATGAGATCAGGGAAAACATAAGGCGGTCTGTGGGGGTAAACCTGAAATGAAGTTTTCCAAAATTATCTTCTGAGTAATTATCTTCATTATTTAATGTGGTGTTGTGGATAAAACCGTCCTTTTCATAATGGCGGGCAAACAGGCTGACATTGAGTTTATCTGCTATCAGGGGCGTACTCAGGTCCAGCCTCAGCTTTCTTTTATCGTCGCTGCCAAGGGTCACGTCAGCACTGCCTTCAAATACCTGTGCAGGTTCCTTTGAGATAATATTTACCACCCCGGCATAGGAGTTCTTCCCATAAAGCACGCATTGGGGGCCTTTAAGAATTTCGATGCGCTGAATTTGTTCAATGGGGATATCATTGCCGAATGTGTATACATAGGGCACCCCGTCTACATAAATCCCGGCATTGGCACTTTCCACACCGGAATCTGAAGCAACGCCGCGGATAAAGGTTGACATCATCCCCGTACCGCCGGCTTCCAGCAGGGTTACGTTGGACGCAAAATCGGCCAGGTCTTTGTAATTTTCAATTCCTTTGTCCTCAATATCGAATTCGTTGAACACACTCAAAGAAATGGGAACATCTTTGATATTCTGGTCCTGTTTCTGGGCTGTAACAACAATGTCCTGCAAAGAGACGTTTTCTTTGGCCAGGCCCTGTCCTGCGGCAAGCAGAAAAAAAACTGCCGCCAGGCCGTTACGGAATGCTAATTTTCCCAATTTCTCTTCCTTTCAAATATCTGTTATAAGTTGCAAAGAACAATGTCGGGCACGATACTATTTATGGCTGTTGCAATTCAATAGCTGCGCTGATGATTGAGGGAGTAAGAATTGCGTTTAAGGGATTTTTTAATTCTGGATGGAATATGCTGAATTCAATGACGGACAACACCGGTAATACAGGGCCGTTTTTCGATGATGCCTGCGCCTATACCCAGGATGTTTTTCATATCAGGGAAAAGGATGTGTGCAAAGATGTGCAGGTGGTTGATATCTCCATGTCCGGCCGACCAAAAAGCCTGCCGCGGATTGAAGGTTCCGGCGGTTTTAAAGGCCTGAGCCTGACCTTTGTTCTGGAGGGGAAATGCGCCTTTGAAACCGAGGCCTTTAATCTGGAATCAGGCAAAGATTCCACCTGCATGATTTATCTGAATGATACCAAAGGAATTACACAGTTCCATACGCCGAACTTTCGATGTATCTGCATCATGCTTCAACAGGCGTTTCTGGACCAAGGGTTGTTTGATCTGCTGCCTTTGGGGCGCAAGCCCGGGCTTCTGCTTAGAAACAGCCCGACAGATCCGGTTTCACAGGTTTGCCTTCGGGATTTGTTTGCAGGGCAGTACCAGGGGGTTCTCAACGACATTTTTGCCCAGGGGAAAATTCTGGAGCTTCTGGCTGTTGAATTTTCCCATATTTTGCCGCAGAAAGTCACCACCCCGGCACCCGGTTTTGTACCGCTGACCCGGCAGGATATCAATGCCATCAAAAAGGCAAGGCAGATTCTGGTTCGCTCCATTGCTGAACCGCCGTCCATACCGGCCCTGTCGCGAATGGTGGGCATTAACCAGTTCAAATTTAAAAAAGGATTTCGTCAGGTGTTCAACACCACACCCTATGCCATTGTCCGGGACCATCGCATGAAAACCGCCAGACAATTGCTCAGATCATCGGAATATAATGTCGCTGAAATTTCATTGATGGTGGGGATTAAAAATCCATCCCACTTTTCCCGGGTTTTTGCCCGGCATTACGGACAGTTGCCCAGGGATGTCATGAAAGCCAGAACCTATATTGATCTCAAGCAAAAACAATAGCTGCCGCTCCTCAATCCTGCCCGGCTTTTGAATGCCGTGCTTTTTCATTTTTGGGAATTGGCGGATTGAATTCGGACCATGGGCCTAAAAGAAACGATAGTTCACCTGTACGCCGATTTCTCCCGGATCATTGTATACCGTGTAGTAGCCGTTGCCATATCCGATATATCCATGTAGTACAGCGCACCATTCACCACAAGCCGGTGATCAAAGAAATCCCCCTTAACACCCACCTCATAGTTCCACAAAGATTCAGGCTCATAGCTGTAGTATCGGGAATCCATTGCGAACATGTTAAAACCGCCGGAGCGGTAGCCCTTTGACACACTGCCATAAAACATCAAATCGGGAACACAATGGTATTCGATGCCAACCCTTGGGGATACGGCATCCCATGAGTCATCAAAAGCCCGTTTATCAAGATTGTCCCTGAACGACAGATTCTGTTTTTCGTAACGCAATCCGGAAAATATGTTCAGGCGTTCTGTCAACGGTAAGGATATGTTACCAAAAACGGCGTATGCGTCTCCTTCAAGATCGCGGCTGGTAACGCCGGCCAGCGTCGGATAGATGGATTCGGTTTCATAATTAATATCATTATGATCATCGTCGTAATATACACCCAGAAGCCATTTCAGACGATTTTTTGCATAGTTGAGCCGCATTTCCTGGGAAATCTTCCGATACTGGTTGTCCTTCCGGGAATGTCGTAATGTACTACTGCTGAAATCATAATCGAGCATGCATTCATCATCGTAAACCCTGTGGGAACTTATCGATGTCAAGGTGAGTGACTCGCTGAAATCGTACGTCATTTTAAGAGCTTGCATGTTTGACCCGGCATCATTGCTTCCTTCAAGATTAGATGACACCTGCCGTTCCTGCGGTGCCGGAAGGCCGTAAAGAGCCGCTCCGTTACTTCCCAGTGTCATATTAAAGGCGCCGTCATTGAATTTGAGCCGGGAAAGGATCAAGGAAAGATCGAACTGCATCGTGGGTGTCCAGCGCAGGGTTCCTCGCCCGAACCACTTTTCCTTGTCATTCACCGCATCTCCTGTGACGGTATTTTCAATATACCCGTCTTTTTGGGCAAACAGCCCGGCGACACCTAAAAACAGCTTATCTTTTTGAATCGGTCCCTGGGCCTCAAAGGTAACGGTATCCGTCAACCGGTCTCCCGCCTCTGCCGAGAGCAGATAGCCGCCTTTCAGGGAAAATTTTCCTCTGAACGTGTTGTCCGGTTGCCGGGTGATAATATTAATTGCCCCGTTTTCTGCGTTCTTGCCGTATAATGTCCCCTGGGGTCCACGCAACACCTCAATTCGTTCCACGCCCAGAATCCCCGCTTCAAATCCGGCACCCGACAGCATCGGTACCCCGTCCACGTACATCCCGGTGGTTGTGGAAAAGGTACTTACCGAGGCATGAAGACCTCGCATTAAAGGCGAATTCATACCCGACATGCCATTTTCAAAAATTATTAAATTAGGCACATAATCGGCGATATCTAAAACTGACGTAATATTTCTCAATTCGATATCTTGTTCGTTTAATACAACGACATTAATGGGGACTTCCTGAACGGTTTCTTCCTGCTTTTATGCTGTTACAACCATAGGCTCCAACGCAGTTGCAGGCTCTTGGGCCAATATCGGCATGGCGCTGAACAATAACATTTCTATAACCAAAACAGACCAAACTGCAGTGCATAGTCCGTGGCCGGACTTTCCCGGGAGGCATAGTCCATCATCAAAGTGCTCAGGATCACCAACCAATTTCCATGGCCGGGCGTTTTCCAGAAACGCAGACGCCGGCGCAAAGTCACGCCTCTGGAGCAGTTGCATGATGGAATGGCCACAGCCGCACTTTTAAACAGGAACACCGTAACCAGGCTTCCGGCCGTGCAGATTGCCAGCAGCGACATGCATCCTTGCCAGCCAATACTGGGATACAAAAGCAACACGACGCCTCCGCCGATCAGATGACCGAGCAGCCCCCCGGCAGCCTGGATGCCGTTTCCCATGCCGCTCTGGGTGACCAGTATCCAATCGTGGCATGTGCCCAGGCGATCCACCAACGGTGCCCAGAGAAATTTCAAAACCCAGAATACGCCAAGCAAGTATACACCGCCCAGATAGGTCATCGGCATTCCCAAACGGCGCAGGATTGCCACCCAGGATCCAGATGAACCCCAGTCCCAGGCGCTGGGTGATGTAGAGTCCTGAAAGCAGTATCCAGATGGCGATCGGAGTTTTTGATGGCGGTTCGGTATTCATGGATAATTTCAATATGGATGAGGCGTCATCATGATGGCTGTTGATTCTATTTCTCCTTGCGGGCAATGCGCATTACCATAGAACGATGTATCACGCCCTGGCCCTCCGGCAACACCTGCGAACGGACAGACGCAAAACCAGCCGTACGCAGGGCGCGGTCCAGGACCGGTTCAGCAACGGAATAGTCGCTTCCCTGAAGCGCTGTGGTCAGGTATCCGATCACCGCCTGGGCGGGAGAGGTCTTTTCCTCATTTATGCTGTCGTAAAAAACCACCAGGCAACCATGCTCTATTCATGGGGGCAACTGAACCCATTAGGCCCGGGCGTAAATTCAAACGGGAACATAAGATCGACAAACGAGAGCACCACATGGGATATAAGCCTTGCCGCTAACTTTATGACATTGCCTTAAAACCGGCATGTTAATGTAACACCAAATGTTTGCGGGTCGCCGGCACGTGCAAACCACCCCATGGTATCAGAGCCAAAGGCACCAGTTGCATATTCTTCATCAAGGAGGTTCTTTGCCCATAAATAGAGGCTAATGTTAAGGCCTCTGAATTCGCTTTCATACCCCACCCTGGCATTAACAAGGTTATATGCGCTTTCTTTTATCTCGTTATCCAGGTCATGATAGAACGCCCCCACATGCTGAAGTTCCAATCTGCAAAACAGGGTAGCGGAATCGGACAGGATATAACGATATTGTGCCGCCAAATTGTAGCTGAATTCAGGTGCCATTTCCAATTTTTTGCCCTCGTAGTCTTCTCCGGACTCCCATTGGCCATATTCCGCATCCGTATATCCAAATCCGCAGACAAGCTCCAGACCTGGAACGGGTCTAACCAGAGCCTCAAGCTCAACCCCCTTACTGGTTGCCTCTGTGGCATTCTTGAAAAGCGCACTGGTCGCACCGGTATGAATGAAGACCTGCTTGTCTTCCCACTCAATATAAAATACAGCCAAATTCAGGATAAGCCGGTTATCCAGCCAGGCGGTTTTAAGGCCGGCTTCGTAGTTCCAGGAAAATTCAGCATCATAGGGCACCCCTAAAACAGAATCATCCAAATCATTAAAAGAACCGGCGGTGTATCCCTTGGCAACGCCGGCATAACTCATAGCATCCCGGGTGAAATGATAATCAACGGCAAATTTGGGAAGCCACACTTTAAGCGTCTTTTCATTTTCAACTTCAGTGATTCCGGTTCCCATGACATCCGGTGAATTATATGTACTTCCCTTAAACTCCTTTTTATCATTTTCATAACGCAATCCTGCGGTCAGGCCCAGTTTCTCCAGAAAGGTATAGGTTGCCTGGCCGAAAAAAGCGTAATTGGTCGTATCGAGTTCGGTCAGCGTAGCAGTTTTAAATGGAGGTATTCCGTATGCAGGATATCCCTGCCGATAATCATAGGTTAGATCAACATCAAAATCTTCGTCAAGATAATATGCTCCGAGCAGCCATTTGAACACCTTGGCACTTTTGGGAGATGCAAAGCGGATTTCCTGACTCCATTGGCCATGATCTTGCCCATAGTCGGCTCTGTAATTATCAGCCGAAGTGGCGTCCATATCATATATTTCGCTTAATTCTCCATCCCTGTGGGCTGTAATGGAGGTAAAATTAAACCTGTCTCCTTCAAAATTTACACTCAGCGACTGGCCGTTTAAATCGTTTTCAAGCTCCCCCGCATAGTCCAGGTTTATGTCATGTGTCATTTCCCCTATGGGTGCAAAGGCAAAAAAACCATCCTCGCACTGTTTGGCATCGGCGTTTAAAATAATGTCCCAGGCCTGGGTCGGGGTCCATCTTAATGTAGCGCGGCCGGTTAAATCATCCCTGTCCTCAACCTTATCCGTGTCAAGGTAGGTATTTTCAAAATATCCGTCTGAAAGATATTGTTTGGCGCTTATGCCGAAAAAAACCTTGTCTTCTACCAATGGGCCTTTTGCAACGGCTGAATACTCCTGGGTATTATAATTCCCATAGGAGAGCGAGGCCTTGCCTTCCCATTTATTTCCGGGTTTTTTTGTGATGATTCTTATGACCCCGGCCTCGGTATTCCGTCCAAACAATGTTCCCTGGGGGCCTTTGAGCACTTCGATTCGTTCGATATCAGAAAGGTCCGCATCAAAGGCCATATGCCGGGAATAGGCGACATCGTCCACATAAAATCCCACAGTAGGGTTGGGATTCATCCGGTTGTACATGCCACGTATCACAGGCTGCAATTCTGCATTATTTCCGGCTTTGCCAACGTAAAGGTTCGGGGTGTAAAATCCCAGGTCCTCCATCTCTTGAATTCCCGCATCCTCAATCCGGATTTCGGATAAGGCAGTGATGCTCGCCGGTACCTTCTGGATATTTTCTTCCCGCTTTTGCGAGGTAACGATTATTGTCTCCAATTCATATTTTTCATGGGTGCTTTTCTGCTGTACGGTCTCCTGTTTTGACTCTTTTTCATCAGCCACGGCAAATGACACCGGACAAAAGCTTAGAATGAGTACCCCCGCAAAAAACAGATTCATAACACTTGGTAAAACAAACCTTGACTCCCCTTTTTTCACTGTTTTTCCTCCTGTAATGGGTTCCTGTATATAGGGTCCGGAAAATAGCAATCAAATCCCGGAAGGCTATCCATATCCCGCAAAAAACAGATTCATAACACTTGGTAAAACAAACCTTGACTCCCCTTTTTTCACTGTTTTTCCTCCTGTAATGGGTTCCTGTATATAGGGTCCGGAAAATAGCAATCAAATCCCGGAAGGCTATCCATATCCCGCATCTATTTTTTTTACCTGTCATCAAAGACTTTTCAGCTGTCATGATGACACTTTTTGCAAAAAAGGCTGGAAAGGCAGTACCCACTGATTAGAGAGAGATCAAAGAAGATGATCTTTGGGGGAAGTACAAAAATGTCGTTTAAAGGCCCTTGTAAAATTTTCCGGGTGTGTATAACCCACCTCATAGGCGACCTCAGTGACACTTTTGTTCCCGTTCACCAGAAGATCCCGGGCACGTTCAAGTCGGAGTATCCGTATATGCTCAAACACGCTGGTTCCAAAAATTTTCCGGAATCCCTGATTTAATTTATTTTTATTAACACCGGCCCGGCGGGCTAACTCCGGGAGAGAAGGAGGATTTTCAAGGTTGTTCCTCAAAAGGAGTTCGGTTTCGCGAATTAAATCCGCATCGCGCTTATCAAATGAGACAGCGTTTTTCGGAGCAGGGCTATTTAACGGGGCCATTTTGGGGAGAATCAGCTCAAGCGCTTTAGCTTCCAGATACAGACGTTTCAACGCCCCCCGGTAGGGGCAAGTTATGATCTGGTTTAGGATGACATTGATTTCAGGCGGGCTTGGCGATAACTCACTGTACGGTCTTTGGGCACCATCTAAAACGCTACGCAACCCGGCCGGTGCTTGAAGATATTCCTCGCCCACCCAGGTCTTCAGCAACCAGGGATCAATACCGATGCCGATTGTGCTTACACTGACCCCAACCGGCGGTCTGCAGACGCATCGCTCACCCGGCAAATAGCCAATCAGCATATTCCCCGGCTTGTTGCTGATACTCTGGTGATCCTTTTCGGATTGTAAAGTGAAGGTTACGCTACCCGATTGGACATATCCGAAAAAAAGAGGGGCGTTGGCTTCGGTGTATTCAAACGAAAACTCGATATATTCCTTCAACCGGTAGTTCCCGATACCGAGAAGGAGACCGGGTCTAAGCTGTATCATGGTTACATGCCCAATGCCGATTTCAGAAGGCCATTTTCGATGGGCCTCCGAATAGCTGCAGTGATTCCGCATATCATCAAGGCTGCAATTGTTATCAAAGAGGGTTCGTGTTTGGATCAGTGATCTTTCTTGCTCAATACCTGCCTCAATATCTGAACATGTGTTTAAATTCATAGAGCTTCACCAAAAGCTTTAGATTATTTAGCAGATAGTCCTAATAATAATTTAGGCTCATGTTGCGTATCAGGGTCGTATAATGGTAGATGGTGATTTTTTCTGACCGAATTCACCTTAGGAGCTTAACGGATGCAGGTAAACATAAAGACTCTGATTGATGATACACAATGTTATGAAACTGTTCGGGAATTGCGCTGGCCGGAAGGACGCCAATGTCCGTTTTGTGAATCCAAACGAGTAATCAAAAGGGGTTTCGATGAAAAAGAACCTGCCAGGCAGCGTTATGAATGTAAAAATTGTAGTAAACGCTTTGACGACTTGACGGGTACCATTTTCGCTGGGCATCATCAACCCCTAAAAGTATGGATTTTGTGTCTTTATTTTATGGGGCTGAACTTGTCCAACAAGCAGATTGCCAAAGAACTGGACTTGGACCGCACGGATGTTCAAAAGATGACCACCCAACTTCGTGAAGGCGTGGTAAAAAAAAGCCGCCCGTAACTCTCGACGACAAGGTTGAGTGCGATGAAGTCTACATTGTAGCAGGGCATAAAGGCAATCCCGAAGCAGTATTCCAAAAAGGGAGGGAAGGCCGTCGAAATCGTTTACGAGGTGCTCGTGGGCGGGGTACATTGGAAAAAGAGAAGCCACCTGTATTTGGTATGATTCAGCGATGCGGGCTGGTGGTAATCAAGATGCTTGCCAATGTTCGCCGGGTAACCATTGAGCCCTTGATAAAATCAGTCATTTTGCCAGGAACTTTGATCTACACGGATGAATACGGGATATATAACCGATTAAGCGAGTGGGGGTACAAGCATAAGAGCGTGAATCACGGGGCTGGAGAATATGCCAGAGACGAGGATGGGGATGGTTTCCATGAAGTCCATGTAAATACGATGGAAGGCTTCTGGTCTTTGCTACGTGGTTGGTTGCGTCCACATCGAGGAGTTTCACAGGAAAAGCTCCCGTTTTATCTTGGCTTTTTTGAATTCGTTCATAACGCTGGCAAGCGAGGAAAGGCCTTGCTCCATTCACTTGTCGAACTTTTGGTCAGATAAGACCTTGAAACACAACATGAGCCATAATTTATACCCATTGACCGTCAAAAACAGTTACCTACTACACCTAAAGTAAAAAATATCCAAAAAGTTTTAAATAGCTATTAAAGTTAGGTTTGTCAATAATTATCAAATATCCCAAAATTCGTCTAACCTACATTTCGCACAAAAAAATTTTTTTTTAACCCTAATTTTTTTAAAACATTTTGGACTTAACCCGAACGCTTTAATAGATAGTAGAAGAATCAATCCCAGGGCCTCAACACGCTCCGGTTTTTTTAGAAAAATGGCGTTGACAATCGCAGGGTCTTTTAGAAACCCAAAATTCTTTTCGATACCATCCTGTTCTTTGTAGAGCCGAAGAAGCTTTTCCCCTATCCATGCTTTTTCATGATCTTGTGCAGGAACATTGGTGATAAGGACAAAGCAGCCTGCTTCCAATCTTAGTCTTTCTACCTTTTCAGGATCTTCTTCAATGGTCACATTCACTTCATA
>NZ_OY761440.1:1930000-1931186 GCF_963664415.1 uncultured Desulfobacter sp. | reverse complement strand
TCTTCACCGCCACTGCAATTTCGCTGAGTCCCTGGTTGAGACAGTGTGGAAGTCGTTACGCCATTCGTGCAGGTCGGAACTTACCCGACAAGAAATTTCGCTACCTTAGGACCGTTATAGTTACGGCCGCCGTTTACCGGGGCTTCAGTTCAGTGCTTCGCTAAAAGCTAACAAATCCCCTTAACCTTCCGGCACCGGGCAGGCGTCAGACCCTATACCTCGTCTTGCGACTTTGCAGAGTCCTATGTTTTTAGTAAACAGTCGCTACCACCAATTCTCTGCGGCCCCCAACCGCTTTGTAAAGTATAATACTAACCGTCAGGGGCATACCTTCTCCCGAAGTTACGGTATCATTTTGCCGAGTTCCTTAACCAGGGTTCTCTCAAGCGCCTTGGGATACTCTCCCCACCTACCTGTGTCGGTTTACGGTACGATCACCTGTCATCTCGATAGAGGCTTTTCTTGGCAGCATGGGTGCAGTCACTTTATGGGATAAATCCCTCGACGTAACTTCTCGGCCTTAAAAAGATCCGGATTTGCCTGGATCTTAAGCCTACAAGCTTGAACCGCCTATTCCAACAGACGGATGACTTGCCCTCCTGCGTCCCCCCATTTCTCAAACGATAACAAGGTGGTACAGAAATATTAATCTGTTTTCCATCGACTACGCCTTTCGGCCTCGCCTTAGGGATCGACTAACCCTGAGAAGATTAGCTTTACTCAGGAAACCTTGGGTTTTCGGCGAGCGGGCCTCTCACCCGCTTTATCGCTACTCATGTCAGCATGGGCACTTGTGACATCTCCACACAACCTCGCGGTTGCGATTCTATGACGACACAACGCTCTCCTACCAATGAAATAAATTTCATTCCGCAGCTTCGGTACTATGCTTTAGCCCCGATACATTTTCGGCGCAGATCCACTCGACCAGTGAGCTATTACGCTTTCTTTAAAGGATGGCTGCTTCTAAGCCAACCTCCTGGTTGTCTGGGCATTCCCACATCCTTCTCCACTTAGCATAGATTTGGGGACCTTAGCTGGCGGTCTGGGTTGTTTCCCTCTCGTCCGCGGAACTTAGCTCCCGCGGGCTGACTCCCGTATTCTGACTTTTTGGTATTCGAAGTTTGATTAGGTTTGGTAATCTGGTGAGACCCCTAGCCCATTCAGTGCTCTACCTCCAAAAAGA
>NZ_OY761440.1:1920000-1927500 GCF_963664415.1 uncultured Desulfobacter sp. | reverse complement strand
GTCTGGACCGTGTTCCAGTTCCAGTGTGGCTGATCATCCTCTCAGACCAGCTAACCATCGTTGCCTTGGTAGGCCTTTACCCCACCAACTAGCTAATGGTACGCAAACTCATCCCCAAACAATTGCTTTCAAGAAGAGGCAATCTTTCATCAATTTACTTGTGTAAACCGACTTTATCCGGTATTAGCTACCCTTTCGAATAGTTATCCCAGGCTTGAAGGCAGATTATCTACGTGTTACTCACCCGTGCGCCACTCTACTCGAGATTGCAAGCAATCTCTTTCTCGTTCGACTTGCATGTGTTAAGCACGCCGCCAGCGTTCATTCTGAGCCAGGATCAAACTCTCCAGTTATAATCCTTTACTAAAACTTTTTAAGGTCTACGCTTAAAGCCGCCAGGCTTAAAAGCGCATTGTCATTGACCCGCTCTTTTCTTTTTCACTGACCAATTTTCAAAGATCCAACTTTCAAAAAAAAACTTCCCGAAGAAAACCGCTTTACTTTGTCCCCTCGAGAAGACCGGCGTAATATGCCTGAAATTTAAAATGCCGTCAAGAACTTTTTTGGGTTTTTAAAAAATATTTTTAAAAGGGGATTAACAGCCACGAGACAGAAACAAAACAAAGTGCTCCGTGCCATAGCTTCCTGAGCAGTAAAATAATAAAGGGCCGGGATAACCTCCCGGCCCTTTAAGTTCTAATTCGGATTATGGAACCGTAATTATTCGTTGAAGAAAAACTCTTTTTTCCCATCTCTATAAAGCCCGTTATGAACGCTTGTTAGCTTAAATCCATAATAGGCGAACGTACTTTTAAATTCAGGTAGCTTTTCTTCTGAAATTGTACAAAACGGTTTTTCTGTATCTAAGGCCTCAAACGAATTTTCAAATAGCTGGCGCCCAATTCTTTGTCCCTTAAATTTTTCGGCAACCTTCACGGTTGATATCTTTTTTTCAGAAGTATTTTTTATAATTGCAATACCTGCAACTTTACCGTTCACTTGCCCAAAAAGTATTTTTCGTTCTGAATTGATTACGCCCGGTACAACTTTTTCATAAAACCAACTATCAAATTGGGGATAAAAATCGTTAACGTCTTTTAAAGCAGCTTGAATCGCAGTGAAACATGAGAAACAAGCTATGTCAGTTATTTTTTTGATAGCTAAAAAATTTTTTATAATATCCGGACGGTTATAATTATTTTGTAGCATTATAATCCTCCCCATTTGTTGATTCTGTTAGCGTTTCTTTTTTTTGAAAATCATTAAATACTTTATTTGTTATGTAATTACCAAAAACTCCACCTACGCACCCGATCGATAAAGTGAATAATATCATTAAAAGAAACAACCAATAGTTCCTTTTAACATATGTCGTTTTTAAAAATAAGCTATAATCTGTAAATTCTTTTTCTTTCCAGTGATAAGCAATCATTTTATTTGATAACTTAGACAGGAGTTTCGGAGATAAACCGTTCGGAATCGTCGAATCCCTTTATTGACAAGCGTTTTCGACCCTGTCTCTTGTAGTACCCCTCAAGTCACACAACCTTTCTATGCTCAAAACCCTATCAAATCAGTCTTTCTATTGTTTTTTTCTTGACATGTAAGACCCTGCTAAATATTATGAATCATGGCACATTTCCATATCAAGAAGAAAAAAGGAAGACCCTACCTGTATGTCAGGGAGATCGCCCGGGTAAACGGTAAGCCCAAGGTTATTTCTCAAACCTATATTGGTTCACCGGATCGGGTAGCCAGTCTTGTAAAAGGCCAGTCTCAGGAAATAACCACTTTAAAGGCTGAAGGATTCGGTGCACTGTGGTTGGCCCAGCAAGCAGATAAAGACTTTGATCTTTGCTCTATGATTGATGAGATTATTCCACCGGCCGATCGGGAAAAAGGACCTTCAATAGGGGAATATTTCCTTTATTGTGTCTGGAATCGCATGATTGAGACCGTCAGTAAAAACAAATTATCGGATTGGTATAAGAGAACCGCGATCCAGCATATACGCCCTGTCGATCTAAACGAACTCTCATGCAAACGATACTGGGACAAGTGGGACCGAGTTGATGAAAAAACCTTAAACACGATCATATCGAAGTTCTTCAGACGATTATGGCAGGTCGAAAAGCCTTCGTCTGATTGTCTGTTATTTGATACCACTAATTATTATACCTTCATGGGAAGCCAAACTTTGTCGAAAATTGCGTGCAGAGGTAAAAACAAGGAAGGCAGGCATCATCTCAGACAGATCGGCCTCGGCCTTTTGGTTGCACGAGACACCAGACTCCCTTTATTTTATTCGATTTACCCAGGCAATATTCATGATAGCAAGCACTTTGAATCAATCATGGAAGAAATGTTTAGGGTGGCATGCGACCTGAACAATACCAAAGAGCGACTTACAATCGTTATTGACAAAGGAATGAATTCTGAAGGGAATTACACCTGGATTGACGAGCATTCCAGAGTCCATTTTATTACGACATATTCCACTTATTTTGCCCAGGAGCTTGCGGCTACCCCACTCGACCGGTTTGAAATTGCAGATACTGCCCGCAACAGAAGACTGATTGATGAAGAGCGCCGGGAAGAGTGTCAATTGGCATATCGAACTAAAAAAGAATACTGGGGCAAGGAGCGGAGCGTTATCATAACTTATAATCGGAATTGCAACACAAAATTGACCCCTCTCGACAACCCAATTTTGACCCCCCCTGTTGTTAAAATCATTCTCTTATCGCTTTTTATATAGTTCCGGTTTGGGTAACGGCCAGGGCCAGGGGATCGGCCCGGCGCCGGGCCGATCCCCTGGCCCTGGCCGGACGGGCTACCCAACGCAGTAGTCGGCTATTGCCTTCAACGCTCCTTTTTGGCTGTAATTAATTGATTCCCGTGATTCTACAGCTATGAGAATCGGTTTTGTGCACCCACACTCTTGTATTAACAAACCGGCATCTGTGTCTGTAATGCTCAGGATATCATCATTCTTCTCCGCCTCTTCAAAATAGGTCGTACAGTCTTCGGAGATCTCGATCCTTATCGTTTCATTTCGACCTTTCAGGGGATTATATACATCCAGTTCTTTCATTCTTTATCCTCTCGATTTTAAAGTCTGTTTAAGTCGATAACTGTCCCAGTTACATTGAATAATGTGAGCCCGGTGAGTGACACGATCCAGCAGAGCAGCGGTAAGATTTGCATCGCCAAACACCTGCGTCCAATCACCAAAACCAAGATTGGTAGTGATGATGATCGAACGTCTTTCATGGCGCTCGGTAAGGACTTGGAACAATAATTCAGCGCCGATTTTACTGAACGGGACGTACCCCAATTCATCAAGAATCAACAGCCCATAACCGGCATATCGTTTTATCATTCTACCCAGAGCCTGTTGTTCCCTGGCCTCCGTCAGTTCGTTTGCAAGCCCACAACCAGTAATAAAACGAACTCGATGTCCATACCGGCAGGCTTCCATCCCGATGCTGGTTGCCAGATGGGTTTTACCGGCTCCGCTTTTACCTATCAAAATTATATTCCGGGCTTCTTTAATGAATGTCCCTGTTGAAAGTTCTTTGATCAACCGGGCGTCCAAATCAGGGGCAGCCTCAAAATCAAATGTTTCAAGCGGTTTCTGCATCGGGAACCTGGCTTCCTTGAGACGTCGCTTGCGACCGTTTTCCTGCCGTATTTGAACTTCCGCTTCAACAAGATTCAATAAAAACTCATCGTAGCCGCAGGCCGCCTCATGCGCCTGCCGGATCTGACCTTCCAACTCTTTTTCCATCGTCGAGAGCTTCAGCGTTTTTAAGTGCTGTGTGAGGACTGCCTGGACTGCTGGGTTCATAAGATACCTCCAAGCTGTTCGTATGCCGAGATGTCAGCAGGGGGCAGTGTCTCCCAGTTCGACAAAGGATCAAATTGGGACTCCATAGAGATGTTTTGACTGTGTAAAATCTGCTTGAGAGCATTGCTGCAGCCGACATTGCTTTTCAGTGCTTCCTTTACGGCTGCTTCGATCTTGTCGACAGCATATTTTTCGTACAGCATCAGCACGGTGACAAATTCCCGGGTACCTTTGGTTACACCGTTTTTCCGGCGAAAATGTTCTAATAACTTTTCCAGGCAATCCGGCCATTGATCACGCCATTGTAAAATTGGCCGGGCGGTATCAAATGATTGTGGACGCTGACGAATCAACTCCAGATAATGTTCCGGTTTTAAACTCCACTTATTATTTCCATATAACCGATGATGGGTGCTTATTTTTCTGCCGCTCCAATAAATGATCACCTGGTCTATCTCTACTATCGCCTGCACTCTCATGTAAGCATAGCGCGTCGGGACAGAATACCGGTTCTTGTCAATAATAACGGTGGCATATTTGTTTACCCTGACCATGAACGTCTCAACGTTACTGAACGATGTTGTCGGCAATGGCAGCAATACCTGCTTTTCTGATTCAAACAATTCATTGACGCTTTGTGTTTGACCGGCGATGCGATGCTCTCCATAGGCCATGCAATCATCGAGGAGGCGCGTGTTCAATTCGTCCAGGCTGTCAGCATGTGGGATAGGAACCATATAATTTCTTCGAGCGTAGCCGACCAGGCCTTCAATCCCACCTTTTTCATGGCCCTGGCCGGGATTGCAAAACCGTGGATCGAAGTTGTAATAGGCCTTGAACCGATTATAAGATTCCTGAAGATGACGTTTTTTTCCTTTAAATACCTTTTGTACGACTGTTGTCAGATTGTCATAGATAAGAACTGGGAACACGCCTCCAAAAAATGAAAAGGCCTGGATATGAGCGTCAAATAAAGCTTGCTGCCTTTCACAGGGATAACAGCGAACAAAGTGTTTGCCCGAACATTTTGAACGTATGCAAAATAATTTCAGCTTCACGGGTTCGCCGGCAATAACTGCCTGACAGTTTCCCCAGTCTACCTCGGCTTCCTGGGCAGTCGTCGGATCTGATGGGATAAATGCCTGCTGATTCGTTAAACCCAGCCTCAGCTTTGCCTCACGCACATAACGGCGAACCGTCGTCTCTCCACCGGAATACTCGAGTTCCGATTTCAGACGATGGTATATCCGGGTTGCTGTATGTCGCTGTTTGTATGGCTTGTCCTTGTCATCGCCAAGCCAGCGGTCTATCTCCTGGATATAAGGACCAAGAACGGGATATGGCTGTTTAGATCGTTGCTTGTAGCCAATGTATTCCTGCTTTAAAATTTTTTTTATGGTGTTTTTTGAATGGCCGGTTTCTCTGGCAAGCTCTTTAATGGCCTTTCCATAAACACGGTGAGCTGTTCGGATGTAATCATACTGATCCACTTTAAGCATTCTCCTTTTCGTCTCCGGTAATGGGTTAAAAATCTCCATTCAATACCAGAGTACTGATGCAAAGTGGGGGGTCAATTTTAGGTTGTCATTTGGCCCTCAAAGGGGTCAATTTTAGGTTAGCAAAACCATTATAATCCCAGGACAGCCCGAAAGAAATCATACACCTTTGAGAGCAAGCTTGATACGATCCGACAGGAATTGCTTGCAATGAGAACGAAGGTTAAAGAAGGAGCAGCTCACTGGAAGAAAGCTGAGGACGTACAAGCCAGATATATCCGATTGTGTCAAAGGCTTCACATGGCCCCCGATTTATTTACTTTGAATTTTGAAACATCAGCAAACGGCTTGAATATGAGCTTCCGAAAAGATCCATATATAGTGAAACAAAAAAAGCTGATGTTCGGTAAAAATATTATCATCACAGATAATACGGACTGGGCGACAAAAGATATTATTGAAGCGAGTTTAGATCGATGGCAAGTTGAAGACCGCTTCCGTCTCAGTAAGAATGAAGACTTAGTAGGTGTGCAGCCGATCCGGCACTGGACTGACAGCAAAATTAAATGTCATTTATTTACATGTGTGGCCGCCATGGCTTACCTGCGTCGAATTGAATTAAAACTAAAGAGCGCCGGAATTGAACGGACAGCAGAGAACGTCATGGATGATATGAAGCATCTACATTCTATTCTGACTTTGCCGAAAGGGGCAAGAAAACCGACCAGGCGCCTTGAGACGCCGAGTAAGACCCAGGCCGAAGTCCTATCGGCCTTTGGCCATCATATTAATGAAGGTGGGGTCTTACAACCTGTTACCTGAATTGCGCCCGCCAGGCAAGGCTTTCACCGGGCCATGCAGGTCTAACCACGAAACTCCTGTTAGAATGTCCAATATATTCATTCCAAATCGGATTTTCCAATATCCTTGATGCCTTTAAATCCTTACTCTTAAAGACGAAATCATTAAACATATCGGTAATCAAAAATAAATTCATTGAATCGAGACTATATTCTCCATCAAATTTTTCCACAATTGTTGACGGCAATTTCCTTATAGTATTCAGATTAAATTCAATGAAATTCATTTTTTTGAATAGGCCATCAATGATGAAATTATTTTCACTAAGTGTTTTTAAAATTTTATCAACTTTTTTTATACGGAATCTATAATATACAGTATTTATTTTATCGGTGGCTTTTATTTCCGGGGTAATAGTAATTTGACTGCCTCGTATTTTTCTTTCACACTCAATCTCTTCAAAAATAATATCTTTTTGATTAATATTACTGTAATAAAAAGAATCCTTATTTGGATAGGTTACTTTGTGGAAAATCCCATTATCATTAGAAATGCTCATCTTTTCATTGAATAGTGCGTTGGTTAATTTTGCGTTCGCTGACAGTTGAATAATTTTATCGCTAAAATCAGAATCTTTACAAATGAAGGGTAAAAACAAATAAATACTTTTGATAGAAGCAAACTTACTAATTTTTAAACCAAATTCTATACTATTGTGTTTTTCATCTTTTGATAGCCAAATATTGATATCTAAATGAATTTTTGGAAAATTATCCTCCGTAACATTTTTTTGTGTATCCCACCACAATGCGATTGAATTCATATATTAAAAGTATCCCTGCAATAGATTTGATTCATTTTGACTTAGGTATTTAAACATCTGAGGTGCCTGGTATCTTTCGAAAACCTTCTCTAATTCTACAGGTCTTAAAGGTTTTTCATATGAATCAATTTGAATTAGATAAAGGAATTGACAGTTGCTGGCATACTCTTGAAATTCAACCTCAGAGACTCCTAAACGGGAGTGAAACTCATTCCAAATGGATTCGGGCTCTTTTTTAATAACTTTAATGGGCTTGAAACGACCAACGATGTTTTTTTGCCTCATACTGGAATGGACGTAAATATATTCAACCTGTTTTTTATAAATTTTTTTCCGTATTTCAAATTGTTTGTTATTAAGCTCAATTTGTTGAATATACTTATACTTTATGGATAGCAACAAATCCATTTGCCATTTTCTTTCAATCAAGTTTAATTGTGAATATTGACACTCTCTTGAACTCTTTTTCTTAAAACATTCTCCGATGTAAAAAGCAATATTGAAAATTGGGTTTATGATCTGCATTTTAT